>JAISMG010000022.1 GCA_031276875.1 Candidatus Peribacteria bacterium | reverse complement strand
ATGGTGATATATATATCGAGATTTATTGAGATGGTTCCATTTGGAAAGGACATTACTCTAACGAAATGCAGAAATAAAAATCATCCGCTGTTCACGTTCTGCATTATTATTCAGGGTATGGGATAGGATTTCACGTATAATAAGCATTGTTCAGTTCACTAATAACTTTTTCTTTCTCTTTTTCAAGTAATTTTTTATCCAAAAAAATTATAATGCAAAATGCACTACTAATTAGTAAGATAAAAATAGCCAAACTTTTATTTACTAAACTTCTTAGTGATGCCAATCATTCATTGGTATAAGAGAGAACGAGAATATTAGTTAAGACACGGAAAACATTGATACAGAAAAAAGAAAGGAAAAAAAAGACAGCACTCGTTAATGTTCCCCTGATAGAAGAAATCGCAGAAGAAATCAATAAACGTGTAAATTTTTATTAAAAACAAAAACTAGCAGTTGATATGTTATATGCATACTCTGGCAAAGCACATAGCTCGATTTTTAGTATACAAAAAAAGCCAGATTGTATTGGATAATCTAGCTTGGATTAAATCTGTATGGAGCTGACGACCGGGATTGAACCGGTGACCTCACCCTTACCATGGGTGCGTTCTACCGACTGAACTACGTCAGCATTAAGTTTCTTTAAAACAAGATTGAACAGGTTATCTTCCCGCAGTACTGCGGGACGTTCTACCGACTGAACTACGTCAGCAACAGTAGATACTATACAAAGCCAGAAAGGATTTTCAAGAGATTTTTCCAGAAAAGACATACTATATCACAAATTAGTAAAAATAGTATTTAAAAAGCAGATAAATATTCAGAATTTTTTGCTTTTTTTGTATGTTATGAATATACTTTAGATAACATTTATCATCTTGTTTTCTACAAAAATGGCACTTAATTACTCCCCTGAGTTTCAGGATGAAACCCCTAAACAACCTCAAGAACAAATTAACAAACTCCCAGATGGAGAAACAAAAAATCTTCTAAAGAAACTATTAGGCAAAACAGATGAGGCTACCAAAGTACCAACTGCTGACGCCAATCTGAAAAAAGATTTTTCATATATATATGCAGAATTTCTGAATTCTAATGCATTTAAGAGTTTTAAACCTTCTGAAACACAAAATATTCTTCAATATTTTGTAAAACGGACAAGAGACAACAAAGAAACCTTATTAAAGAATTTATCCTCTCAAAATAAAGACGTTACTTTTGCTATTTTTCGTAATGCTATTTATGACTTGATAAAAGAAACAAAAACAGAAGCAAAAACAGAAACAAAAACAGAAACAGAAACAAAAACAGAAACAAAAACAGAAACAAAAACGGAAGAGGAGGAACTCTTTAAAGGTATCACAAAAGCAATGGAAGAATTAAAAGACAATGTCCTAGAACAAACAAAAGAGAAATTTACAAAATTATTAGAAGTTAATGGTCACCCTTTTGAAGTAGAACGTATACATTTAGTAAAAAACACAAATCAAGGAAATGAATATCTAGTCATAGGAAAAATGAAAGGTTCAGGAAGTGACTTTGATGAAAAAATTACCTCATTAACTACAGCGTTTCACATCAAAGAAACCAATAGAGCTGACGGAACTGCGGTAGTCGTATCTCTGGAAAGAATGCCAAATTTTGGTGCTAGTCAGTGGACGAGAAGCATAGAAAAAAATCATCTTTTGCTCAATGGATTGATGGCTTTTGAAATTAAAGGTATCCCTAGTAAAGAAGTAAAAAAAGAAAATGCCAGTATAAGCTATGACAAAGAAAAAACAAAAGAGAAAATCCACAATAACTTACGTCAAAGACAGTTTTCTTGTAATCCAGAGTGATTGAAGGTTGATAACTTACCGCCACCTATGAAACACCTCGAAACAAAACTCTCTACTATCTTGCAGAATTCTTTCCTCTTGGATACACAGGTAGAGACACAGGGCGATAATTTGGATACTCATACCAGAGACATCATCATCCAAGATACGCAATGAGGAATGAAAAAAGTCTGATCAGTACAATGGAAATTTAATAGTGAAAATATTACTCTTCTTCCTGATCCTGCTACACAAGATTTTCCAGTTTCTCTTTTAGGAAAAGAATTTACTGCAAAACTTACTCACGATAAAAATGGGAACATAAGTCTTTCCTTTGATGAGAAGGTTTTGGGGGAAATAACCTCTTGGATTACTGAAGGATTTTCACTCACAATGAAAACGCTCAATGGTGCCTATACCGGTACACCCGATAAATATCCTACTTTAACTACAAGAAATTGGAGAGAAATACAAGCTACCGCTCCTAAAGAATTTTACTATGATTTTACCAAAACAGATATAAGTTTAGTACAAGGATTTATCACTAATCTGAATGATAAAATAGGAGAAAGTGCTTTACCTATGACAATGTATCCTCAAGGGGAAGCAGAAAAACCTGATAATCTCACCACATTGGATGAATATGGGACAGCAGTATCATCTACTGTCGTGAGTAATGGGAAAAAATTGAAAACAGATATTTCTATTTCACCTGGAGATAATCAGCCTTATTTAGAAATTGATACCAAAAAGAGTCGTGAAAAGGTAAAAGATTACAAATATCTTACATTTTCTGGACCTGTCGCAACTACGCTTGCACTCAATAATAGAAATATAGTCAAAGTAGATGCAACACCAGAGAGCAATCCCACTCAAGTAAATTTTATGGATATAACTACCAAACAAACCATAGGAAACTTAAAGGTCAATTATGATAAAGATACAGGATACAAAGTAGAAACAAACAAGAACAATGTAGATGTAAAAGCCTCTCATTTTTATGACAAATTACCAGATGCAATTAGTAATGGATATACTACATTAGGCATTTCTCAAAATGATTTAAGGACAAAATTTGATGCCTTGTTTAAGGAAAAATTTCCAACTGGGAAACAATCTCTTGAAGGTGCAATTTTTAATGGGAAATATTACAAGCTTTCAGTAGACGAAAAATCCGGCATAACGTTGATAGAGAGCACTCCTCCTGAAATACTTGAAATTATCCAGAAAATGAAAACTTTCCTAGAAGGGATGAAGCAGGTGTATGAACTCCCTGTCAAATATGATGATGGTATAGACAAAGTAGAACTCAATAAAATGGCTGCAGGAACATTAGGAAGTGATACCTTTTCTGTAGAGGGACGAAAGGAATTTAATTTAGCCGGGAATTCCTTTACTTTGACAAAAAATATTTTAGATGGAGACAATAAAAAACAATCAATAGCATTTACATTAAAAGGAAGTAGCATATCTTTAGGAACAGAAGCAAAAAAAGACCAAATTCTTAAATTGGGAAAGGGAACCTATGATATACGTTATACTTCTAAAGAATTACGCGTGATACCTCAAAAAGAAAAAAAGAAATAAATATATTATATCATAAAACACATAAATAGCAATCACAATATTTTCATTGGATTGTTATTTTTTTGCATTTTCTTTTATTTTGGAGTATACTTAGATAAAGATTTATTTTATAAGTTATACAAAGATGGGGAATCCAGACTTGATTAAAGACATTACAAGGAAACAGTTGGAAATAAAAAACACTGAAACATCAGATGTACTTTTGAGAGAAATGTTATATAATATTTTAGATATAAAAGAAGATGCTCCAACAGATACACAACTTCTCCCGTTATTTAATCAAGATTTAGAAAATATTTTTCAGGCTTTTGGAACATTTGCAAAAAATGGAAATATGTATCAAAATCAAAACACATTTGATAAATCCAAAATTTTGACAGATTTTAAAAATTGGATAAAGGATGATGATAATGTAAAAACACTAGATGCAAGAACATGAGATGAGAAGTTACATTTTAAAGTTACAGTATGGAACAACTACCTTCTCGAAATTATTAAATTACAAGAAGATAAAGATACAGAAATTCAGGCTGTAATCGGATGGGCACAGAAAGAAGAAGAAAATTTGAAAACAAAAGTTGAAGCTTTTGAAACGGAACAGTTAACTTGACGATTAAAAAAAGTACAAGATATCTTTAAAAAATATCCAAACGTTGAACCTAAAGCTGAACTTATCAATACAATACAAGAGAAAGAGGAAAATAAAAGGCAAGGGCAATTTCAAGATTTTCAAAAAACTATTGGAATGTCTGACGGAGATATTGATGGAAAAATTTGACCAAAAACTTTAACAGCATTGAAAGAATACTTACAATGAAAACAAGAAGAATTAAAAATACAAGAAAAACTTCAAATACGAAATGGACTTGAAAACGATATCACTGCCGAAATACATCGCTTAAATGAGCTAAAAACCAGAGTTTCTACTGAACAAACGACATTAATTGATACAACCATACAAGCATATGAAAAATTAAAACAAAAACCTGAACAAATGACAGATGATGTTATAACAAAGACCGAAAAAGAATTTGAAACAACGGAGAAAGAGTTTACAAACGAATGGGAAAATTTACAAACATTACAACAAGTAACAACAAGTAATAGAGATATACTTAATAAAAAAATTGGGGATAACAAAAGAAAAATAGAAGCATTAGAAAACGAAATTTATAATTGGGATACACAAACAGAAACAATCATTCAACAACAAAAAAATAAAAAAGACTACTCAGACAAAAGCATAACAGACTATAGATCCTCTCGTATGACAATCAAAAAAGGTAAACAAGAAGAATTAAAAAGATTAAAAACAACTCAACAGGCTTTAGATAGAGCGATAAAAAGCCCAGATTTTCTTCAACAACACACAGAAACTGAAATAAATACTTTTATACAAAATTTAGAAGCACAACAACAAAGTAGTTTACAAAGCACAACTACAGGAGAATATCAAAAAACGGAATACGAGCAAATTTGAGATTTATCTTTAGAAAGTTATGAAAAACTTCCCAAAAATCAAAAAAAAGCACTGCAACTATTAATAAAAGAATATAAAAAAGATGTGGATATAGATAAACTTGAGGAAAAGAAACAAAAAGAATTACGAAAACTTTTTGAAAATCTAAAAGACATAAAAACTAAAATTAATGGACCATCTGCTATCCGCTTAATGGATAAATTACGACAAGAAAAACCTAGACCTACCACTGTAGAAAAACGACAAGAAAAAATTCTTAAAAATGTTCAAACAACAAATGGTGGATATGCTTGGAAAAAAGGTAAAGAAAAAAGAAAAGAAGGTCATGCGTTAGAAAAATTTGCAAAAATCTATTTTGACGCATATAGTGAGATACAAGCAGATTGAATATCAGTCGGTAGTGTGTTACATTCAGTATTTTTATCTTTTTTTAGAGAAACTTCTGATGCAGATAGAACTGGAATTTCTGAACAACACCTTGCTATGAGTCAGAAACAATTACATAGTATTGATACTCAGGAACTTTCTAAATCTCTCACTAATGCAGAAAATACTTTAATTCATCTTATTGCAAATTTAGACAACAATACTGCTTTAGATACTAAAGCTAAAGAAGCATTTTCAGAACTTCAAGTGACAAATGCTTATATAGATGCCAAAAGATTATTATATTTAGAACAAGGAATAGGAACCTCTCTTGATGACCCTGCTTTAAGTAAAGCAATTATAAAAAATATTGTTAAGGCAATGGAACATTCTGTTCAAGGAAGATATGCTGATAATTTAAAATTGGTCGAAAGAAGATTTTATACTGAAGAAAATGGGAATAAGGTACTAAAAGATATGTCTCCTGAGGAATTAATCAAAAATTTTAAAGAGTATCCAAATCTTTTGGAAGTATTTCAAAATGTCCTTAGAGGGTCAGGTGAACACATTAAACAAGTCTTTATTGAAGGGGATAATTGGGCACAAACTGAAGAACAAGTTGTATTAGAGAAAGAACAAGCCCAAGCATCAGCTCAAACTGAAGTAGTCCAAATAGATAATATAGAAGTTCTTACCTCTTCACCTGAAATCCCTCAACTACCAGAAGGCGTAGATGCAACTATTGAGGGAAGAATTGAAGGAGCATATAGCGAATTTTTAACAGAAACAAGAGAAATATTAGATGACAATAAAAAAAGACTAGCTGAATTAGAAAAAAAAGATGACCTTACTCCAGAGGAACAAGAAGAAAAAGAAACATTACAAACTTTAACTTCTCCTGAATTACAACAATCTTTGCAAGATTTAGAAAAAAATAAACCGGAAAATCTTAAAGCAATAAAAATAAATATCGTGGGAGCAATGTATTCTAGATTACAAGAAAATTTTGAAAACATTACAAAAGATCAAAATGGAAATATTATGCAACACGATAAAAGCAAAACGGTCAAACAATGAGTTGGAATAGGTGCAAATATTACTTCTGAAAAAATCAATGCTTGGTTAACCAAAAATACAAAAGGACGAATAAATTCACTCAATCTAACTCCTACTCTCTGAATAGCTAATGATGGTCAATGAAACAACACAGGAATGTTAGGAATAGGAGTAAATTTAGCTGGTTCCAAAGACTTATGAAAAAAGTGGGAAATGGTGTATGTTGCAGGAGGTGGAGCAGGAGTAAGCACTTCTGGCCAACTTTTCGCTGGTCCTTGGATGTCGATAGGATTTTTGAAAGAATATGGAATAAAAAAGATGAAAGGCACGTTAGATCCAAAAGCATTAAAGCAAGCAGGAGTAATTTTTACAGGGACACTTACTAATCTTTGAATTAATTGAGTATGGAATAGAGACAAACAAAAAGGAATACAAGAAGAAATGAACATCATAAAAGATGACCTTACAAAATTTATAAATGATATGATACCTCCTTCGTGAGAAGTAAAGTATGATACTATCTTCAATACATTAAATAAACAATTTAATAACGTTAAAGATAAAAAAAATATAAGTTATTTTGCACATGATCTCTTTAATTTATTAAAACCTTTTGAAAACAAACTAAAAGTCGGAGGAGAAGATAAAGTAATTTCACAGGGAAAAGTATTGGAAGGACAAAGTCTACTACAAAGACAAAGCCAAGCAAGAAATGCTATCATTGCAGCAAAAGCTGAACAATTTGCAAATATATGGGCAAACCAAAATACCACTAACCTAAAAAAAGGATTTCTCAACGGATTTCATTTGTCTTGAGCTTCTATAGGAATAATATTGGGAATGTCCTATATCCCTGTAACAGGAGGATTAAAATTTACACGATATAAAAACGAACAATGGAATGTGGATTCTAAAAGCCAAGAAAAAGCAAATGAAAGATTTCAATATGGATATGGAGCAAAAAAAATCCAAGATCAAACATTTGGTACATTAGCAAAAAGATTAAATGAAGTATTAAATGATTATAATGCCACAACACAAACTCCTGAAGAAGGAAATCCTGAAGAAACACAACCATCTGCTACTTATATAGAACAAGATGAAAGCAGAGGAGTAGTAAAAATTCATAAAAGTATTTTAACTAAATTAAATCTTCATCTTTTACCGGAACTTAAGCCATATATTCTTACAGAAGGAGACTCAATAATAGTACCAGATTTCTTTCCTGTTGCTTTTCATATTCACTCAGGAGACACAACAAAACAAACTCACCTCATTATTGGTTCATTAGGAGTAAAAAACACAGAGCATCTTTCAGATGCTGATTTTCAACTTTTTAATAGGAATTCTGCACTATGGAAAATTCGTATGGAAGATGCACAACAAAAGCTTGGAGTTAAACCTATGGAATTGACAGACAATGTTTTAGGTAATGAAGTATTGAGAAATAGGTTATTAACCAATATCAGAAAAAACTTTACAGAAGCAAAAACATTTTTCAATGACCCGAATTTTCCAATAGATATTGATAAGATTGAAATAATAGAAAGAAATAATGCTTACACACTTCGTATTCCATCTCTCTCTTGATCTTCATCGTTCAAAACTCCAGAAATAGACAACATACAATCTTTTTCAAAAATAAGTATCAAAAGAATGTTGGACAAAACGCAAAATGGGACGTATCAAGAATGACCATATCAAATACATACTACTCCACAAACTACTGGTTCTCAATCATTTGAAATTGCCTATGGAAAAGAAGAATTATGAAATATTGTAACAAAAGAAGAAAAAGTAGAAGCTAAAGCATTGAAAGACTCTCAAGATGCAGAGGTATTAAGTTATTTTAGTTCGCCAGATTCTACGCCAGTTTTGTTAGCTATGAGAAAAAAGAATGGTGGTGCATTAAAACAAAAGATTTATAAAGCAGTAAAAGATGGTCAGCACGAAACAATAGCAGTAGAAATAAAAGATTTTTTATCTCGTCATACTCCTCAATCACAAGGCTTAACTGATGCATTACAAAAATTTGATAGTACAAATCCAAGCAAAGAAATGTTAAGATGAAATGTAAATTTTCTTTATGCAGCTCTCTCTAGAGTAGATGCTACTGAATTTAAACAGGTAGGAGAAAGATTTGAACAAACAGAAAAAGATGAAATGCTAAAAAATGCAGAATGATTAGCTAATTCACTTGGATGGAATCCTACACAAAAAGCATTATTAAAGACAAGAATAGATGAAACTGCTGATTGAAAAAATACTGATGGAACATCTAGTGCTACTTGGGTAGAGATAGCTAAATTATTAGGATATCCACCAACCCGTCCAAGCCCTTATAATACTGCAAATAATGCAAAAGCAAGACTCTATTGGATGATGGCAGATATTAACGAAATTATAAACTATAGAGCTTCTTCTTTTGAACGCAGGCTTAAAAATGAAACTCAATTTAAACAAGCAGGTGGAAATGATGCTTTTAAGGAGCTGATAGATAAAAAGAAAAAATTACAACAACAACTCAATTATCCTTTTGATAATGCTGAAGCAAAAGATGGTTACACTGCTCTTGTCTTTGGATATCAGGGAGATGGTGCAGGTCATCAGGAAAAATTTATCTCTAGTCCTCTAATGGTAAAAGAAACGAGCGATAACATTATTGAAAAACAAACCAAAAAGTATTTCTTAGAGAATTTACAAAACTTTGATAAAGCCTATAACACGTTTGCTCAAACGAAAGACAAAATCATTGATACCATGAAAGAAATTGATGGAGCATTTAATACTACTATTAGCGACCAAGATATTATAGATGCACTAGTAGAGGGAAAAGAAATTACTCTCACTGTAAATGGGAAAGAGCAAAAAATCACTTTATCAGCAGACTTTAATTTAGGATTTTTCGCAGACTGTATTAACGAGGCTATTATGATGTCCCCTATTGACATAAAATACACTTGAGAATTCCAAGAAATTCAATATAAAGAAAAAAGTTCATCTATTGTCAATAATTTATGAGGAGGTAGTCAAGGAGTATCCGTTGTCACTACTGATGTAGTGAGAAACGTATCTTTAAAAGAGAAGCATTTCGTAGCAGGAGCAGTAGCTGGATGGAAAAATACAAAAAATGAGGAAGAAACATATACAGATCCTGGTTTTACAGAAGAAGAAACATATACAGATCCTGGCTATACAGAAGAATGATGAAATCCCAATAGGGACGCAAATCCTTCGCCAGATCCAGAGTAAAATAATTTTTATTTGATATACAAATTATAATGAAAAAATTAATCATTTCCTTACTTGGATGAATCATTTATATAGGATTCTCATTCGGAGAGAACATCACGATGAATACTCCTCTCCAGTCACCTCAAACATCTTGTCAGGTACAAGAATCTATTGTATTTTATCAAAATGGTCCTATGAAATATTTTCATGATGTTTTAGGAGGGACTACCAATACAAATTATAGAATTATTACATCCAAAAGTTATATACAAATATATAATCCTTATAATGCACTTTCATTTATATTACCAGATGGCTGATTTGCTTACAAATCTTTAATTAAACCTGCAGGGTATTCAGAAATAATGGTAATACAGCAAAATAATTCTCAGGGTACTAGTATCATTAATCATTCAAATAGTAGAAATAGTCTAGCAGCACAAATTGTATACCATATAGGTAGAATGAAAGAAATTAAGCAAGGAGGTGATGGTATAGTAACCTTATCTCAAAATTTACAATATATGTTGCCAAATGGGACAGTAGGAAATACAGGAAAAGGTTTACATTTTCCATCCATAAATAATCAGTCATTGGTTCCAACATACTTCACGGAAGACAATGAATGTTATAATATTTATGTAGCACGATGTGGAGATGGAATTGTTGATAATGGAACAGAAACCTCCTCTAGCAATATTAATGCATCATTAAAAGGAAACGAACAATGTGACCTCTGAGCTCAAAATGGACAACCAGGCTCTACCTGTTCTTCTACCTGTCAAACCGTCACCTTACAACAACCAACTTGTAATAGCACCTATAACGGACAAACCTTTGATGTTCTATCATCAAGTAATAATCTCTGTACTTCCCCTGCAACTATTTCTGACTTTATTTCCACTCCTACAGGACGAACGTGGAAATGTAATGGACAAGCAGGAACTGCACCTGCTCAATGTTCCGCTACTAAAACCATTACCCCACAGCAACCTAATCTTCGAATCAATAAAACCTTTATAGATGGAACAAAGGGAAATAAAGTATATCACACCTATGACCTCGTAGGATACAAAATTACTTTTGGAAATAATGGAAGTGGAACAGCAACCTGAGTTATCTTAAAAGACCTTTTACCACAAAATCTCAAACTAGAAAGTAGTCAATTTGTTTATACGCCGACTATCAGTTATACTCATACAGGATATTCTTCTGGTACTATACGGATAGAAGAATATACTGATATGACACTTCCTCCTCATAGCTCTGGATACCTTATCTTAACGGGGAAAGTGTTAGATACACATACAGATAGTACTCTTAATAAAGCCTGTATCTTCCATACAACCAAAACAGAATGTAGCCAAGTACTCTACACTACTACTCAGCCTTCTCTTAAGATAGAAAAAAGAGTAGATAACTCTGAAGTAAAGGTAGGAGATATTGTTACATTCACCTTAACAATTACCAATACTAGCAAACTTCCAATAAGTGGTTTTACCATTACCGATACCTTACCAGCTAATAATGTTATAAGTTATATCAATCAAAGCTCTGATGGATTTACTTTTAGCAAAACAAATAATCAACTCATTTGGGGAAATTATACTAAAACGCTCCAACCAAATAGTAGCATATCTGTTGACTTTAAAGCCAAAGTGGAAACAACAGGAATACATACCAATTTTGCTTGTATCACTCATATAGACTTTCCTCAGTGGTGAGCTCAGCCTTTTAGTTCTCTTAATTGTGATAAAGCAGATGTACAAGCCAGAGAGCAACAATATTGTACTACTCCAAGCGTTAGCCCTACCACCATATGGGCAAATACTTTAGGAGATGGAAGTACCAGCGTCACATGTGCAACTTCTAACAGAGAAAATGCAGGCATTATTGAAATAGATTGTGGAAATGGAGCTATACATACAGCTCATAGTACAAATTCATTATCCCAAAGATGTTCCTATAGTCTTTGAAATAATGCAAATTCTCGCAATTATACTATCACTTGTAGAGTAGATGGTAAATCTTCTGACAAAAACGGAAGAAACTGTACAAATACCATCACCATTGAAAGAGATGGTAGACAAGATATTGGATACTGTGGAGATGGAGTTGCTGAAATGTGGGAAGATTGTGATTGTTATGATAGGTCTAAAAACTGTAATCTTAATAATGCAAACATTGCATCCCGTGCAAACGGTAACTACAACAACGCTATGTGTAAAAACTGTAAAATAGTTGATGACAAAGACATTGGACTAGTAAAACCTATTGCCTGCTTCAATGTCAATAATGGTTCTCTCTCCATCAACAAAGGAGAACTGCTCCCATTCTATCGAAATATTGAAAAAATTTGAAGTGATAAATATGTAGAAGCTGAAAGATATCAGTATAGTGAAGCATTAGACGCTTATAAAAATCTCCCAGGAAATTCCTGTGGAAGCGATGGTGATATCGCTCTCAATGCAATGGTATGTGTATTTAAAGTGTATAATGGGAAAGAGATGCAATCTAAAGGCGATAGTATTTATGAAATTGAAGTACCTTGTTTCACTAAAGGAACTGATATACAATATGACTGGGAGAAGTCTAATTTAATCAAAAGTTTTCTCAATAACAATAAATTTACTTCTTACAGTATCAACAATACTAGAGGATATGCTTTCAGGTCATCTGTCTTCGTCATAGATAATTTTGGAAATACTAGTGCAAGAGACTGGAGAGACTGGTTTACCACACAAAATGGGCGAAAATTAGTAAAAGCTCAACCCATTGATACGTTCGGAGAATACAAACTTTCTTTAGATGAAGTACAATACCTACAATGTGTTGATGGTCAACGAATACAACAAAAGCCGTATCCTAGAATCTGTGAGGTGGACTTTTCTGTGACTAAACCTTACACCATCCAAAAAACACCTTCAGGAACTATCAAAAAAACTACTACTGACTTAGACAAGTTCTATATGTACGCAGATTGAACTAGAGTAAATTATACTTCGTTCTTAAATAATATTTTAGCTGTCAACGACAAAGAATATAACAATACGCCACAAATCATTAATGCAATGAACGCTTTTATTTCCAAATACTCTAAACTAGCAGTAAAAGTCAACTCCACAACCTTAGGAACTGTTGCTAATGGGGTTTCAGTAAAAAAAGTACCGGGAAAAAATATTTATTTTGTAGATGGAAATTTGAAGATTGAAGGAACGAATACTGTATATAATAAGCCTTTCACCATCATTCAAACCATAGGAGATACCACCATCAAAGGAAACCTTCATCATAATATGATGTTGCTCACCAATGGGAAAATCACTTTTGATGGAAGTGCTAGTTGTACTGCTACCCAAACTTTGAAAGGAATTTATTATGCTAAAGGAGGATTTTATTCTATAAATGTTTCATTTAATAACAACCTAAACAATCCTTCCCGATGTACCAAAGGAAATCTCCACATCAAAGGAATTGCTATCGGAGACGGACTTATCAACAACGTAATGGCAAATAGAAGGTCTGAACTAAATCAATGGTTTACCTGTAAGTCTCCTACAACACAATGTCAAACCCAGCGTAGAAATTATATTATGAATGGTGCAGCACTCCTCATTGAATACAGCCCTTCCATCTTTACCACCGCTACAATGCCTCCCGGTGCGGAAGAATTCACCAAAGCATTAGAAGTCTACAAAACGTAAAAACAGCATATTCTTATTGCAATTACGGTGCATAATCATACAATGCTACTATGAAACATCTCACCATCAAAAATAGCACTATCACTGCTGTCCAAATAACATCATATAGCAAATTTTTCTCTATGGTATTCATCAATCCCACCAGTAATGGTCATTCTGACCCCGCAGTCCTGCGGGGGAAGAATCCAGACATTAAGGTTATCTTTC
>JAISMG010000017.1 GCA_031276875.1 Candidatus Peribacteria bacterium | reverse complement strand
GTTGCGGGGAAGAATTGTCAAAGCGTGCCGTCGTTTTCCATTTGAGTGAAGATTTCGTCGACTTTGGCGTGTCGTTCTTCTTTGGTGTATTGTTTGTTGAAGATGCAGTAGGATTTGTTAGTCAATCCGATACATCAGAGACAATAACTACATTCTCTCATTAAATAAGAGTAGTATATATTATTTCCTTTTAGAATGTGAGCACTACAATAAATATGGGAAGAACCTCCTCCTAAAGATACACAACCATACAAATAATCATTAGTCGTACTTGCACCACTGAAGAGGTCATAACAATGTTCATTATTTCCACTACCACCTACTAAAATCAGATTTCTTCCTTTGTTTACATTACAAGTATAATACCCATTTGTAACTTCGCTACATTGCACAATAAAACCTCACGAACATTTTTCAGAAGCGAGATAATATCCTTCTTTTCCTGAGGTTTCTATGATATGGAGATAGTTTTTTTCAAAAGCTGATTTATTTTTGAGGAAGAGTTTTTTCTTTTCTACATATTCTTCTTTAGAAAGCTGAATATTATCTATACAATAGGATTTGTTGTCTAAATTATCGCAGTTGATACATTCTTGACAGCCTGTCATATTGCGACAAAATCGTAATTCGTACGAATTATTGATATAGGAAGAATAAAAAATATTGGAAGAATTGAGTATTCCTCTGGACATATAAATATTGGAATTGTTGTTCCGAGTCATTAAACTATTATGAATATCATTACTATTTTCTTTTACGTTATTGGAATATAAGACATTTTGGCAGTCAATCACTATGGTTGTACTCAAGTATACATTTTTACAAAGCCACGCACTATCGGCATATTCAGCATTTTCTGTCCCTCAAAAGTTTACAAGATTTGGTTTGGGGATTTTGTTTCGGAGTTTTTGAAGGTGTTCTCCAAAAGTAAGTTCCTTATAGACATCTAAGGTCTGCTTTGGAGCAGTATCAAAGAAGTCATTATACGTAGAAAGGCTATCACATCTAGGAGTATTGGGATACCTAGATACAAATGTTCCATTACGATGAAATACCGCAGGAAACCAAGTTGCGATTTCCATTACAAAATCGCGAAAAGGAGTCTGCTTTCTTTTCTGTTGAATTTTCTCTTGTCGATAGGTGAGGTCGTGCATTTGGATAGGGGAAAGGAAATAAATAAGTGATATATATATTCATCACTTTCAGTATATCTTTCTTAAAGAAAAAAACAAGAGGAAAAAACTTTTTTGTAACAATAGGTTGATGTAAACAAAATTATTGCAGAAACTTTAGGAATTCATCAGCTTTTATTTCCATTTTGGAAAATGCGAAAAGTTTTTTTCCTACATCTTTGATACTTGCACCAATATGATATATTTCGTCATCTATGATGAGAAAGCGGTCGTGATTATGTTGATGGATTTTCACGGTAATGGCGGGATATTGTGCATTATATTTTTGGATGTCGTTTTGTAATGCTGGAGAAATGTTTGCGGTATATATGGTGGCACTCACTCCTTTTTCACGTTTGGAAAAGAGAAGTAGCACACTTTCATCTATATAATTATCAAATACAATGGTTCTTTGTTTGGCAGATTTTATGAGATTTGCTACGAAAGAGTAAGCATCAAACACTTGCCCTTCATAAAAAATTCCTTCTTTGGCGGGAAGAGTTTGTTCTATGAAAAAATCTAGCTTTTCTTCATTTTTACTTATACGATATTCTAGTCTTTCGATACGCTTATGAATAGCTATGCCTTTAAACATATAGTCTTTGATAACTTGCATTGCCCGAATACGAAACATTGTGCCTCTGGGCGATTTGATACGATATCCTACGGAGATGATGACATCTAAATTATAATGAGAGATATTCCTTTTTATTGCTCTTTTACCCTCATATTGAACTTGTAAAAAATCCTTACAAGTTCACATTCTGTTCAATTCATTTTCTTTATAAATATTTTTGATATGCATCGTAATATTCTGGGGTTTGGTTTGAAAAAGTTCCGCCATTCCTGCTTGAGGTAGTCGTACAGTATCATTTTCTATATGTACCAGAATTTTAGAAGTAGTATCAGGTTGGAAGAAAACAATTTCTCCTTTTTCTGTTTCTTCGGTGAGGTTGATGGTGTTTTCCATAGGGATAGAGTTAATGATAAAGGCTTGTTTGAAATATATGCATTTTATACTATATTTCAAGAGAATTTTTGATAAAATTATGTTGCCAGTAACGCTTCCCAAATCAGCTTTTTTGCCTGTTGGATTTTGGTGGAAAGATTGTGGTGAAGGGGGGGCTTTTTGTAGTGAAGGAGTGAAAAGAAAGCGGTTTCCATATCGGTAAGAAAGGTAGGAGAAGTCTGGTCAAGCAAGATGTCGTCGTGGTGATGAACGAACCATTTGGCATTGTCCATTTGGTCGTGGGTTCGAGGGATAGGAACGATGAGGGATTTGATGTTGAAAAGTTTCTGTTCGGCGAGCGATGTCGTCCCGCCACGACCCAGGCAAATGTCCGAAATCCTGTACAACTCCCCCATTTCTTTTTGGGTGAGAAAATCAAAGGTATGGACATTGGGTTGAGGGAAGAGGCTTTTGAGGTGGTCGTTGCGTTTTCCCAGAGAAATGAAAAACAAAAAGCTGGTGGAAATGGTCGGATTGGTTTGGAGCAACTGAGCAAAGGTTTCGTAGAGCGTGCGAGAACCTTGAGAACCGCCCATAATGAACACCATAGGCTGTGAAGTGGAGCTTGGAAGCGGGAGAAGCGTTTGGGTGGAAGTAGGGAGCAGTTCATCACTCAAAATTTGTCCAACGGTGTGAGAATGAGGAAGCACCTTATCGAAACCGGTGAAAACGCGGGAAGCATAGCGGGACGCGATACGATTGACAAGTCAAGGGTGGACATCGCTTTCGTGGACAATGAGGGGAATGCGAAGCAGGCGGGAAGCGAAAACAACGGGTAAAGCGACATATCCGCCTTTGCAAAACACGACATCAATATGGTAATAGTGCAAATATCGAAGCGACTGAAGAAGTCAGAAGAGAAAAAAAAAGCAGTCTTTTAGATTTTTGAGGAATGCGGAAATGGATTTTTCTCTGCGGAATTTGCCAGAGAGAATGGATTGAAAATGGAGAGCAGGAAAAGAAGCTGAAGCGGAAGAATGGGTGGAGATGAAGGAAGAAGCGGTTTGCTGTTCAAGTGAGTTGACAGAACCAAACCAGTAGACATTGTCGACTTGGGAAGCGTAGGAAGGAGTGGAAAAGAGGGTTTCGAGGAGGGAACGAATAGGAAAAACGTGTCCACCTGTTCCTCATCAAGCCATTGCGATGTTTTTTTTCTGCTTTTTTTTCATTAGATTGAGAAAATAGATAAAGTTTGGAACAATTTATGCAAATGTAGTGAGAAAGTCAATCACGTGTACTGTTTGGATACCATAATATGATTTTCAAAAGGTAGTATCCGTACTGATGACATATTTAGGATAGTTATCTTTTATTTGTAGAAGATTATCAAATTCTCTTTGTTGCGTCTTTTCTTGTTGTATACTCCAAGCTACTTGGATATAGATGATTGTAGTGTCCTTTTGTGCAATAAAATCAATTTCTTTTCCGTAGTAATTTCCAACATATACTTTGTATCCTTTTACTTTGAGATGAAGAAACACTATATTTTCTAATAATTTTCCTTTATCTAAATCTTCATTGAGTTTGATGATGTTTCTGAGTCCTATATCGTTAAAAAAGTATTTTTCATTGTGTTCTAAAAGTCTTTTTCCGTGAATATCATATCTGGGGACTTTATGCACCATATAGGGTATTTGCAACATTTGAATATAGTTTGCTAATTTAACCAAAGAAGAGGCTTCTCCCCATCAATACTGTTTGGAACTATTGTAGATATTTCTCAGAGAGCTTTCATTTCCAATAATATCCGCAAGAAATGCAACCACTTTTTCCAGATAAGATACATCTTTAATAGCATATCTTTTTACGATATCTTTCACAAAAATAGTATTCATAATACCTGTAAGATATTGTCTTTTCCCTTCTGGATTTTGGATATGTATCAATTCAGGCATTCCTCCAAATTGCATATAGGTATTGAAGGTGTCAGCATTTTTTTCTTGTTGAGTAAAGGTTAAATATTCATCGTATCACAAAGGATAGACTTCTAAAGATACATATCTTCCACTCAAATACGTTGCCAATTCTCCTGATAGTAAATGGGCATTTGAGCCGGTAATAATAATGTGATATTTTTTCATTACGTAGATAGCTCTGATGAACCTTTCTCGGTCAATAATATCTTGAATTTCATCAATAACGAGATACGTTGGTTCACCAAATTTTTGGATATAGGTTTGAAAAACTTCTTGTAAATCTGTAGCATTTTTGATAGTATTTTGGACATCTACCTCTTTATTGAGAAAAAAAATCTGTTGGGAAGGGATGGCGATATGTTGGAGATAACCAAGTGCTAAAGAACTTTTCCCTACTCTTCTTTGTCATTGAATAACTACAATTTGCTGTGTTGCAAGGGCAAGAGAGAGTTTATCATAGTAATAGGGTCTAGGTTTGATGGATTGAGAGAGGAGTTTTTTGCTCTCTATAATTACGTCAAGTTGCATTAGTACAGAAAAAGAAATAAATGGTATGAATTATGTATAGTTAAACAATATTGAAAATCAATAGTTTTTGTGTAAGTGTACTTAAACAATATCAACTTTTTATTGGTTTTGTGTAAGTGTACGTTATAGTAGTAGCAAAAAACTCTCCCACCAGCGAGAGGGTTTTGTATAGTAGACTGTACAATTATTGATTATTGGAAAAAGTGTATGCTGTGGTGTACAGATTGTTAAAGTGAGCTTTTTATTTGGGATTTTTTATGCTGCTTTAGCATCTCTATCCAGAAGTCTCGTATTTATTTCTGATATGCTTCTAAACAAAATGGAGGAAAGCTCTCATTACAATTACAATACTGTATATTTCAATACGAACTATTGATTACTAATTCAATATTTTCTTCTGGATTGTCTGGATTTTGAATAGTAAAGTAAAAACTTGTATCTTCTATGGAAGCACTATTTCCCTTTGGCATTCCAAGTTTTATACATAATGGATAGAGAAATCCATATCCCCAATAACATTCTTTTCGTTTGTCATAATAATTGTCTCATTCTTCTTTCCATCTTTTCCACAAATTGTTTTCACGTATTTTAAAAGGTTTTAACATTTCCTTTAAAAGTTCCCAAGTCTGATACATATCTTGATATTGTATTTTACGATATTCTTTATCAATATATTTACTTCTATCTGTATCAGAATATTGTTTTTCCTGTTTTTTTACTTTTCCTGATATTTCAAACATTTTTCTAAATTTCACTTTCCCACCAATTACAAAATCGTCTCCATCAACTTGTATTGCATCTTTTACTTGCAAAAGCTCTGATAAAGAATAGCTTCCGCATATGTTTCTCATTTCTTTTTCTGCTTCTGTATTTCCTGCAACTAATGCCACAAGCTCTTGTGTAACTTTATTTTTTTCTTCTTGCTCTTGGAGGATTTGATACATTGCTTGGTCTTCATACACTATTTGTTCTGCTTCTTCTGGAGTTTTTCATTGACTTATGAGATATTTTTTTTCATCATTTAATATTGTCATAGCATATACAAAGTCCTTATCATTTCGATAAAGCTCTTTCCTTTCTTCTAATGATTGCTGTAATTCAGTAGTTGTCAAATTTTGAGTCTTTTTAAGAGCATATATATATCTTTTAGATGTTTCAATTATTTTTGATTGTTCCATTGTAATAAGAATACGGTATAAAAACGGTATATAAAAGCTCTACCAAAGCCAAAATTTGCGTTGTTTTTCGTTTTTAAGGTTGCAGGTTGCTGTGGTATCATCACCAGTTCCACATTCAAGGTCAATCAGTTCTATGGTTTCGATGGTGAGTTGTTTTTGGTCGAGGGCTCTCGCCGTGATAAGGACAAAATCTGCTAATGAAGAGTCAGCATTTATTACTTTTTGGTCTATCAATCCGAGATTAAGCATTGTATTGATATGCAATTCGTAATACTCCCCGCTTTCTGGCATCTCGTAGAGGTTTCTCCACATTAGGCGAGAAAAAGCTGTCATAAGCTGTTCGCTCGGGATGGTGAGATTTGGCATAAACTCGTCTAAAGGGGTATAATCGGGGTTCACTCCCATAATGTTAAATTGACAAGCGAGCTGTGCAATCGCGATATCTTCAGCAGATGCTCCTTGCATATCTGGGAAGGTACAGTTTTTTTTGGTGTCGCGAGGAAGGTCATTTGCAAGAGCGATATTGACAAAGAATTTTGCTGCTTCAAGTCTCGTTAATGGCTGAGAAAGGTTGGCTTTGTCGCCCGTGGTTAGCAAGCCTTTGTCTACTAGGAGATTGAATGCAGTATTCAATTCATCTGTCGTGGAAGTGAGCAGGGTTGCAGAAGACAAGATTTCAGAAGATTTCGGAGGATTTCAGAAGATTGCTGATGATTTTGGTGGATTGATGGGGGAAGAAGGTTGGAGTTCGAGAATTTCTGGAAGCGTATAGTCTAGTCCTTCATCAATCGGCTTTTTAGCTCTTTGGGCTGGACACTGAGGAAGAACGCCTACTTGAGTGGAGGCGAGAAGGGTTTTTTCTTCGTTAAGTAAGCGGAAGGTCAAAATACATTCTTCGTTGGAATCTCTATAAATGGTCAAAGGGAATTCGTGTTTTCCTTGTGGGGAAAGGGTGAGCGGGATACTCATTCTGACGCGTCCTTGGTAATATACGGCAAGGTCGGTACCGCAATCATCAACGAACAAGGTCGCATTTTGGGCTTCTCCGGAAAAGCGAGAAGTGATGGAAAGGGTAAAATTGAAGGTTTTGTTTGCTTCTTGGAGCAAGGGAAGATTGAGGACTTGGACACGGTAAGAAGCGGTGTCGGGAGTTGTCAAGGTTCCGGTGAGGTCGTCTGCTAGTACTGCGGTTCCCAAAAGAAGGGTAAGCAGAGTAGAAAGCAGTCATAAAAGGTACTTTATCATTTGTGAAAGAAAGAGAGAATAAAAAGGTTTTTTTGAGGATTACTGAAGATTTCAGAGGATTTCAGAAGATTGCTGAAGATTTTGGGTAGGTAGTGAGGGGATTTAAAAGGTTGTCTATGGATTTATAATTTGTTTTGTATTTATTATTGACAATGTTATAATTTTTTGGAAGAGAAAATCAAGGGGAATTTTTTAAGAAGATGCAACCCCTTGAACACTATACTTGAACAGCCCACGATATCATCAGGTCCAATGAGATGCAAGCTCCTCTATCAAAGAGAAACAGAAGGAAAAACAGGGGAAGGAACAAGAGTTTACAACCCCTTGCGAACAAGATGGGAAATGAAACGAAAACATAGACGATGAAATAGCTCACCTATTCCTGAATCCCCTACCTCCTTCTGAAGGAAGTATTCAACACCCAACTAAGGGCGAAGCCCTGACATCACCGAACGATGGGCAACTCCGCTGAAGCGGAGGACTCCCGCCCGTCAACTCCGTCCAACTAAGAGTCCCTAAAACAGCGTACTGAGTGTCCGTAGTAGCGATTGAAGTCGGTACTGCCCGGATTGACGTTGAACGAATAGAAGTGCAGAAAGTGGGCGGTATTGGAACTGTCCGGACAGGATGACCGATAGTACCCGCGGCTACCCTGATTGTACACAGTAGAAGAACTGCTGTTGCGGCTCCCAGCCAGTGGCAATTTTAAGTCATTCATAAAGGTATTTAAAGTCTGAGATGATGACCACGAATAAGTGCTACCTCTAGAATAACTAGACACTCATTTATTCTGTAAATACACATACACCAATCATTGCCATTCTTCTTTACTCGGTACATGATACCCCTCTGCACAAGGTCAACGTCTAGCCGACGAACTTATACTCCAATCACCAATAGCTCAACTTGTTCAGAACGGTGAGTTTTTTCCCCATTCATAATAGTCTCCATATGATATAGCTCCTATCCCTGCAGTAGTTGCTCCCACATTACACGCTGCTATGGTATAGCTCTCTGATCCTCTGGTTAATGTAATATCATTAGCATTACATCACGGATATCCTGTCGTAGGTGTCGTGGGTACAGATGGCGTATCAGGAAGCACTTGATTGGCAAAACAGTCTGCTTTCTCTCCACTATTGACCCCTTTGCAAGTCCGTGTCCATACATTTGTCCCTGCAACAATTCCCCCACTCAAACTTCCTGCTAAGCATAAATTGAACGTTGGAATGGAGGTAAATCCTCCTCCGTTAGCTGCTCCACATACTGCGTCTACTTTACTGCCCTGATAATACACCTCCCCACCTCCAATGGTGATCCCACCATTACTTTGGATACCGGAAAAGGTTTCATTTAATTTGAGTAAAAGACCTCATAGTACCGCGTCGTGTACCTGTACATAGTGTACTAATTCATCCCAATTGTCTGCAGTTAACGTGTTAGCGTTGTTTCACGACCTGAAGGCATCTAATCCTTGTCATTCTCCTAAGGTTAATGCGTACAGAATCAGACCTCCTCACATAAGCACAGTACTCACAAAAATAAGACCGCTTGTTACTGATTTTACCAGCCATCGTTTGAATGACTCTCTTCGTTGTGTTTTTTTCATCGCAATAAAAAGAAAAATATAAAAAAATTCCCACTATATCAGAAAGGAATATCTTGACAAATGTATGTATTTTTTGTTTTTTACCTAATATTGAAAAAATTATGCATATATATATCAATTCTTTTAATGAGAATGTTTTGGCTTGAAATGCAGTATTTCTCGTACATAAGTAAAAGGGAAAGAGTAAAAGATAATCGTTCGTTGAAATGTATATGTTTTTGTATGAGAAATGCAAATGTTTTTTTTGGAAAAAAATTATCTGGAAAGAATTTTTGGATAGTTAAAAGTCTTTGAAAATTTGTTGTTTTTCTTGGAGGAGTTGTTCCTGCTTATCATCTATGGTGGAGTCAAGAGATCTGTCATCCGTAGTATTTATGGAATTATTTTCTGGTTCACTGATGGAAACGTCCGTGATGGAGTCAAGGGGCGGTGCCCCTTGCTCAGTTGTGTCAGGGCTTCGCCCTTGATTGGAATGTTGCTCCTCTGATTGTTCTGCTGGTTGCTGGGTGTGTTCTGCTGGTTGCTCGGTAGAGAGTGAAGCGAGGAAAAGGTCATAGTCGTAATCTCTTTGAAGATTTATCCAATATTTGAGAGGGGTTCAAAGGACCGTATGAAGTAGATAATCTCGCTGAATGGTAATATTTCTCTTTCCTTTGATAAGTTCATTGATTTCACTTACTTTCTTTCAAACCAAAAATGCAAACTGTTTTTGAGTTCGTCCTTGCTGTTTGATGGAAGTTCAGAGGGTAAATCAAGGATGCATTGAGGAATTTCAGAGAATTAAATATGGAAGATTGTAGTATTCACTACTTTAGTGAATAAAATTCACTCTCTTTGTGAATATGTTCTATTATACTCCAAACTCCAAAAAAAAGCAAATTTTAATTCACTATTTCACTGAAACAGTGAATTTTTATCATTTTTTTCACAAAAATTCACTCCTATTGTGAAAAAATTCACTAATTCTATGAATTAGTGAATTTTCAGCATTATGTTCTTTTAATTACGCTCTTTTATCAATAAGGTAAAGTGTTATAACCAATTTTTTCTCGATAATTCCCACTCACCAACTCCTATTCTTCAGAATCATAATTGGCATCTCCAAATGCAAGAACAGGATAGAAAATCCAAGGGAACAACCATAATCAAATTCCAAACACTTCAGACTTTCCAAACAGTTTAGCGATATCAAATTGAGCTATGATAAGCAAAATAACCAAGACTGGCGGAAAAAGTATCCACCGTGTCCACGCTACAGGCCTTTTAGCGAGCTTAAACATAAGATAAATATTATACACGGGAATGAGTATCCCCCATCACGGAAGTGTTGCTTTTTCAAACACCATCCGTATTCAAATAACTTTTACCACTACGAGAAAACAGGAAGCAATTATTCCCAAAATTCCTAATCCCGCAAAAATTCCAAACACAAGTCCTCTACCACTAATTCAGGTAGTCACATCTATCAATCCCTCCATCTCCAAAAAAAAAGAAAGTAAAACAACTGTACCCACTAGCATCATAGGAGTCCAAAAAAAAAATTCAAGTGATTTTTTATAAAAAAATAGCGTATATTATACCAATGTTTCCAATCCAATAGAAAAAAGCTGAAGTTTATCATATTGTGTATGTTTAGATTTAGCATACAAATAATCTCCACAAATCGGATATCCCAACGTCGCTAAATGCACCCTGATTTGATGACGAAACCCCTTATGAATACGCACCAACACTATAGACGTCCCCTTATCTTTCAGCACTTGCACTTCCAAAATTTCTGTCATCACCGAACGAGGAAATCCCTTTGCCTTCAAAAGGTCGCGAGGACTTCTAATCGCCACCATACGTTCAACAGCGTACTTATGATGAACCATTGGAAACCTCACTGTATATATCGCTTCTCCCATCACCCCTTGCTGAGACGAAGCAACCAAAAACGACATATCGCCATACACTTCAGCAACATAATATTTATAAAGCTGACTCGAAGCCTGTAAAGTCTTAAATTGGTGAAACACACGAGGGGTTTTGGCAAAATACAATAATCCTGACGTTTCATTATCCAAACGATTGAGCAATCCCAATTCTTCTTCTTTCCCAAAAAAAGCGAATAACGACTGAACAATTCAGCTTTTTTCTTTCTGCTCCAATAATTTATCCAAAAAAGAAAACTGCTTCCCAAAGGTGGATGCTATTCCCGACGGTTTCCAGAAATAATAACAATAAGTGTCTTGATAATAAATCATAAGATTTCCAAATATTAGTAAAATTTTTCAAAAAATGATAACGCATAGTGTATGGTTTTCTTGTTAAAAAAAAAGTCCTATTTTGGAATTGCTAATATAGATATTACGACTTAAAATTATGATAAAAATGTATAGAAATAAGTATTTATTTCTCCATCCATAAAAGATTGATTTTATCATCGGAGATAGAACAAAAGAAATAGGAAAAAGATTATGGATAACAATTAGAAGGAATTTATACAAAAAAGTATGTACAGATCATTTAAAAGCCTATGAAGAATTTATCCCTCGATTATTACATACAGCAAATAAAACAGAAACTTACACTGTAGAATCTTTTAATGCGGTACTTAGACTTTATTTAGCAAGATTACATAGAAAAACTCACTGTTATACTAGATGTACATACATGGTGTATTACTCAATTCTTCTCTTAATGTATGTTGATGTTTCTTATTGATATCTTTAGTTAGTAATCCCGTAACTTTTGATGTGAACAGGTTTTCATAATTCCTTTGCTTTATCTATAGCATCTTGAACTCCTTTACTTCCATTTACTAGGAAAGCATATAGTTCATCAGCATTTTCTATAATTTTTGTATTTCTCGCATAATAACTTTCTGTATTTGCTTCTTCATATGGTGTTGCATACGTATCAATAACACTTTCTGGTGCAAGTTCGGCAACTCTTTTTAGTTGAGAAGTAATCATTATTATAGGTTCTCCACGAACCACTGATAGCATATCGTTTCATTGATAGGAGAATTTAAAAGGGTAAA
Source organism: Candidatus Peribacteria bacterium (assembly GCA_031276875.1). GTDB lineage: Bacteria > Patescibacteriota > Gracilibacteria > Absconditabacterales > Absconditicoccaceae > UBA3291. The sequence continues at coordinate 11,583 of JAISMG010000017.1, read as the reverse complement.
AGTCAGATTTATTTTTTTCTATTGATAAGAATTTCGCTAACTTCTACTTGTTTTGGGAGTTTTAGAAGATACATCATTACTTCTGCAATATCACGAGGGTTCATTCGTTCATCAGGATGTTCTATTTTTTGTCAGTCAACCTTTTCACGAATTCTAGTATTCATACCTCACGGGTTAAATTGAATTACTCTACATTTAGTTTCAGCAAGCTCAAGTTGTAGGTTTTGACTTATCCCTCTTAAAGCTCGTTTGGAAGCACCATACGCTTCTTGGCTTGGATAGGCTTTTGTTCCGACCGTAGATCCTACATTGAGAATATCCGCTTTATTTGTTTTGATAAGGTCAAAGAGTTGAGAAGTAAGAAAAATCGGAGCGAGTGTATTTATTTTCATCAAAGTTTCCAGTTCATCATAACTAATTGCATTAGCTTCCTGAATGCTCATTATTCCTGCACAGTTGATAAGAGCATCAAAAGTCTGATATTTTTGTTTGATAAGGCTGATTGAAGCAAGGATTGACTTTTCGTCTGTAAGGTCAGTTTCAAGATGAATAATATATATTATCAATATTTGGTTTATGTCTACTCAGATTGATGACTTGTATTCCTTCCTTAAGGCAACATTTGATAAATTCAAGTCCTAATCAGTCACTTCCACCTGTAATGATAATTCTTTTCATAGGAGTTAATGTAAAGAGGTAAAAAGATTCGCATTTTGATTTTTTTTTGTATACTAATGCTCTGGAACAAACTTTTTTTTTAATTATAGAATTTTTTGAAACCCCCACAATCTTGCAGGGGCTCCGAAATCTCTTTTCTACTCCAATTGTCCAAATTCTTCCAAATCTTCTACTACTTTATCAAATACTTCTTCCTTTTCTTCTCCTACATCTATATCCGTTCATTCTTCCACTTCCGTTAACGCATTTAATGAAGTGCTCATCAGTCCAGAAAGTCCGAGTGATTTGACTTTAGCAATTCTTTCTTCGTGAACTCTTTCCATTTCATCAGCAGTCAGTGGCTGAATATTCTGTCCAATTCCACGGAAGAGATATGTTACCAGATTAAAGGATTCTGGCAATTGTCCAGTTTTTGGTTTTTGTCCTTTGATGATACTTTCGTACAATTTATTTCTTCCTTGGACATCATCAGATTTCACCGTCAGCATTTCTTGCAAGGTGTATACCGCAGAATACGCTTCCAATGCCCAAACTTCCATCTCTCCAAATCTCTGTCCTCCTTGTCTGGATTTTCCACCTAAAGGTTGCTGAGTAATCAATGAATAAGGTCCTACGGAGCGGGCGTGAATTTTATCCTCTACCATATGTACGAGTTTCAAAATATGCATATATCCAACGGTTGCTGGTTGGTCGAACTGTTCTCCGGTTTGTCCATCGTAAAGGACAGTTCTCAACTTGTCGGAAAGTCAGGTTTTTTCTGCTAATTGGATAATTTGTTCTAGTCCAAAGTCTCCAAAGGTGGGAACAGCAAATTTTACTCCCAGTTCTTTTGCCAGCAATGATAATTGGGCTTCAAAAAGCTGACCAAGGTTCATACGAGAGATTACTCCCAACGTATTGAGCACAACATCAACGCTCTGTCCATCTGCGGAATACGGCATATCTTCTTCAGGAACGACGATAGCAACGATACCCTTATTTCCGTGTTTTCCTGCGAGTTTATCTCAGATTTCTATTTTTCTGGTGGTAGCAACATAGACTTTAATTTTTTTACGTACGCCTGCCATCAAATTGTCTCCTTTTTTCGCGTCAAGGATGACCACATCAATCACTTTTCCTTCACTTCCGGAAGGGAGATAGAGTGAGGTATCTTTCACATTTTTGGATTTATCCCCAAAGATAGCCTGAATGAGCTTTTCTTCTGGAGTGAGTTCTCCTTCAGATTTTGGAGTAATTTTTCCAATCAAAATATCTCCTCCTTTGACAATAGAACCAATTCTGATAATTCCTTCTTCATCCAAATTATTCAGTTTTGCAAGGGCAATTCCCGGAATGTCATTCGTGGTTTCTTCAGGGCCAAGTTTTGTATCAGCTACTTCAATTTCGTGTTCTTCTATGTGCATCGAAGTTAGTTCGTCATCTTTCACCAGTCTCTGAGAAATCACAATCGCATCTTCATAATTGTATCCTTTCCACGGCATAAATGCTACACGCAGTGAACGTCCCAGAGCGATTTCTCCTCCCACAGAAGAAGGTCCTTCTGCCAATAAGTCTCCTTTCTGTACTTTTTGTCCTAGAGATACACGAGGAACTTGCACAATTGCCGTTTTGTGATTGGACTTTAAAAAGGTAATCAGTTCGTATTCTTTGGTGCCAGTTTTATATTTTACTTTTACTCTTTTTCCATCTACATAAATCACTTCTCCATCATCTTCTGCCATAATCACCGCATTGGTCATTTTCACAATTTCTCTTTCCTGTCCTGTCCCCACATAAGGAGCATCATTTTTCAATAAAGGAAGTGCTTGTCTCTGCTGAGAAGTTGCAATAGAAGCACGCACTGCATCGTTATGGTCTACAAACGGGATAATAGACACATTAGGAGAAAAAATCTGAGAAAGATTAACGTCCATATGCGTCACATCATTGATATGGAAGGTTTCCATTTCCGTATAATGTCTCGCTGCAACTCTTTTTGCTCTAATATTATTAAATTCATCAATTGGGCTAGTCGCATCAGCAATCACCGTTTTTTCGTCTCTTTCTGGAGAAATGTATTCAATTTCGTCCGTAAAGAACGGTTTGACTTTGATAGGAGTTTTGGTTTTCCCATAATGCTTTTCCAGCTCTATGGCTGCTTTTTCGTCGATATACGTATCTTCAGCTACTAGCAGCTTTGTAGTGGGATTTCCTTTTGCATCCAGTTCAAAAATATCACGGTCAGCAATTCTGTTCACCAATTGGCTTTTTTTCGCGTCGACTTCACGGAAAATTTTAAGAGCTGGCGTTTCCAAAAATCCTTCCGCATTTATTCTACTATACAAGGCTTGGTGTACTACCAGTCCAATATTTTGTCCTTCTGGCGTTTCGATAGGACAAATCCTTCCATAATGTGAAGGATGTACATCACGCACTTCAAATTTTGCTGTTTCACGTTTCAGTCCTCCAGGGCCGAGAGCGGTAATTCTTCTTTTGTGTTCAATCTCCGAAAGCGGGTTGATTTGGTCTACAAATTGAGAAAGCTGACTGGTCGCAAAAAACGATTTGATAGCATTGTCCAGCATTTTGAAGTTCACCAAATCGGTAATTTTGATAGGATTTTCGAGGTTGAGGACAGAGAGCTTTCCTCCTACAGATTTCACAAATTTTCTTATCACTGGTTGCAAATGAGAGAAAAGGATTTCTCCGGTAGTTCTCACTCTTTTATTTGAAAGATGGTCGCTATCATCAATGTAATATCCTTTTTTATTATTTGACAAATTCACCAAATACTTAATCGTCGCAAGTAAATCTTCAGCATCAAAGATATTCGCTTCCTCAGAAGTTAACGGTTTTTGAAGTCAGAGTTTTGCATTGATTTTTCTTCTCGCAATACGTCCCACATAAATTCTGTTGGGGTCCATAAATTGAGCTTTCACATAGTCCAAAGCTGACTGCGGGTCAATAAGTTCTCCGGGACGAAGTTTATTGTAGATAAATTCAGCAGCAGAAATGGCATCTTTGGTTTCTTTATCTTTTTTGAGAGTAATATCAATATAATTGATATCTTCTTCCTCGAAATTTTCCTGAAAAAAAGCTCTGATTTCTTCATCTTTTTCAATTCAGAAAATTCTGAACAACGCAGTAATCGGGAATTTTCTCGATTTGTTAATTCTCGCAACAATTGTTCCAAATTTCTCCACATCAATTTCGAGCCACGGTCCGCTTTCAGGAATGAGTTTACAACTGTATCTTCCTTCCTTTTTCGCATAAAAAATTCCATACGAACGCACAATCTGAGAAATCACTACTCTTTCTACTCCATTGATAATATAAGTCGCCGAAGGCGTCATAATAGGGAGAATTCCTACATTTGCACGCTTGGAAAAGAGGACTTTTTCAGACTTTTTTTTGCTGGTTTCATCTTCAATGATTTCGACAAGTTTAATTTTTGCAGTAATAATCCCCCCATAGGTCAATTCCTTTTTTTTGCAGGTTTCGATACTTTCGATGGGTTCGGACACTTTAATATCAGTAATCATCACATTGAGCTTATTCCCTCCAATATCTCGAATAGGATTTACATCATCAAATAGTTTGGGCAAATAGAGTTCCAAAAAATCTCTATATCCCTTTTTTTGCAGTTCCAATAAATCAGGAATTTCTCCATACGATTTAGGATTAGAGAGAAAAATTCTGTCTTGCACTTGCTGATATCCTTTAAATATTCCGTCGGCAATGGTCTGTTTCACAGAAGGGACAACGGTAATTTTGGGAGATAAGAGTTCTGCTGTAGACAGAGAAGGTTTATCCAATGCAATTTCTTCAGAAGTATCCAATTGGACAGATTTCACTGTAGGTTTTTCAAATTTTACAACAGGCTTCACTGTAGGCCTTGCAACGGGTTTAGCGTTTGGTTTGCTTGCAGATTTCGCTGGAGCTTTTGCAACTGTTTTTGTAACTGTTTTTGCAACAGGTTTGCTTGTAGCTTTTGGAGCAGCTTTTTTCTCTGTTTTTTTTGCTCCTGCTTTTGCTGGGGAAGTTGTGAGAGATTTTTTCTTTTTCTGCGAAAAAGCACTGCTTTTTTTGGCAGCAGAGGGAGGTGTTGGTTGTTTTTTTGTAGCCATAGACGTGAAAGTAGTAAAAATAAATCAAAAAAGATGCCAACAAATAATGACGATAGAAAGCTGAGAAAAGACCAACAACCATACGCTTTTTGCTATCACCCTTGCAGAACATATCCTGCAAATTAGTATAGTGTATAGCTATTTCATCCAGAATTGCAAGCGGAAATGGAGTTCTAGTAATTACGGGTTTTGGTGTAGTCGGATTGGTCGGTAAGAATTGCTATGACATCTAATACACAAAATCTCCATATGTAAAGTCAAGAGATTTTTTTTAATAAATCAATATACTTAAAACTTGAGAAAAATCAGACGTCAATATGGGAAATATTGAATTAAAAATAAGATAAGAAAAATTTCATTTGCAATTTACTTTGAAATAAGTAAGTTGAGATTGCCAAATAGCCAAAAGAATATTCAAATTTTGTTTAATTTAGAAATTTTTGTTATCAGAAGATGAAACACTGTTGTACTACTAGAAATATGTAATTATTTTTTATCCTATCGTGTAAAATCCTGTGTGGTGAGCATTTCTTTTAGTCTTTCCATTTTGGTTTCACGTACATAGTATGCAAGATACACTACCCTGTTTATATGTATCAAATAATACTACGTTAAAGTCTTGCAAAACTTTTTAAAATCCTTACACTGACTTTCGTACCAAAATTTGATAAATTATCATCAACCTTTTAACTCTCTAGGTAGTATAATGTCTATAACGGTTAGTATCAAAGACCCTTCCGGAAAAGAACTGGGAAGCTTTGTTGCACAAGACGAAAAAAGTTTTCAAGAATTGGCAGCAATGCACGGAATTTCCATTCCACTGGCGTGTGGAGGGGGAGTTTGTGGGGTTTGTCTCTGTCAAGTACAGAATGGAGGAGAAGCCATTCAACCTGATAAAATCACTACTCCACTTATTCCCTTGCCTCGTGATGAACAAGGAAATCCCAAAGAAATCTTGGCGTGTGTAGCGGGAGTGAAAAGCGAAATGTTTGCTGATGGGGAGGAGCATACGATTACGTTGCAGAAAGCATATTAACTCTTCATTCTCTAAAAAATGGTGGTTATTTTTGTCACAAAGTCCTGTTTATGTCGTTTACGTTATTAGAAAGATTTTTTGCATTCTTATACCCCGAATGGTTATTGATTTCCAACTTCAATTTAAGCAACTTTTAATTGCACAAGATGAAGATACGTTTAATGAGTTTTATCAACAAACTGTAGATATTTTTTTCCGTTATCTGAAAGTTAATTATACGCTTTCTCCTGAAGATAGTGAGGATGTTATCGCGGATTTTTATGTAAAATGTCGAAATGCCTTTCCCAAATATGATATTGAGCAGCATTTTTCCTGATATTTGTGGTCTATTTTCAAAAATAACCTCAAAGACTTTTGGAAAAGAAAAGGTGAATTAGCGTTTAGCAGTATTTGAACCAGAGGAGAAGAAGCTGATTTTGCAGAGCAATTGGAAGCTCCAGATGATTATCGTGAGCTATTGGAGGCAGAGTTTACGTTTGAACAAATTCAGCACGTGATGACCCAATTGGATGAACAAATCCAAGAAATTCTATTTTTGAAATTTATAGAAGAAAAAGAATATACTGAAATTGCTGAAATACTCACGATTTCTCAGGCTACTGCGAGGCAGAGATGCAGTAGAGCGTTAAAGCAAGTAAAAGCCCTTTTGGAAGATAATGCTCCTACTATAGAGTAGTCAGCATTTTTTTTCTGTTATTATTTCACTATATAGATATGTGATATTTGATAAGTCAACACACAGAAACTGCATACCCATCATAAAAAAATCTCAAACAATAGTTTAAAAGCCTGATTTTTACAATATTTTCTTCTAAAATTTTTCTGGAAATTTTGATGAAAAAAGGCTTGAATTTAAAAGCATATATCCTAATATGGTCAGTGTACGAGTACATTTGTACGTTTTATTTACTTATTAGTAGTACTAATGACTAAAACAGCTCTTATTGCTAGCTTAGCAGAAGAACTAGGAGTATCCAAGAAATTGGCTGCTGAACTGGTAAACGCTTTCATCGAAACAGTTGTTGAAGGTGTGAAAAAAGAAGGTGAAGTAAGAATTCAAGGATTTGGAACTTTCAAAGCTTCTAAAAGAAAAGCTAGAGAAGGTGTAAATCCTCAAAATCCTTCTCAAAAAATCAAAATCCCTGCAATGAAAGTAGTTACTTTCAAAGCTGGTTCTGATTTCAAAGCTGCTGTGAAATAATTTTCATCAGCTTAGGAAAATCTCGCCTTCGGGTTGAGATTTTTTTTTGCTCTTGATTTTGTTGTCTGATTTGTTATAAATCTTTCACTATGTTTGCTGAAATCTTTTCGTTTACTGTGATACATATCTGCTAAACGAAAAGGCAATGTAAGCTTTTATTTCAAATTACTATAACGATGTCTAAAATTGGAAGAAAACTGATTACCATTCCTGCGGGAGTAGAGGTAAGTATCAACGATGCTCATATCACGGTAAAAGGTGGTAAAGGAACTTTGGAGTGGACAGTGCCTGCGGGGGTCTTACTCAAACACGAAGGAAATGAAATTACGGTTTCTGTAGAAAATGACAGTCAAAAAAATCTGCGAGGATTATCTAGGACGCTTATCAATAATATGATTGTTGGAGTTTCCCAAGGATATGAAAAAAAGCTACTTATTATTGGAGTAGGATATAATGCTCAAGCAAACGGAAAAAATGTTACATTTTCTCTGGGATATGCTCACAAGGTGCAATTTCCTATCCCAGAAGGGATTGAGGTCAAAACTGAACAAGACGTAAAAGGAAATACCATCATTACTATTACGGGGTATGATAAGGCATTGGTAGGAGAAATAGCTGCCAAAATGAGGCAACTCAAAAAGCCTGAACCCTACAAAGGAAAAGGAATTAGGTATTTTGATGAATATGTGAAGATTAAACCAGGTAAATCAGCCAAGAAATAATCTTATTGGTTGAAAGACACTTCATTATTATTTATAAGGTGAAAGATATTATAAGGTGAAAGAGGGGTAAGAAGCAGCATATCACAATTGGTAGTCTGCTTTTTTCTTATTTTTTGCTGTTGTGTCTGTACTTATTTACTTGCTCTAAACATCAAATCTTCTGTTGTATATTTTTCTCTAAAAAAACTTTTCTAAAAATTGCTTTTCTAAAGTTTTTCTGTATACTTATTGTAGTAATTTTTATTTCTCTTCTCCAATGACTGAAGGACTTATTATCATTATTAGTATCTGTTCTGCTGGAATACTTATGGGGCTCTGATGGCTTTTATGGAGGATTTTTCTGGTTTCTCAAACCCAAAAACATAGATTTGCTCAATCTCAAGATATTAGATTTCTCCAAGTTCGTGTGCCCAAAAATGCCGTAGCGAGAAATTCTGATGTGGATGCCAAAGACCACGCTAATTCAATGAAAGACAATATCGCTCTGATGAACCAAGTCTACAAAAACTTTTACGCAATTTACAATGCCACTTTTTGGGATAAATTTTTGGGCAATAATTATATCAGTATGGAAATCCTCGTAGAAAGAGAAGTCATAAAATTCATTTTAGGAGTGCCAGAAGACCATTTACTCACAATGCAAAAAATGATTGCTTCATTTTATGCGGGAGCTTTAGTGGAAATTATTGATGAACCGAAACTGCTGGAAGCTGGAAAATATTTGGCAGGAGGAGAATTTAGCTTGACGAAAGATAGTGTTCATCCGCTCAAAACCTATGAAACTTTTGAAGCTGACCCGATGGATAGTATTTTGTCAGCATTTGCCCATATTTCCAAAGAAGAAAAAGCCTGTCTGCAAATTATGGTAGAGCCACTTTCTGAAGACTGGTTGAAAAAAATGAGAAAAAAAGGTGATAAAGTGAAAAATAATGATAGTTCCAATTGGTTCATCAGACTTTGGAATTTTCTTACCAGAGATACCAAAGAAAAAGACGAAAAAAAATCTGAAGAAACCAAACATAATTTTTCTCAGCAGCAACTTGGAGATTTTGATAAAAAAATGGATGATGAACTTTTCCACGTGAAAATGAAAATCATTGCGACTTCACCGGAAAAAGAAAGACCCAAGAAAATTGTGGATGATGTAAGCAGACTTTTTAACCAGTATAATTATTTGGGATTAAATACGTTAAAGTTTACCAAAGCAGATGAGTTGCAGACCTTTGCGAAAAATTTTGTGCAGAGAGTGTTTTTATCTGAAGGTAATTGGATGAAAAAGATTTTCCGTAACGAAAGGCAGGATATTTTAAATATCAAAGAATTATCTTCCATTATCCATTTTCCGCACGGAAGGTTCAATCAAAATCCTAGAATTGCCCGACAAAAATATAAAATTGTTGCTGCTCCTGACGATTTGCCACAGGAAGGAATTATTACTGCATACAATGATTTTGGAGGAGTAAGGAGAGAAATTAGAATTACGGATAAAGACAGATTTAGACATATCTATATTCTCGGACAGACAGGAACAGGGAAATCAACCCTGATGTTAACGCAAGCAGTTGATGATATGGAGAATGGAAGAGGTTTTTGTTTTATTGACCCGCACGGTGATGCAATTGAAAATCTGTTAAAGCGGTTTCCCAAAGAAAGGATTGATGATTTAATTCATTTTGACCTTGGAAATACGCAATATCCTATTGGCTTAAATCCCCTAGAAGTTGACCAAAATGATGCTGATGCTCAGGATGTTGTAACGAATGATTTAGTAGAGATGTTCATCCAAATGTATGGACCAGAGATTTTCTGACCTCGTATTCAGGATTATTTCCGTAATGCGTGTTTTCTGCTGATGGATCAGCCGGAAGGTGGTACGATTGTAGATATTATGAGGCTTTTTACCGATGATGCCTTTGCTGAAGCGAAAATCAGAAATCTGAAAAATCCTGTTGTTGCGGCGTGGCGAAATAAAACCTACAAGAAAATGGGAGATAGAGAAAAAGCTGAAATTATTCCGTTTATTCAGGCAAAATTTGGTCCATTTACCACGGGAGTATATGTGCGTAATATCATTGGACAAGCCAAATCAGCATTCAATATGTATGATGCAATGCAGCAAAAAAAGATTATTCTTGTCAACCTTGCAAAAGGTATTTCTGGAGAAGAGACTTCAAAGCTGATTGGAAAAATTTTCGCAATGCAAATCAAACTTTCTGCGTTGAAAAGAGCGAAAATCTCTGAAGCAGACAGACAGCCTTTTTATCTCTACGTTGATGAATTTCAGAATTATGTTTCTACTTCATTCGAAAGTATTTTATCTGAGGCTAGAAAATATCGTTTGGGATTGGTAGTTGCTCATCAGTACGTTGACCAGCTCAAGCAGGAAGGATTAGGTGGAAATTTGGATTTGTCTAAAACGATTTTTGGAAATGTAGGGTCAATGTTTGTTTTTAAAGTTGGTGCTCCAGATGCAGAATTTCTCGCAAAAGAATTTGAACCAGAATTTAATCAAACAGATTTAACTTCTACGGAGGCTTTTATGGGTGCTTGTAAGATTTCTATCAATAATCAGCAGTCCAGACCGTTTAGTTTCAAAGCGAAAATTCCGTATAGTTTGCCTACAAAGAATAGTCCTGAAAAAGTACAGGTTATCAAACAGATTTCGAGTTTGAAATGGGGAAGTAAGAGGGAAATTGTAGATAAAGAGATTTACTTTAGAGTGGGAGTATAAGATGGCTAGAAACATTCATATCAATAGAATACATCATAGTCCTCTTATTAGAGTGTTTAAAAAAACTATAAGACGGACAGCTAAAACTCTTAGGGAGAATTTTCTTTGTCCTTTAATTAAACCTGAAATTTCACAAATACGTATTATAAAAAGATGAGTACCACCAATAGAGGAACAATGAGTACCATCAATAAAAGAGCATAGCAACTCTCTTCCTGAGGAAAATATTTTTAAAATACTAACTATTGATGATAAAAAAATTAGTTTTTGTAGACAAACAACACCTGCAAACTGTGGACCACTATCTATAATTAATGGGCTAAATGCTTTATCAACATTCAATGAAGATTTTGCTTATCCAGAACATTTTCCAAAAACTTCTAGTGAATTGAGAAAATGGTTATGAGATAATTTACCGCGTTATGGTATTAATATTGGTCAAAATACTACACCATTATTTTGAGGAGCAATGTATGAGATAGTTGATCGTATCCCCAATCTTACAATACTAGCTGATGAAGGGTTTACAGTCAATTCAAGAATAGATGATTGAGAAAAGAATACAATTATTGATAATGCTGATTGGATTATCAAGGTTGCAAATAATCATTATGCCAGTTTTGTGAGAAAAAATAAAGAATCTTGGTTGGTATTAGATTCATTATATGATGGATATAGAGAAATTTCTGATATTACTTTAAAATCGCAACTAGCACAACCGGAAAACAGATATTTTATGGCTATAAGGGTTTATCGCCCTAAATCAGTAAAAATCGTTAGAAATTAATATTTACTTTTTTTTCTTCCTTCGCATTAGGTGATGGATAAGAGGGAAATTGTGGATAAGGAGAGTTATTTTAGAGTGGGAGTGTAATTAAATGATTATTTACATGTTTTTATATATTTCTAAAAAAATATACTTTAGATGAGTGATGTTTACCATTAGAACAAAAGGTTAATTATCAAGCAAAATGCACCAAAGAGGTAATCAAGTGAGATAAGAACTAGGAAACATTGTTTAAATAGTAAGTAAACAATATCAATGCTGAGGTATATTGAGGATTTTCCTCGGTTTACTATTTATTTTTGTTTCTACTTCTTTTATATAT
>JAISMG010000016.1 GCA_031276875.1 Candidatus Peribacteria bacterium | reverse complement strand
GTTGCGGGGAAGAATTGTCAAAGCGTGCCGTCGTTTTCCATTTGAGTGAAGATTTCGTCGACTTTGGCGTGTCGTTCTTCTTTGGTGTATTGTTTGTTGAAGATGCAGTAGGATTTGTTTTGCATTCCATAACAACCTAGACAATGGTGACAATTATCAGTATATACACAGTAAAAAAGATGGTCTGCATTTCCAGAATTCATACAACAATACATAAATGTTCATGGAGAAACTCACATATTACCATAAGTATGTGTTGTTTGTGTCGCAGAAGTAATACAATCATAAGACTCTTGAATTTCATCACCGTTTCCTACCAAAATAAGATTTCTTCCATTTTTTACTTGTGTTACAAAATATCCATTTTGTATATGTTGGGAAAATAAAATCCCTGAACCATTACAATATTCATCACTTCCAATATTAGTAAAAATAACTGAAGATTGCTTTTTTTTAATTGAGAATTTGTCTTTTTTTCACAATATTTCTTGTTTTTTTTTGAAATAATCTTCTTTATGATAAACTACATTATGAATACAATATGACTGGTTCATTAGATTATCACAAAATATACATTCATAACATCCTTGCAGATTAGAAGAAAACCAAATATTACTAGAATTAAAGATTGCTTTGGAATAAAATATATTATAAGATTGGGAAATAAATGTTGAATGAAAGACATTACTACACCCGTTATTTACTACAATAGACTCAAAAACATCATTACAATGAGATACTACATAAAAACTATATAATACATTTGTACAATCTTCTCATCCACATATAGTAAGATAAAAATTTTTTACTCCATATCAAATAGTATCAGCATATTCACAGTTTTCTGCGTCTTTTGAAAATATCCACCTTATAGGTTTAGGTATTTCATCCCATAATGCTTTTAATTGTAAAAAAAAATCTCCATTTGAATGATACTCTTTCTCCGGATTTTTTCCTAATCTATTATCTAAAAAAGTAATTGCATTTATTAACTTTTTCGTTCTTGAAGTGGGAGGATATCTACTAACTTTTCCCTCTATTTTATAGAAACCTATAGGTTGTCGGCTAGCAATTTCCATTACAAAATCGCGAAAAGGAGTCTGCTTTCTTTTCTGTTGGATTTTTTCTTGTCGATAGGTGAGGTCGTGCATTTGTAATAAAGTGTAAAAAGTAAAAGGCAACTTACGATTGATGAAGTTGCTAAACCAGTGCTACTATATCAAAATATTTGTAAAATGCAAGTACATTAACTTTTTTTGTCTACGGGTAGGATATTTCCTATTTGATGAGCATTATCTAGTAATGATTTCATTTGCATAATGGCGGTTTGATTGAGAAGTTGCAATCTTTGTGATTGGGAAATTCCCATTTGGATAAATTGTGCATTCATACTTTCAATATTTGCCAAAATGATGAGCTGTTCTAAGGTCGCATAATCTCTGAGATTGCCTTTTTGGTGGGGATTGGCTTCTCTTCGCTGTTTTGCTGTTTTCCCAAAGAGAGCTTTATTGAGGACATCTGCTTCATCGGCATAAATCAGAGTTATTTCTTCTTTTGAAAGGGTTGGGGGAATGAGGTTTTCTTTGATGGCATCCGTATGGATTTTGTAGTTGATTTTGGTGAGGAAACGTTTTACATTCCGATTGAGGCTTTTCATCTCTAGGTCTTTCAATCTTTGAAATTCCTTTATCAGATACACTTTGAATTTTGGACTAATCCACATTCAGAATTCAAATGCAATGTCTTTATGAGCATACGTTCCCCCATAACGACCGGGTTTTGCTATCAATCCAATGGAATTTGTTTTTTCACACCATTCTTTCACACTTATTTTAAAACTATTTAATCACGCTTGACTTCTAATTGTGGCGAATTCGCCATAATTAAAATTTGGATTATGTACTTCCTCCCAAATAGAAAGGAATTCTACCGTATTTCTATTTCTTAACCAATCGGAAACAAAAAATTCCCCATCTTTTGCTTTTAACATATCAGTAATATTTAAATATGCTTCTTGTTGGATGTTCAAGACTTCTATTTCAATTCACTGGACTTGAAGTTTAGTATTTGGAGACATTGGGAAAGAATTATAAATAAAAAGCTGATACATTTTCTTATTTCAGAGAATATGCATTTTATTTATTATTTCAAGAGAATTTTTGATAATCTTCTTACCCAATTCTAAAGTTCTCTTTCATCCTTTCTAGTCGGTGCTTTCTCGGAAGCGGTAAACCATATTTCACGAGGAAATCATATTCCATCTTTACAATTCTTCGGCAGTTTCCTGCATCGTCAATGATAACTTTCTTCAAAATGTCAGGATTGATGGTTCGCTTTCCTTCGGCGTTGAAGCCTTCGTATTGGTCGAGGTCGCGAACGTTCACTTGTTCTAAGTTGGTGGGAATGTCCACTTTGATGGGTTCATCACGTCGGAGGTAGCCTGCTTTTTCTACTTCTTCTTTGGTAAAGGTCGGGTCGATGAGGTAAGCTGCGGTATCGTTGAAGTAGAACGGGTTCATTGTTGCGGGGAAGAATTGTCAAAGCGTGCCGTCGTTTTCCATTTGAGTGAAGATTTCGTCGACTTTGGCGTGTCG
>JAISMG010000023.1 GCA_031276875.1 Candidatus Peribacteria bacterium | reverse complement strand
ACGGTCTGATTGGCTCCTGTGATTGATACTGCAAGTTCGATATCTGTAGCAGTAGCAAATGTCTGAAAGTCATTAGGCTCTTCTATAAGGAAAATGTCCTCGTCTGGAGTTTCAAGCTCCCCTGACCCTTCAACGGGTGAAACGGTATCCCCAGAGCCAAAGGGCGGGTTCTCTTGCTCATCTCCTATTGAATTGGATATTTCATCATCCGTTGCGTCGTTCATAATGGGGTCGTCGTCATTCTTCCCCTGCAATCCTGCGGGGGAAGAATCTTCTCCCGTTCAATTTTCATCATTCCCCATTTCCGTTTCATTCGGACGGTTTCAAGAACCGTCCCTACCCGTATTTATGGTTTCGTTGGGTGTTGAGATTTCATCCCCAGAACCAAAGGGCGGGGTTTCTTGCTCGTCGTCTGTGGAGTCGTCTATGGAGTCAAGGGGCGGAGTCCTCCGCTCTGGCGGAATTGCCCCTTGCTCGGTTGTTTCGGGGCGTTGCCCCTCATTGGGTGTTGAATCAGGTGTTGTGTTGTCTGGGATTTCATCAGAAACATCTTCCAATCAATCTTCTGAAATCTTATCCTCTGTAATCATTCCTTCCAAAATGACCTCCTCAACAGAAAGCGAAAAAGAAAGAGAAAGAGAAAGCAGAAGTCCGCTTATTCCTGCGAGGAAGAGGAGACTAAATCCTACAATAGTAGAGTGGGTACGTATGACCCTTGGTAGTTGTTTCATCAGTGTAATAGTATAAAGAAGATAAAAATTCTTTTTCTCTATTATACTCAGAAAAATTTTAAACGCAAGAATTTGACCAGTCTGGAAGCAACTTCTACTTGCATTTTCAAAATCTTCATATATATATATAATTGACAATTTAGAAAAAAAATAAATATTATATCAAAAAAATACTCAAACAGCGTCTAAAAAATACTTGAAGAACATACTTGAAAACTTATTCTAGACGTTTTCCCAATTTATCAGCGGAAAAGTCAGCTTGTTCTGCGGAAAATTCATCAAATATAGTGGTCAATTTTTCGTATGCTGGCGTCAAATACTGTATGCTAATCTGTGTTAATCCAGCTTTTTCCAATCTAGTTGTTATACGTTCCTGCAACGCTGGAGATGGCAAATGGTCAATAAGGAGTATCAGCTTTTTGGTGCGGTGGAGACTACTTCTGAGTTCTTCTGTACCTTCTGCTGTTAATTTACTTATCACAAACAGTTCCATCCCTTTTCCTTCCGCCTGCAAAATATCTCCCAGCTGAAGCAAGCTAGAAAAATTTGCACCTGTGGCGAGTAGAGTCCCGTTATCCCCTGCATAACCGTATCCTTTGAGAGAAAGGATATTGATGGTATCTTTCATCTCTTTATCAATAATTGCGATATCGCTCGTGCTAAAAATGCTTTCGGGGAAATGGAGATGAGGAATTCTCAGATATTTGGTAAAAGGTTGCTCCAAAATGCTGAATACATTTACGACATCTAGAGGTTCATATTTCTCCCGCTGTGCAGGTAGGAGGGGCAAATCTTCCAATTCAGCTTTCAGCTTTCTTCCCAAACTTCCCATTCCCACGTAGAGATTGATAATCGTAAATGCTTTGGTTGGAAATTTATCCAAAAGCGGTTGTACAAACGAAAGAGGAAGTTGTCCTAGGATAATTAGCGGTTGTTGGGCTTTTTCCACAGCTTCTGCTCGGAAGGGGAGTAGTGATTGTTGAGCGGGTTTGTGGAGGAGGTCACAGAGCGGGAGCGGGGAGTTTTCATAAGTAATGTCCGTGAGAAGAGCGTCATAAGGCAGGTGTTGTTTTTGGAGTTCTTCTAAAAAAAGTGGTGAAGCGATGTAAGAGGTGAGATGGAGACTTTGCATTATCGGGAGATGAAAAGTAAAAGTATACGAGGAGTGTAGGGTTTTGGATGAGAAAAACAACAGCAATTTATAAATCTGATTTATTGCCATTGTTCAATTATCCATCTTCAATCATCCTAAACTTTAACAATCTCCCCAAAAATCTGAAAAATAGCTTTTTCTACCTGATGAAAAAAAATCATAATTTTCTCTTGCAATTGGATAGTAAATCATTATCTTTTACCCTGCAACGTTGGAAAAGAAACCTCAACGTTAGTAGATGTGTTCCTTAACAATAGTATTATATATTACAGTATTTTCGAAAGAAAACAAATTTATTTAAAAGCAATGAAAGGATGCCTTGGGTAAAAAAGAGGATGAAGGACGTAACAGGCTGCGAAAAGCTTCGATGAGGTGCCAATAACCGTTTGAAGTCGAAGATGTCCGAATGGGGAAACCTACCTGCTATAAGCGGGTGCCAATATGGCCAGTACTTGGTGAAGTGAAATATCTCAGTAACCAAAGGAAAAGAAATCGTAATGAGATTTCCTTAGTAGTGACGAGCGAACGGGAAAGAGCCCAAACCGTGTTAGTTTCGACTAATAGCGGGGTTGTAGGAATATAAGTATAGAGTTACAAGTTATTATTAGTAGAAACACTTAAAAGGTGTACCATAGAGGGTTGAAGTCCCGTATACCAAAATAATACCTACTCTTTATATCTCCTGAGTAGTATCAGACACGAGAAATCTGGTATGAATTTGCCCAGACCATTGGGTAAGGCTAAATACTTTTTTACACCGATAGCGTATAGTACCGTGAGGGAAAGGTGAAAAGAACCCCGGAAGGGGAGTGAAAGAGATTCTGAAATTCATTGCTTACAATTGAGTGGGAGCCTCGTTATGCGGGGTGACCACGTACCTATTGACGAATGGGTCAGCGAGTTATTGTTGCCAGCAAGGTTAAGACAGTTATAGTCGGAGCCGTAGCGAAAGCGAGTCTGAATAGGGCGATTAGTTGGTAGTAATAGACCCGAAACGTTATGAGCTAGGCATGGGCAGGTTGAAGTTTCGCGACAGCGGGATGGAGGACCGAACGGGTTGGAGCTGCAAATCCTTCCGATGACCTGTGTCTAGGAGTGAAAAGCTCATCGAATAACGTAATAGCTGGTTCTCTCCGAAATGCATTAAGGTGCAGCCTGGAGCTGAGTGCCAATAGAGGTAGAGCTCTGATAAGACTAGGGGTGTCGAGAGACATTACCAAATCTTGTTAAACTTCGAATGCTATTGGGAATACTCCAGAGTGAGACTGCGGGGGCAAGCTTCGTAGTCGAAAGGATAACAGTCCAGACTTCTAATTAAGGTCCCTAAAGTATAGCTAAGTGGTAAAGGAGGTGTTTTTACTTTGACATCCAGGAGGTTTGCTTAGAAGCAGCAATCCTTTAAAGAAAGCGTAATAGCTCACTGGACAAGTGAAGATGCGCCAAAGATGTAACGGGGCTAAGCTATATACCGAAATTGAAGACCTACACTTAATGGTGTAGTGTGGTAGGAGAGTGTTCTCTCGGGATGAAGCTAAACTGTGAGGTTTAGTGGACTAGAGAGAAGTAAAAATGCTGACATGAGTAACGACGCAAAGCGAAAATCTTTGCTGCCGAAAACCTAAGAATTCCTACGCAACGTTCATCGTCGTAGGGTTAGTCGAGACCTAAGGTGATGCCTGAAAAGGTACATCGATGGACAACGGGTTAATATTCCCGTACTTAAGTATTCAGTGATGTGGTAACGCATTGGGATTTGTAAGAACTTGTTAAGGATATGAGTCGAAAAAATCAGATTTTTCTAGCGTTAGTTAGAAAGGTGATGGTAGGTAAATCCGCCATTATCGATATCGAGTTTGATCGAAATGTTTCGTAGCAATGCGAGATAAATTCTTATCGTTCTGGTGCCGAGAAAACCCACTAAACTTATGGATACCTAACTCGTATTGAGATCAGACACTTGTAGGTTGGTAGAGTATACCTAGGCAATCGAGATAACTAATGGATAAGGAACTTGGCAAAATAGCGGACGTACTTTCGAAATAAGTCCTACCCGTAGCAATACGGGTTGCAACAAAAGACATGGGGGGAACTGTTTATCACAAACACAGCTTGCTGCTAACTCGCAAGAGGATGTATAGCAAGTGATGCCTGTCCAATGCCAGAATGTTATGCTCTCTTGTGCAAGCTCGAGGGTTAAGCACTGGTGAATGACGGCCGTAACTATGACGGTCCTAAGGTAGCGAAATTCCTTGTCAGGTAAGTTCTGACGCGCATGAATGGCATAATCATCCCCATACTGTCTTGTCCTTAGACTCGGTGAAATTACATTCCTGGTAAAAATGCCAGGTAGTTGCAGTTAGACGGAAAGACCCTGTGAAGCTTTACTATAGATTGATATTGGAATGTAGTATGTGTTGCTCAGTATAAGTGGGAGCCTTTGAGGCGTTGGCTTTGGTCAACGTGGAGGCAAAAGTGAGATACCACTCATTATATATAGCATTTCTAACCCCGCTAAAGCGGGGAACAGTGTCAGTTGGGTAGTTTACCTGGGGCTGGTGCCTCCTAAAAAGTAACGGAGGCGTGCAAAGGTTTGCTTGTCACGGATGGAAACCGTGGTGGACGTGTATTCGCATAAGCAAGCTTGACTGTGAGACTGACAGGTCGAACAGATACGAAAGTAGGCGAAAGTGATCCGGATCTTCCATATGGAAGGGGATCCGCTCAACGGATAAAAGTTACTCCGGGGATAACAGGCTAATGGAATCTAAGCGTTCATAGCGACGATTCCGTTTGGCACCTCGATGTCGACTCGTCGCATCCTGGGGCTGTAGAAGGTCCCAAGGGTTGGGTTGTTCACCCATTAAAGCGGGACGCGAGTTGGGTTCAGAACGTCGTGAGACAGTTCGGTCCCTATCTACTGCAACCGTAAGAAATTTGAGAGATGCTGTCCCTAGTACGAGAGGACCGGGATGGACAAGCCTCTGGTAGTACCAGTTGTTCCGCCAGGAGCACCGCTGGATAGCTATGCTTGGAAAAGGTAACCGCTGAAAGCATCTAAGTGGGAAACTTGTCTCAAGATTAGATTTCTCGCACTTTATGTGCATAAGACCTCCGCGAGACGAGCGGTTTGATAGGCATCACGTGTAAGCATTGTAAAATGTTGAGCGGAGATGTACTAATCGGTCGAACGAGTTTGTTTTCTTTTCGAAAATATGTAATATATTATGCTATTGAAGGACAGTATTGAAAAAAGCTGATGTAAAAGTCAGATTTTTTTTGTTGTTTGTGAAATAGAGACCGTTACCATGTAAGGGTAAAACAAAAATCATTCACATACATTACTCGCTTTGCGGGGTTTTATAGGGCGATGCCCTATACTGTGTTATTATGCCCATTCAGAGCGGGTTTATATTATACTCTCTGATATCCTTCAATAAACGATTTGTAATACTCCAAATCTTCTCCTGCAATAGACGGAGTAAAATCTTTAATCGCCGCTTCACAAATTTCCATAGTGATAGGACTACTTTTTGACAAAGCTTTTCTAGCAAAATTATCGCACATTACCTGAATATCAGAGGCAACATATGATTTCGTAAATTTTCTACTACTTTCTCCTGTAGAAAATCCAATGGTAGGACTTCCAACAGTGGTAGTTCCGTTTGTTAGTTCTGTAAGTTTTTCAAAATCAATGCCTTCAAGAGGTCTTTCTCTAAGATACATTTCAAAGAGTTCCTTTCTAGCTTCAAAATCAGGAGGTCAGATATAAATTCTTTTATCTAATCTTCCGGCTCTCATCACAGCAGTATCAATTCTATCCGGAAAGTTTGTAGCTCCGATAACAAGAATCTGGTGTTTACTGGCATCATTCAATTGGATGAGAAACTCATTTACTTCCTCTTCCTTGTAATGGGCGTTATCAAGGTTTTCTCTTTTGGGGACAAGTCATGAAAGTTCATCAAAGAAGACAATACTCGGTTTGTTTTCCTTTGCAATAGCAAATACTTCTCCGATTTTTCAGGTAGAACCGTGAATATAGGGACTTGCTAAGTCGGAATGTTTGATTTCATAAAAATTATATCAGATTTCTTCTGCTAATTTTCTACTAATAAATGTTTTTCCACATCCAGGAGGTCAGAAAAAGAGGACTCCATTGGGGATTGAGAGTTTGTATTTTTTGTATTTTTCAGGATTTTTTATCGGTTCAATGACTTCTTTCATAAAAAGTTCTTTCAAGTCGTGCATTCCTGCGATAGCTTCAAATCCTATTCTGCTGGTCAGACTTTTTTTAATTTTTGAAAGGTTTTCTAATTCAACCTCAGGAGAGAAAAAGCTGACATATTCATTTAATCCAACTCTAACTCCGAAGAGAGAATGTTTTTTGATTTTGTCTTTGGGGACATCGGAAAGTTGAGTGTCGGTGATGACATAGAGATATCCACCGTTTACGAGTTTATAAATTTCCGTGTTGAGGACTCTGCTGACACGGGATTTGATGTTTTCTCCTTGGGTGGAGTAGCCGATGGGGAGGAGTGGTTTTTGTAGCATAGCGATAAAATTTAAAAATAAAAGACTATGAAAAGAGCGAAATCGCAACGAATAAGACAACTAATCAAATTACTATCAGAATTATTTTTGTTTTTAAAGAAAGCTCTTCTGTATCGTCAACTTTTGAAGTTGAATGTTGTGGAGCTTGATATGAAGAGGTAGAAGTTTCTGTCTTTTTACACGATGGAGAACATTTTTTATCTGTAGGATTGTCGGTATCTAACAGTAAACTTCGCTCTTGGTCTGTGAGTAGTTCGTTTAATAAATTTCACTCATTATCGTTCAAAATATAATCTTCCATAATAGTGTCCATTATTTGAATGGCTAAATTTCTCTGTCCAGTTCTCAATAATGATTTAATATGTGTAATGTGTTTTCTAAGAATTTCTTGTTGAGATAATTTATGTGTTTTAGGAGTAGAAAAATTTTCTATAATTTGTCTTCCACAGGTAGGGCAGAATTCCGTATTTTTCTCAATCTCTGCTTTACAAAAAGGACACTTCGGTTTCTTTGATTTTTCTGGGATAGGTTCTTTTTTAGGTATAG
Source organism: Candidatus Peribacteria bacterium (assembly GCA_031276875.1). Classification (GTDB taxonomy): domain Bacteria; phylum Patescibacteriota; class Gracilibacteria; order Absconditabacterales; family Absconditicoccaceae; genus UBA3291. The sequence goes on along the minus strand of JAISMG010000023.1, from coordinate 37,841 downwards.
GGGATTTTTCTGTTTGTTGTTCTATTTTTTTGATTACAACCTTTTCAGCTAAAATTCTTCCACAAAATGGACACCTTTTTTGATTTTCGGAGATTTCTTCTCTACAAAAAGGACATTTTTTCTTAGCCAGACTTTTGTCGGTTTTTTTTCAAGATAAGAAAAGAAGAGTTTCTAGGGTTTTATGGTCTTCCTCCATATTGATGGATAGACTTTTAGAATAGGCTATTCTCATAGCGATTTCCAGTAAGGTGAGAGCATGTTCATATTCACTATACTTATTAGTGATGGCTACGGAAATGTTTCTGATAGTATTTGCTACATCATCTTTAAGATTTTTGATTTTTGCATGATTGTATAGTCATAAACTATCAAATTTTTTTACTTCTGCTTCAATCTGATTAGATTTAAGGATAATAGTTTCTATATCTTTTTGTGTGTTTGTTTCTTTGATTTCGGATACTGTATGTTCAATGTATTGTATCATATGTTTAATGATTTCATTTTCCTCAATAGTAGTGGCAGAGATGTGAAAACGATCAATAAAAGCAGAGTATAAATCAGACCTATTCAGCTTTATTGCTATATCGAAAATTTGGTTTGCTAGGTATTGGGGCAATTCATTTCTAAATTCTTGTAAATGTTTGTGATCTATGGGAATATTATTTTGTTGATTGAAAATTTCTTGAAATTGATTTCGGAATTTTTCGCTAGAAAGTAGTATTTCTCGTTCCTCGGCTATTAAAGCGGTATCTTCTAAAAAATATTTTTTTCAACCAAATTGTTCTTGGTATTCAAAAAGTAAGATACAACCTATAAGATGATTTTTGAGACAATGAAAATCATTAGTGTTTCTGAAAGTAAGTATTCGTTCAGTCAATAGGGGGGTCTTGTATTGTTCTAGATGGTCTTTATATGTGTTGAAAATGTCTTTGTCGGTAGTATCTGTTAGTTGGAACCAGAAAAAAGTTTGATACATTTTTTTCTTTTGGTTTGAAAGGTGATGAAATGCCTCTTTTACCTGTTCTATTGTTCTCTTATTTTTATAGTTTATAAACGAAATATCAGTATCGTAAACAGGAACTTCTCAGATTTGTAAAAAATGTAGCAACTCTTTATATCTCTTATTGAGAGCCTTTTCGTCTGTATTTGTTGACAGTCCTAAAATAGTGTAGGCATTGTTTGAGATAAACATAAGATGTTGGTGATAATAAATCTATTCTTCTAACTGTTCACGAAGTTGTGTGGTTTCTTCTTTTATACCTTTTCTTCTAAAATTTCTTGTTGAACTGTATTTAATTTTTTAATAATTTGTATCAGGAGAAAACAAGAAACTATAAATCCTATAACGATTAGGAAAATAAATCATGACTCGTCATCCTCTGGTCGATAAGTTATGAGTAAGTGAGAAACAACCCATAATCCCCACCACCATCACAGTAAAGTTCGTGGAATATGTTTTTCATCTTGGTAATATTTTTTGAAGAGATCTCTAACAATTTGGTATGGCATATATCGATTTGCAATAATAATCAGCCATCATCGAATTAACCAGCCAGTTTTTTGGAAATGCAATCATTCTACTCATGAAAGTTGTAAATTCTTATATGCTTTATATGCTCGTCTAATAACTAAAATCAATACCGTCAGCCAACATAATCTATCGAGAACATCTAATGTCGTCAATGCATCCGTATTATCAACATCTATAATTCAAAGAAACGCAAATAAAAAACTCATACTACAAAATACAATATATCACCATAAACCATAAATAGCTCGTTTTCCAGTGATAATTACTGGTTTCCATTTTTTTAAGTCTAACGATGTCGGAGAAGTGGTATTTTCTCCTGATTTTGTTGAAATCTTTGACGATCCTGTCTTTTTTCCCTCCTCAGCATGACGAGATTTTGATGATGAATGAGGTTGTAATGTGGTGGCTCTTTTCAGCATAATATAAAAGCTAATAATATAAAAATTTTTATCATTCTTTTTCAAGGTCTATTTCAGTGAATGAGGTACAAGTTATAACAGGTGGATGATTGCAGTCTTTTTCAAGTGCCTCTATCTGATCGATTTTGCTGTTTATTGAGATAAATTTATCGTTTATCTGTACAGAATAAGAAGCAAGTTTATTACTTAATTCTTCCGAGTTATTAAATCCCAACATATCCAATAACCAAAGCTCATCTGGTTTATTTATTTTATTCTGCTTAGATATAGCTGTTTTTGATTTGGACATTAGAGACTCTTTTTCATCTCGTGCATTATCCAGCTTATCATATAAAGAATTCCATAAGTCTACTTGACGACAAGTATCTTGATTGGCACAGTCGGTTTGTGCCATCTTATCTGCGATGTTATTTATTTCTTTTTCTAAGGTAATAATGCGGGCTAAGTTTGTATCTCTTTCTTGGTATTTAGATAAAATATTGGCTCTGTTTTCGCTCTCAGCATTGACTTTTGTAGTGTAGTCTTTTAAGAGACTTTTTTCATCATTGTATTCGGCTATAAGCACTCGGGCTACAATGATTGCCACAATTCACAAGAAGATGTAGAATTTTTTCATGATAATAAGGTATAAATATAAAAGAAAGATAAAACTGATTTAACAAGAACACTTTTCGCTCAGACATCTATTGTATGCCTCTACTTTTCTATTGTAAACATCCACAGAAGATTGACTATATTGATTAACATATAAGTCGTTTGGTTCTATACAACTGATATATTGTGAACAGCTTACTACACTTTTATTGCACTGACAATACCAAGAACTTTGAATCCAAGTTTCATTATTCTCGCTTTTAGCCGTATAACCAGCATTGCAAACTCGTCATTGTGGAGTCTTTCCTCCATCACAGTAAGAATGCAAAGGTTTAGCATAAATATTTCAATCCGACCCCTTACAATATCCATCTGGGACTCATGAATTTGTTGTGGTATTGTAAGATGAAGTATATGAGGAATTTCTATAAGAGGAACTTGAATTATTATCAATAACACTACTAATAATACTGATGACAATAATTACTCCTATAATCACTAAGAATCGTTTTCCACACCATCGAGAAGAGTCAGATGGATTTTCTGGGGATTGATATTGTGGGGTGTTATTATAAGAACTTGATGAAGTTCCTTGTGATTGTCTTTTAGGAGTAGCTTTTACGAGAGTCATAAGGCAATAATGTAAAATGGTAAAAAATATTATGCTCACAAATGGGACATAACTCCAGTTGTGAGATCTTTCCCTCCAAACAAATTAGAAAAGATACACTCCAACGAATAAATTGGTCATCGTGGGAACCCTCGCCAACCAAGTAAAAGTGTTCATAAAGTTGGTAGTATTGCTACTGAAAAACCTGATTTTCAAGGTGGAATAAAATAAATATCAGTTCACCTTTTAAAAGTCATAAGAATTACAGAGATACAGTACTTATACTGCTTAAATTTTCCTCATTGTGCAACAAGTTTTTTTAGTTGAATAATAGAAATATTGAGGTCTTGGAGGGGGATTGGTCAATCTAATGCTACTCTTGTTTGATGTTCTTGCTGGATAAGTCATGTTATATTCTCTTCCAACGTCTTTTTATCCTCTTTACATCTCGATTTTATGTTTTCTGAATAGGCGATTGCTATTGCTTCATTGATGAAATTCAAGGAATTATCTGAATCATTCAAATCATTATAGAGCTTAATTGCCATACTTCTTACTTCACTCGCAAAATCATCTTTTAATTTTTTCATCTTTGGACTGTTTTCTAATCCTAAATAATCCAATTTTTTTACTTCTTCTGAAATATCGTTAATCCCTGCAATGATTTCATCAAGGTCATCAGATAAATCTTTGGATTTAATTTCTTTGAGATTCTGCTCAATCATCTTGATTGAAGACATTGCTTCTACATTATCATCTAATTCTTTTGCATTCAATCTAAAAGTTTCACTATATTCCTTATAGAGTTTTGGTTTCTTTAATTCTTCACAAAGATCAAAGAATGCTTCGGCAATGTATTGAGGCAATTCTTTTTTGAACTCATTGAGTACTTCTGTATGAAGAGGGATTTCATTATGAAGATTAAAAATTTCTTTGAATTCGGCCCGAAACTTTTCTGAATGGAGTAATTCATTCAAAGCCTTTACAATTTGTTCAGCATCCTGATTGAAATCTCCGAGTTCTTTGAATCGCTTCTGATGTTCAAAGAGCAAAAGATCTGCAATCAACCCATTTTTCAAGTAGTGATACTTCTTCGTAGTTTCGTAGAGATCATCCCATTCATTGATGGCTTCATTCACTTCTCCCTTTATGAATTTACGAAAACACTTTTCATCTTTATTATCAATCAGCTGAAACCAGAAAAAAGTCTGATAAAGTTTCTTTTTCTGATTAGACAAAGTATGAAAAGCCTCTTTGATCATCTCCTCTGTCCTAATTTTTTTGTAATCTATGAATGAAATATCTGCATCATACTCAGGAATTTCATCAATCTTCAAATAGTTCAGCATTTCTTTATGTCTTTTGTTCAAAAGTTTTTCATCAGCATCAGAGCTGAGTCCCATAATTAAATAAGCATTACGGGACATAAGTAAGTGGGATAAATTCATCGGAGTGTGACAAGATGAAGTAAAAGATTATTTGGATATTCCAGCGATAGCTCCTAAGTTAGCCTGCACATTTCTTGGCATCAATTCTAGCAGTTCGTGAATACATTGTCTCATTCCCTCCATATCATTTGTTGCTACATATTGAGAAGCCCTATTCAGTATTTGATTTGCTCTGACAATATCTGTTGATTCATTTTTGATTTGATATAAATGTCCTAACATTCCTTTGAGTCCTTCGGGAGTATTAAAGATAATTCTAGCCTCTAATGCATGGATTTCATCTACAATAGCTTCTAATCTCTCCCAATCTTGTACTTGGATTATTTCTTTTCACTCTTTTTTCAGGGCTTCTAATTGGTCTTTTATTAAATCATATCCTCATAAATCTTGGCTCATTTTCTCTACATCTTTGATTGCTTTGTAATAGTCTTCGATGAGCCTAGTCGATTCTGTGCTATCTTCATAAGTATCCATTTCAGTCTTCAAAGATTTGAGTTTACTATTGGTCTTTCTTTTTATATCTTCATCTTTACTGTCAGCTTGTTCAGATAATTCATTGATGATAGCAAACAGCTTCTTTTTATCTTCATTAGGCAGTAAGTCTCACATCTCATTCAGCCTTTTCTGCTCTTTTAAAATTTCTTCTTTCAATGTTTTAGAATCAATCTTTTCATCTCCTTTAGTTCTTCCTACTTTCTCAATCAGGAAATCTATATCAGGAAAATAAGCTGATAAAGAGCAAGTCCCTGAAACATCAATTTTTACAGTCAATTCTACGGTTGTTCCCTCAGGCAAAGAATAAGGAATGTCTTGCCCTTTCAATATTACCTCACAAATTAACTGATTTCTATCAGGTTTTTTAGATTCTCACTCAGAAATTCTAATAGGCAAAGCATTATCGATATCGCCTTTTTTGAGTTCTCTGGCAGTATGATAGGTCAGAGTCTTTTCCAATGGTACAATCATTCCTCTTTCAAAGACATTATCAATAGTTTCTTCTTCTACATCCCCCAAAAATCTTTTTTTGTTCAAAACGACTCCGATACTATGGGAAAGTGGAGTTCCTGCAATAGAGACCCCGTGAGTGATAACGAAAGAATCTGTATCAGTTTCGATGATATTTCCTTGGTTATCGGTCAGGTAAATATAGTATACATTCGACTTCCCCTCAGAGACCAGCACTGTATCAATGAATTTTCCATTTTTGAGTTTGATTTTATTACTAGAATATTTCCCATCCTCACTCTGAATTTGGATATAATACTCTTCATCATTATCAATACCTTTTATTGTTCCTGTAATCATTGTATCGGTATCCGACACGACAGGTTCGTAATTCAAAGTAATATTTGCAGTAGTTCAGCTTTTTTTCTCTGCTTGTTCTCCTTTTGGAATGAGTTGTGAAGATCCAAAAATACAAGCTCCTTTTCCTACTACAGTCAGAGGATCTACTGAACTATCAACAGAAATTCATAAATCAGACTGCAATCTTTGTCTAATATAAGGAATCTGAGTGGGTCATCAGATGAGAATAATTTTGTGAATATCGTTATTGGTAAGTCCACTTTCTGAAATCGCTTTTTCACAGAGTTTTATAGATTTTGTAATCTCTTTGGAAATTAGATTCTCAAATTCTGCTCTAGTGAAAATTAATTCCAAATATACCTCTTCTTTGTCATCATCTTTGATATTATCAATAACAATAGTTGTCTCTTTGCTATCGGTTAGCTCTTTTTTTGCTGTTTCTGCATAATATTTCAACTTGTTGTAGAGGATTTTATTACTATCAGGAGAAATTTCATCGAAAGTGTATTGCTTCTGTAATGCAGAGATAATAATTTTATTTACAATCAGATTATCAAAATCTTTTCCTCCTAAATAATTATCTCCATTATGTCCTTTTACGGTTAAGACTCCATCTTTACTAGAAATCACTGCAACATCGAAAGTTCCTCCTCCTAAATCATAAACAAGCCAGTTTTCATTGAGTTTATTATCAAATCCATAAGCCATTGCTCCCGCAATAGGTTCTTGTATTAGCACTACATGCCTAAATCCTGCCAATTCTCCTGCTTCTTTGGTGGCTTCTTTCTGAGTTGTGCTGAAATAGGCGGGAACAGTAATCACTACTCCTTCCGTATTGATGTCAGGGTATTTTCTGAGAACTACTTCTTTGAGATATTTGAGAATTTCTGCTGACACTTCTTCAGCCGACATTTCTTGATCCACTCTCTCGAAATAAATCGTTTCTTTCGTCCCCATCAGTCTTTTGACTTCTGCTTTGTAATTTTTCACTTCCTCATCAGTAGCAAATTGGAAAAGGTTTTCATAGGCTTTCTTGCCCACTTGGAGGTTCTTCCCTTTATTGTATCAGAAGACGGAAGGGGTGTAGTCCATTTGGTCAGAGTTTTTCACAATTTCATATTTATCATTGTGATTGACCACTACTGCGGAGTTGGTCGTTCAAAGGTCGATTCCGATCTGAATAGTGTTTGATTTTGCCATTGTAGATATAAAGATAAGATAAAAAGGTTAAAAAAAGCTATATCTGTTTACAGAGAAGAGTGATAGAAAAGTAGAGATTATTTCTTTCTGTTTTTGAAAGATTAACATTAGCTGAACCATTAAATTTGCTAATTTCTATTTTTTGTTCAAAAAAGTTAACATCAGCTTGATAGTTTTCAGCAAAATAATATATTCCATTGGAACTATTTTTCCCTAGAAATCCTCTTACTGTTCCTCCATCTGCACCAGAAAGTCTTGATCCTAATACATAACATTGTTTTCCTTTTGCAACTTCTGGCAGTCATAAAGATCTTTCACCAATCCAAGAAACATTGTTAGAAGTTGATGAAGATCCATCATATTGTGCCACAATAATACTAAAGTCACTATTATCTAATGAATTGATAGTTGCTTCTAAAGAAGTATTTTTTCTCTGAAGACTGGAAACTTCTCTTTGAAGACCGGAAATTTCTTGTTTGAGATTTTTTATCTGTAGATACGAAAATATAAAACAGGCGACTACCAAACCGACTGCTACAATGGCAATAATTACACTATATGTTGGCTTATTGTGAGGAGATTTTTCCATAGATTTTTTTTGTTCCTCAAAATGTTGTTCCTCTCTTTCTGGTGGAAGAGTCTGTGGAGTATTTTTTTGTAGCTTTTTTTGTTTTGGAGTTGCTTCTCCTGTCCTTTTTAAGACCATAATGGTATGAATAAGAAATAAACGACTATCGATAAGTTGATTTCTTTGTACATTTTCCGTTTGTAATCACATATCCTGCATTACATTCGCACATATTACTGAGAGAATTGTATCTCACAAAAGTTCCTAATTGATTTCTACAAATTGTGTCACCATTTTCACAGTAAAGGTTTCCTGAGATGTTGTTTCTCCGAAAATATCAGCTTTTACATGAGCAAGTCCCATCGTAATTCTCTTTTGCATTAAACCCATACAGTTCTGTGCAAGTAGGATCTTTTATACAACTCGTTTTCCCTAAACTTGTTCCAAAGTGGTATCCTTTATTACAATAACAAGTATTCCCCATGCCGTAGCTATTCCAACCGTATAAATCCTGACAAGTCGGGTCTTTTACACAGGTTGTTCTTCCAAATTTATTTTCAAAATGATAACCATTCATACATCTACAAGTGTTCCCACCCGCACTCATTGCAAAAGCTCCATAAGTTGTAAAACAGCTTTCGTAATATCCCTGACAAAGAGCGGTGGTAATGGCTAGAATGAATAGGAGTCCAAAGCATTTGAGAAGTGTTTTCATCATACTATACAGTAAGAGATAAAAAAGCTGACTAAACAATAACATTCACAAGTAGTGCAACAAATCCTGCAAAAGCTATAAAGCCTCCAAGTAATACGAGTCCAAAAATTCAGACATTATCTAATTGAGAATGACTGGGGATACTTTTTTGAGGTTGTTTAATAGTTGAAGCTTTTTGTTGACTATTTTGCGTATTTCAGTTTGGATTGATGGTAGCATAAGTGATACCACTTGATAACTGTTTTCTTTCTTGTAGAGTGTTAGTGTTTTTTCTTTGTAAAACCATTAGTATATGATATAAAAAATAAAAACTATGAATGACTTATATGTTGACGAAGTTCTTCAATGAGAATATCTCTGATTTGTAGATTATTTTTTGCACTTCACGGAGTAATCCCAAACTTTGTTTTATCTGTTTTTCGGTGAAGCCCAAGTGTCTTGAAGACTTCATACGGAGTAAAATTTTGCATTTCATCAAGTCTGTTTTCAAAAAGCTGATTTTGCTCTATAATACTTTTGAAATCTATCAGAGGATATTTGCTTTCTTCGATGGGAGTAGGTTCAATTATTTCTGGTGCTTGTATTTCTCCTGTAAGTTCTGGTGGAGTTACAACAGGAGGTGCGATACTGATAGGAGTTTGCTCTGTTGGTTTTGATTGAAACTTATCTTTGCAGAAATATTGAATAGCTCAGAGGAGAATTATTACAACAATACCATAGCTGACAATTTTTTTCCAGTTGATTTTCTTTTTTTTCTTTGTATCAGCCTTTTCTTCTTGCTTATGCACTACCTTTTCTTCCTCAAAAGTTTTCAAATCTTTAATAATCGCTTTTGCTCTTTGGGTAATTTCTCCGTTTATTTCTAATGTCGGAGTAATAACTTCTCAAATCACTTGCTCTAATCCCTCTTGTGCTTCTACGGAAACCACATCAATTCCATTCATCCCCTCAATATATTTCTGTCCCGTGTTGTCGGTAATGTGAATTCCATATTTTTCCAAAGCTGAGTAAATTCTCTCCATTAGAAAAGAAAATCCTTTTTTATCGTCCTCAGATAGCTTTTGGTCTAATTTGTGCAATCTTTTTTCCACTTTCCAGATTTCTAAGGCTAATTTCCCAAGGTCTTTGTGAATAGTGGGATCTTTTATTGGAGTTTCCACAGTAGTAATTTTAGAAGAATTAAAAATGGCACCATAAATCGTGGTGCTTAAACCTTACATGATGTTCCGACTAGCGAATTCATACACTGAAGATCTCACGAGCTATAGTGCCGTTTGATCAGTGTATGAACATTTGTAAAACCCGCCTGAATAGTTCGGAGAACCTTCTCAGCCGAAATAGTAAAGTTTAAGCAACTGTAATATATGGATTTCAGGTGGGATTGCAAGGTTTTTGGCGATTTTGTATATGAAACAAAATTTTGCTTATAGAAATCAGTAAAAGAACGGGATATTTGTTGTCGACTACTGCTGTTGAATCACTTATACCTTATCTAAATGATACAAATAATAATATATCAACAGTTGAAGATGTATTTTATATGGTGCTTGCAAGATCTGGGATTAAATTGACCCATTATAAGAAAGTATTTGTAATATTTGAGGTGAAAGTGAGAATGGGAATTTGCTCACAACTTTTACATTCATAGCGACGATTCCGTCTCGTATTTGCTGCGAAATGTGATAGGTTCCACGTATAAGTTCAGTTCTGCGGAAAGCAAAGAAGTACTAATCGGTCGAACGAGTTTGTTTTCTTTTCGAAAATATGTAATATATCATACTATTGAAGGACAGTATCCTGAAAAAAGCTGATGTAAAAGTCAGATTTTTTTCGTTGTTTTTTGGTTAATTTTTCAAGCAAATATGCCTTTTTTTACAAGGGGTAATTATTTTTTGTAACAGAGTAAGTACCCTTTTGTCTTTCTCCTTCTCGTTCAAAGTTTTCTAGTGTATATATATTCTTCTATCTCACTGTTATTCATAAATTTCTCATTTCTTTTTTGATAAGGTTACCAATTGTTGTTTTCTCATTAATTCTTCTACTTTCGTTTGTCGTTCTTGATTAACTTTTTTTCTTCAAGAAGAGGGAGAATTGAACTCCCATTTCTGGCTTCGGAGACCAGCGTGCTACCTTTGCACCATCCTCTTTTGTGGCTACTATTGCTTGTTTCACGTATGCACTATCTCATATTTCTGGCAAGGACTGCTCATCGGAGCGTAAGGTCACTTCTTTTTTGGGTAATGACGTTGGCAAGTTGGGTGATAGTAGAACCGGTAGTCAACACGTCATCTACGATAAGTATCGTGGCATTGCGAGGCACACGTTCCAATCCTGTTGCTACAAACGCGTCGTTCAGATTTTTGGTTCTTTGTTCTCTGGAAAGTTTGAGTTGAGAAAGTGTGTATTTGCATTTCTTTGCCAGCGTAAGCATAGGCAATCCCAATTGATTTGCAAGCTCTTTTGCCAAAAGTTCTGACTGATTGTAGCCCTTTTCCAAGTATTTTCTTCTCCAGTGGCTAGGAACAAAGGTAATAATCAGTGGAGAATGCTGATTTTTCAATAACGTATTGGTTTGAACGAGCAGTGCCAATCTTTCCGCTAAAAAAGAAATAATGTCCTTTTTATGTCCAAATTTCACTTTGATAATCAGCTTTTTGAGTAAGGTTTCATAAGAAAATCCTATGATAATCCCTTTAACAGGAGTATGTGTTTTGCAGGAAAAACAGGTCTGAAAATCTGCTGAAGGCTTATGACAAAAGGGGCAGATTTCCGGATGAGCATAAAGGGATTTTTTGCATTGGGGACAAAGGTAGCTTCCGACGGTGCGGCAACCTACGCATTCACGAGGAAATAAGACGTCTAATCGCATAGGGAAAGAATAAAAAAAATAAAATGTGTATCGTTATTGCTTAATTATTGATACCATTCACGAAAAGGTCTCTTCATCCAGAGGAGCATGTATTCCGTCAGTGGTACTGGTCATTGCTATGTCATCCAGCAGAATTTTTACTCCCGTGGGAAGTTTCATAATTTTCAATCCTGCAAGCATTGCAAGGTAGGTAGGCACCGTTTGACGTTGTAAATGATAGTCAAAAATATAGTCAAATCCTGCTCCTCTAGCTTTTTTTCCTCGTCCTTGGTCAAAGATAAAATTTCCTAGTGAATAGAAAATGTATTTCCCACGATAGGACTCGATTTCTCCAGGAATGTGGCTGTGCCCTCCCAAAATCACATCTGCACCGTTATCAATCAGCGTATGAGCCAGATTTCTTTGTCGTTGATTGGGATGGATTTTGTATTCAGCTCCTCGATGAAGAGAAAGGATTTTCACATCACAATTCAGTTTTTTCATCTTTTCTATATCAGCAAGAATAGTTGCTTCATCCAGAGGATTTCGAGAAAGTTTGCCTCATCAGACCTTGATATTGGTTTTCCCTTCATAGGAATAGGCTTGTGCACAAAGAGTCAAATTTTTTCTCAGGTGCAAAACAAAGATGTCTCTCGCCTCTTCAGGAGTAGTTCCCGCTCCGATATGGGCAATATTGTTTTCGCGGAGCAGGTCTTGAGTAGTGCGTATTCCTTGATAGCCACCATTGATGAGGTGATTATTTGCCAAAGAAAGTAACAGTGGAATGCCCCCTTTACGAAAAGCTTGTCCCGTCAGAACTGCGGGAGGGGATAGGGGGGATTTTTCTTGTTCTTCATTCTGGGAAGGTGTGCGAAGTTGTTGAAGCACTTGGATATTTTTCATATTTGCTCTAAAGGTAAATCCACCGAGCTGAATATCATTATCATTGGTGCTAAACGGACTTTCAAGATTAAAAAAAAGCAGACAGTTTTCCACGTCACATTCCGGAAACGCGGAAATCGGATGATACGTTCCGCTCCCCAAAATGCGGTCATATCAGGATTGTTTATTGTAGTAGCCAATATTGCGAGACAGCATAATATCTCCTCCTGCTACAAGATAGAAAAAATGAGGGGATTTTTCCCGCTTTTTTATCTTTTTACCTATGAGATGTGAGGGGTTGCAATCCTTTGTTGAATGACAGGCTGATGAAGTGGGATAGGGGGTTGATGGTAAGGAGGGAGGAGGTTGAAGAGGTTGAGAGATGGTGATGAGTTCCTGAGTGATGCCTATGACTATGGAACAGATGAGGAGAATAAAGGAGAAATGCAGGAATTTGTATTGTTGAGGTGATGAAGGAACTGGCATTACGTGGTTCTGTCTGAAAATAAAAATTTTTATGGGTTGATGGTAAAAAGAACCATTATCGAAATGTTCATCTTATTGAATTAATCCATAATTCTCTGGTCGGAAAAAGGGATTGAACGAACATTTTGGCGTTTCGCAGCGGATACTTGCCAATTTAGGTCAGCTTTCTGTATATCTTATTTTTGCAATTCGTTGTTCTTCAAAGTTAATATTCTGAGGAATAAGGTGATATCCTATCATATAACTGTATTCTTCTACTCCTGAAGGTGAAGTATCTACCAAACTAATATTATAAGGAGTGATTTGATGATGTTCAATATTATCCAGAAATGGCGTGATTTTATAGTCTGAGAAAAATCTCTTCATATCTGCTGATTTTTGCAATGGAGTATCCATCAGATTTCTTAATGTTGTTATATCTCTCTGAGAAAAAACTTGATAAAACTGCTGTAAAAAAGCTATACCAGAAACTTGTGCTGTGGGTTCTTCTTCTGGCAACGTTACTTCTGGCAGTGTCTCTTCAATTACTGGAGGATATCGTACATTTCCATCACTTCCTACTTCTTCTGTAGTAGGTTCCTCAGAAACCATTTCTGTTTCTGTTAATGATGGTTCATTAGGGATTGTTGGTTCTAGGAGAGACAGATTGTTTGGGCGTAAAACTGCTCGATATAGTGCAGTACAAAACAATAACAGCGAACATCCAAAAAAAATCCACACCCAATTGGGAATTTTATTGGTTTCCTTGTGGGATAAAAGCTGATGATGAGAAATAAGAGGTGCTTTGGGAGCAACGTTTGAAGAAGTTTTTGAAGGAAGTTTTGGAGCTTTGGAAGGAATAGTTCTCTTTGGAAGAGAGGAAGTAAGGGGCTTCTTTTTTGTTGTGGCTGTTTTTTTTGTAGTGGTAGTTTGAGTTTTTGGCATAGCATTGAACGTAAAAAATAAAGATGTTAATGTAGTATATACTCTTTTCTCTTTAACTTTCAACTCTATTTTCAAGTTTTTGTCTCTCGTGATATTCTCTCCGCTCCGATACGGACAATCTCCCTGAGGTATACCTTAACTATAAAACATTTCGCTAGACCTTATCTGCATTCTTTCCTGATGTCTGATGTCGGGATGTTTTTTTGGTAACGGTAAATGATACTTACGATAAAAAGCCACCTCCATTTTTTGCAAAATAAACGGTCTCCCAGACACACTACATATCAGAATTTTACTTGTAATGTGTTCATCATCAGTGAGCGTTTTCCGTTCATCATCTGTATATGTTTTAGGGTCAATGAGTTCAATATTTGCAGGAATTTTGGTATCAGAAGAAAAATCTGACCATTGATAGCCATATTGACTAAAGGTTCCTTTCTCTAAAGGATATTGTTCATTTGCGACCGTTTCGTTGTATCCAAAGGGAGAAAGCGAAGGATGAAAAAATTCACCTCGTTCTCACGTTGTTTGCATTTGCTCTATGATTTGAGCAACGAGACGTTCATATTCAGCTTTTTCATACTGTTTATTGAAAATACAATATTGCTGATTGCGAAGTCCGACACAACCAAAGCAGTGATGGGAATAAAAACACAAATCGCTATACAACACATCGTGAACATTTCGACAAATAGTAGAAAAAGCATTATGATATGCACTAAGAGCGGTATTGATACATTCATAAATGAGTTCTGCATCGCGACCAATCGTACTCACATCCATACAATTCTTTGCATTTCTCCAAATATGTTCTCCGTATTTACAATCTTCTGCATCATATCCATCATAACAGAATTGGCAATTTTTGGTACTCGTAAGGTAATTTCCTGTAGAATGTTCTGACTGTCTAATCTGATTTTTGGTTTCGGGATATTGATTTCGGACACTCAAATAATCATTCGTGGTACGACTTGTCACAAAATGCTGAAATTCTTCTTTGGACACTTGTTTATTGTAGATACAGTAAGATTGATTTTGCAAGTTTGCACATCCAAAACAGAACGTGCAATTATAACACGTATTACAATATCGGCAATCACTACTATCTCTCATATTGATACTATAAAAACACTGATAGCAGTTAAAACAATTATCGATTTCATAACACAATTCACAAGAAGCTGAAAAATTACTATCCATACAATTGGTACATTTCTGTAATCGATATCCATAGAGACAATTTTCTGCATTACTAGATTCTATCACCATATAACAGTTTTTGGAATCTGCAGTAAGATTGATATATTCAGCATTTTCGTTATTTGCACCAATCAACGAAGGTCTAGGAACGCTCAACGCAAGCGTTCTAAAGTTTTCTGTAAACGATGTGGAGAAGTCGTATGATTTCCCATAATCTAATGTGTTCCATTGGTCGCTTCGCCAAATTTTCTGGTCATAAACTTTGAAAGGTTTGTCGGGACTATAAATAGAAATAATCGATTTTCCTGAGAAATCACATTTTCTGCGGTAGAGTTTTCTCTCATTTCTAAATGCTAGTCTCCTTCTTGCTCTTTCTTCTGGACAAAGTGTCGGCGTGGGAATAAGGAATTTCTTCCCATTGAACGTCGGAGAAATCTTCTCATAAAAGTCCATATCCGACTGATAAATAGGGAAAAGATGCTGTGTCCCGTCAGTGCTGTGGGAATTACTGACTTTGCAATTTTTCCATTCAACGATAGGGTCGTTGGTTTGGCGAGAGATAAATTCATAGGTTTCACGGTTGGTGTAAGGCATTTGTAATAAGGATGAAGAAAGATAAAAGAAAAACTATTACTAATACTATACCTTTTTCTTTCACCATTGCAAGGATAAATCATATATATATCTATTTTATAGAGAGATACTGTGTATTACACCTTTTTAGACATTATTAGAAGTATATCTAAACCATTCATTAAATGCTCTCAAAAAGTCGTTATAGTTGTAGAAAACTCTATTACTTCTGTTATTTACTACGTCTATCATATTGGTATACAAGGTATCCGACAATCTTTGCCAATAACTATCATTTCTCAAGGTGTAATAAGTTCTTTTCAGTTCAGCTACGACATCATTCCATATTCTGGAAACATTGGTGATTTTCCTATATTCTGAACTACTGAACCCATTAACACTTGTTCCTCCTCATCCTCCGCCAACATTAAACTCTACATAATTTCTATTTCAACGGTAGTCCTTCACATAAAGTCTATACTGAGCACTTCTGTAAAATCTAATAAAACTATTGAAGGTTCTCTCTCCATAGTCAGAATAAGTAAATCTATACCCATTATTAAAGTAGCTATCAGCATTGTAATCAGAAGTTGTAGCAGCTCTCCAAGTATATCCATCTCGATACTCCAAAGAAAAGTAAACAACATCAGTATAATTTCTATCTGCTCTTACGGTAATATTCACTCGTTCATTGGTACCCGGAAAGCTTCTATTGGTAGAAACGGTGACATTACTTGTTGTCCCTCATCCTCCGCCAACATTAAACTCTACATAATTTCTATTTCAACGGTAGTCTCTTACATAAAGTCTATACTGAGCACTTCTGTAAAATCTGATAAAACTATTGAAAGTTCTCTCTCCATAGTCAGAATAAGTAAATCTATACCCATTATTAAAGTAGTTATCAGCATTGTAATCAGAAGTTGTAGCAGATTTCCAAGCATATCCGTCTCGATACTCCAAAGAAAAGTAGACATAATCGCTATAATTTCTATCTGCTCTTACGGTAACATTTACTCGTTCATTGGTGTTAGGGGAGCTTCTATTGGTAGAAACGGTGACATCACTCGTTGTTCCTCATCCTCCGCCAACGTTAAATTCTACATAATTTCTATTTCAACGGTAGTCTCTTACATAAAGTCTATACTGAGCACTTCTGTAAAATCTGATAAAACTATTAAAGGTTTTCTCTCCATAGTCGGAATAAGTAAATCTATACCCATTATTAAAGTAGTTATCAGCATTATAATCAGAAGTTGTAGCAGATTTCCAAGCATATCCATCTCGATACTCCAGAGAAAAGTAGATAACATCATTATAGTTTCTATCTGCTCTTACGGTAACATTTACTCGTTCATTGGTGCTAGGGGAGCTTCTATTAGTTGAAACAGTAACATTACTCGTTGTTCCTCCTCATCCTCCGCCACCACCAGAAGTCCACGTTCCATTACTGAAATTAAAATCTGCATCTATCGTCTCAAAATAACGATTATCGTATCTTACATACATTTTCACTCTTTCCGTTCTAGAGGAAGCATAAGAAAAATATCCATTACACGCTCCCAAATCTTCCAAGACCTGATTAGGCAATAAAATTTCACATCTGAGACTAACCGACCTCAGCGAAGGGGAAGAGTTGTTTTGAACACTCGCGTAGTATCTATTTCAGCTTTTATCTAGTGAAATACAAATACTATCGCCATTGTCAAATCTCACATCTAAACAATCCGCTTGCGATACATTTCCAAGTCCGACAAGCACTGCCAACCCGACAATTACTCAAAGAAGTTTTTTCATTTTCATAGAGCATAAGAAGATAAAAATTTTTATGTTCACATAAATAATAATGTTTTCTTTTTATAAGTCAAATCTTTTTGCACGAAAAAATCGTTGGTGATTGATTTACTGTTGAAAATAGGTATAATGCAATCCGTAGTATAAGCATTTTCTTTTATTTTTTCTTCCCAATAGCAATGAAAAAGTACTTATGACGACTGCGATTGCTTTGAATATTTCTGATGGTAGTAGCAGGAAGTGTTCTGGTCTATGTATATTATTTTATCTCTTCTCCTACTTCCACCACAACTATTTCTACCATAGAAGCAACAGAAAAAAATGTTGATGAAAGTTCTGGAGCAGTGTTTCTCGCTACAGGAGATACAAATTCAGCTTTTTTGCCTTCTTCGCTCCACAATTTAGAAGAGGAATTTTATGCGGATTTGTCAGATTTGATAGATGTTAATGAAAATTTTTATGAAGATATTCAAGGAGAATACGGCTTTACTTCATCATAAACGGAGATGCAAATAGGATATAATCCATCAACAACTACTTCTATTCTTCGTGATAAGGAGAAACAAATAGACGTTTTCCAAGGAGTAAACCATCATCTCACGCTTCATTTCCCAGAAAATGCAGTCGGAACATATGCAGTATTTTTGGATTATGCTCAGCTTTCTTTAACGGTAGTACCAGCAGCAGGCGCAAAGGTAGAGCTTTTTGCTTTTGTAGTGGCGAGTTCGCTTCAAGTAGCAACGAAACTTCAAGCTTCTCATACCAGTGTGAATGTGCATCTCATTGGTCTACAGTATGAAGGAGCATCCGTACAAATGCAGGGGAGTATTGATATTGCTCCGTGAGTAGAAAAAGTCGCGGGACAGTTATTGGAAGAAGTGATTGTAGTAGGAAATGCAAAACACACTTTTTTACAGCCTCTACTCAAGGTTGCTTCTCCTGACGTGCAAGCTTCTCACGGTGCCCGCATTCACAAGTTATCATCAGAGCAGCTTTTTTATATGCAAAGTAAAGGCATAGCCTTATCTTCAGCCATACAAATGTTAACCTGAGCGTATATGGAGCAGATTTTGGGACACTTTGAGCTGACTAATGAAGAGAGAAAAAAATTTGATGAGTTTTTACCGTAGAAAGAAAAAATATTATGTTACTAAATACATAAAGAAGTGTTGCCAATTCAAACGTTCTCTAAATAAACTCAAAGATTATCCCTAATTTCTCCAATAACTTTTGCACTATGTCCAGCCTTTTGTGCTTCTTCTAGTAAAGTACTTACATCTGATGATTCACATACTACTACATAAGGAATTCCCATATTTCGCGAAGAAAGTGCTTGTTCATCAGAAATATCACACGTATGTTGTAATATCTCAATAATTTGAGGAAGTTTAACTTCTTTTAAATCTAACTGAATTCAATAATTTTGGGTTTCTTCTTTTTTGATCCCTTCTTTAATCTTTCTTCCAGGATTTCCTGTGACGTGAATTTGGGAAGA
The DNA here is from genome assembly GCA_031276875.1 of Candidatus Peribacteria bacterium. Lineage (GTDB taxonomy): Bacteria > Patescibacteriota > Gracilibacteria > Absconditabacterales > Absconditicoccaceae > UBA3291. The sequence goes on along the minus strand of JAISMG010000023.1, from coordinate 19,249 downwards.
AATCTTTACTATAGGTTCTCCTTCAACTCATCATAAGAGTGTTCTAGATACAAAGGGATTAAATACGGTAGTTTTCCCTGTAGCAATATCCCACATTGTTAATCCTTTACATTCGGTTTTGATATCGTTTGGTATCTTATCAGCTTTTTCTCCTATTTCTTCTAAAAATGTTTCAAAAGAAAGATTTTCTCGTCCTTCGCCTGCTAACTGAGTCATATATTTTCTAATAGCAGTAATTCCATTAGACCTTGGTCCAATAATTCAGGTATCTGTAGGTTGTTCTTGTAGCATTATCACTTTTTGTCCTGCTTGTAATGTTACAAATTTTTCTTTTTCTTCCTTTATTCCCAGTCCTGTCCCTCAAATATTAAATTCTATTTCTTTCATAATAGCATTTCTTTTTTCTTCCGCTTTTTGTAAAATCTCTAATAATTGTTGTTTAAGTGCTTCTGATACGTACGTATCCCCTAAAACTGTTTTGATTTCATTTTCCGTTTCTTGATGTAACTTATTGAAGGTATGCACTTTTTTTGGTTCTCCCAATATTGCAGTTTCTCCAGCCGTCATTGCAATATCAAGTTCCTTAATTACGTTTCCCATAGCGGTTGCCATACTATCAGCAAATATTTTTCCATACATTCCTTGTAAATGGTTAATATCAATAATATTTGTTACTGCAACTGCCATTTCTCCATTTCTCAAATCATCAACATTCATTGCAATGAGATCGTGCAACATTCTTTCTCGTAAGGTTACTGCAGTTTTAGAGACCTCTTCTTCAGAAATTTCTCATTTTTCTAATATAGATATCAGATTATTAAACACATTGGTGTAGATTTGTACTTTTGTTCCTACACCATCTATACTTTCAATTACAGAGGAAACACCATTATTTCACGTGTTAACGGTTCGCGTTTGTCAAATTTTTTGTAAATATTCTCTGATACTCAATCCTTCATTTGCCTCATTACATGTGACGTTAAAGTTTCCTGATGCTCTATCCCCAGATTGTACAACATCTTTAGCATAATTCTCTGTATAGGGAGTATTTTCCTTGTTTATCATTGAATTAATGTAATAAATAAAAGCTTCTTTTCTAAGAAGAATATGTACAGCATACTTATTAGCTATATAAAGTCAAGTCAAAATTAACGCAATTTTATGAAATAGGAAATTCCCAAAAATATTCCTCTGGCACTTTTCCATCAATAACCGCTACACCGTCAGCTTTCAGCCTTTTTTCCTTGTCTGCTAATCCATAGGCAAAACCATTCAATTTGCCGTCATATGCAACAACTTTGAAACAAGGATACATATCGGGTTGCGTATTTTTACTCAAAAATTTTCCTACTGCTCTGGGATGTATGCCGAGAAATTTCCCCAAACTTCCATAAGTCATCACTTTGCCTTTGGGAATGTGGAGTAAGGTTTTATAAACGAGCTGTTGTTTGGGAGTTAAAGAGTGCATAATGGAAGATATAGAATATAAATAATGAGTTTTCTTGTGCAATTACTCAAATCCGTTTTGTTTCACTTGTTCTACCAATTCCTTTCAGCCTTTTTTTGCTATGGTTCCTTCTTTCATTATGATAACTTCATCTATCGGCAAACGTTCCAGAATGGAAAAAATGTGAGTAATTACAATAAAGGTATTTTCTTGTGAATTGAGCTCTGCCAATCGAGAAGCAACTACTTTAAATGCGTCTACATCCAATCCACTATCGATTTCATCCAAAAGAATTCGTTTGGGACGGAGGAGTTTGATTTGCAAGATTTCAAATTTTCTCCTTTCTCCGCCACTAAATCCTACATTTAAGTCTCTCCGTAAAAATTCTTTTGATAACTTCAATTCTTCCAATAAAGGTTCAATCAACGTTTTAAAAGCCAGAAAGGTAGTGGTGTGACCTTGTGCTACATCATACGTCCCTTTGAGAAATTCAAATAATTTAATGCCCGGAATTTCCGGGATATGCTGAAATGCGAGAAAAATCCCTCTTTTGGCTCTTTCATCAGGCGAAAGGGTAGTGAGATGTTCACCGTCAAGGGAAAGTTCACCTTCTGTGATAGTATAGGTGGGATGTCCCATCAAGGTCATCGCGAGCGAAGATTTTCCGCTTCCATTTTTCCCGAGAATACAGTAATTTTTCCCGAGTTCAAAGGCTAGAGAAATCTGATTTAGAATTTTTTTTTCTCCTATCTGAACGGAGAGGTTGTGTATTTCAAGCATTACATGGTTTCATAAAGTAAACGAAATCAACTATACGTATCACTGAAGGAAAATCAAAAGAAAATGTATTTAAAAAAAATCTGAATTTTCATTTGCAATTGAGTTTGAAATAGGTACATTGAAGTCGCAATAACTTCACAAAAACGGTAGCGGAAAATCTCCGGACTATTTTTGGCAAGTATCTCGTATAGTTTGACATAACGACACTATAGTTCGTGAGATTTCAAACTGTCGTTTGCTTGTCAATATTACCGTCTGAAGTTATTGCACCACGTTCTATGGTGTCTTTTTATTTTCTGAAAAGACATTGAGTGGTGCTTTTATTCTTTCTTTTCTATTTCAATGAAAAAAATAACGTTTTTTCAACACTATAAGAAGCAACGGTATTGGAAATCTCTGGTCAGTGTAGTGATTTTTGTGTCCGTTGTGATTTTTGGGGGAGCAATTATTACATTAGCTTTACCTTCTTCGTTGAATACTCTCACTTCACAAGCTTCTCCCTCCAATCAACTTACTGCTCAAAAATGGGATGATTTATTGACATATGTGGGAGATTTATCAGATACAATTACTACATTATCGGGTACGATTAGTAGTTTATCTTCTGAGAATGCAACCTTATCTGGTGAATTAGCAAATTTACAAATTGAATTGGAGTCGTTGAAAAATCAAGAATTAAGTGGTTTTGACCAAATTCCTCTTGGAACGATTATTGCAACTAATGGTACAATTTCTAAAGCAGTAATGAATGCTAATGGATGGGCATTGTGTGATGGAAGTCTTATTTCTTGACAGGTATCTGGAACAAATTTAGATGGATATACTCCTAATTTAGCAGGGAAAACACTAGTTGCTGCAGGTACTTATTCTTCTTATACTTTTAATTTGAAAGCTGATAATGTTTATAAAGATTATTCCACTAATTATAATGGTGAAGTGAGACATCAATTGAGCACTAATGAAATGCCTAGTCATAGTCATACTATTAACTCTTTTACTGACTGGGAGAATGGAGATGATAGTAGTTCATCTGCTCAAGAAGTTAAAGAAGCTGGGCTTAAGAATACTTCTTCAGTTGGTGGTAATCAACCCCACAATAATATGCCACCTTTCTATGTAGTATATTATTATATGAAAGTAAAAAGTAATTTTGCTTCTACTCCTACTGGAATTTGTTCTGGTCAAACTTATACAAAATATAATGCTCTTTCTATTTCTGTGCCTCAGCTTGTAGATAGTCAAATTCATATGTATTCTGATTATAATGCTACTAAGAGATATACTATTGATGTGACTATAAAATGTAATAATGGAACTTTAACACATTCTGTTGGATATCCAAAATGTAATAATTCTGATTATAATTATAATGCTGAGTTAGGTACTTGTGGTGCTAAATGTAATTCTTCTTATAGTTATTCTTATAAATATTCTGATAATAGTTGTTGAGGTTCAAGTAGTTCTTCTTCTTCCATGTCTCATTGATATACTACAGAGAGTTATGGTAGTAAATCCTATTCTTGTAGTTGTGAATGATCAGCTTCTCCTAAAGTATGTATTAATGGAAAACGATATGATTATGCGTCCTCTTCTACAATCATAAATAATAATGGTTATTATCAGAGACAATTAAAGAAAGAATCTGAAATATCTATTTCTGGAGGAAGCACTTCTACTTCTATTTATTCTACTCAGTATTGTAGTGAATATAATAATCCATTTGGCTCTAATGGATATGGGTATTTTCGTTCAGATGAAGACTATTGTAATTCTTTTACAAATGAATTTGTTTGTAATGGAGTAGAATTTAACGGGAAAAATTATAATCAGTGTTATTGGGATTATAGTGAAGAAAAATGTTCTGCTGGATATAGCTATTACTAAAATAATTTTTAAAAAAAACACTACGAAAGTTATCTTATATCCTGATAATGCACTAATCATCGCTTGCTTTACTGCCTCCTTGTTGCTCTTTTCAATTTTACTAAGTCTCATTTCTCTCATTTTGGTAATACTATCATATCTACTTCCCAATGTCCGAATATTAAACGTTTATCGATTTCTTCTGCTCTTGCTTCTATCAGGGGAACATTAACGAGTGCTGTCTTTTTTTTCCTTTCTTTTTTCTGTACCAATATTCCCCGTGTCTTAACCAATATTCCCGTTCTCTCTTATAGCAATGAATGAAATGATACACCGTACTTGTACAAACCATTTATTTCTTCCCCATTATTACGGGTATATCCTACAATTTCATCTACTCACCAATGCTCGTGACACTGTTTAAATAGTTCAGAGAAACGGCTATACATTACTCTATTTTGTAGAAGTTTTATATACTTTCTATTAGCTTGTTTTCTACTACAAAAAAGGGACAACTTTGCAAATGAGAAAGAGAAATTATTGAATATTTATGGAAAAATGGGAAAGGGAAATCTTGTCATTTCATAGGTAAAGAGAGTAGTACTTAGCATCACTAATGTTTTTAAGATGTAAAACGAATATTTATTATCTTACTGATTAGTGGTGCATTTTGCATTATAATTTTTTGAGAAATAGTTTTCTTTGACTTTCTCTTCTCTTTTGTTATACTCCAACCATCTTTATTCTTCTCATTGCTGATGCAGTTCCAACTACAAGCTAATTATCAACCTGCTGGAGACCAACCCGAAGCCATTCACGCAATACGTTCTGCGTTTGAAGAAGGGAAAACAAAAATCACCTTACTAGGAGCGACAGGAACCGGAAAAACCTTCACAATGGCAAATATCATTCAACACGTCCAAAAACCCACGCTCGTCATCTCTCACAATAAAACGCTCGCAGCTCAGCTTTCTACTGAATTTAAACATTTTTTCCCAAAAAATGCTGTGCATTATTTTGTGTCGTATTTCGATTATTACCAGCCGGAAAGTTATCTTCCAGCTTCTTGAACCTATATCGAAAAAGAAGCAACTATCAATCAGGAAATCGAAATGTACCGCTTGGCAACAATGGCTTCTTTGCTTTCCAGAGAAGATGTCATTGTCGTAGCGTCAGCTTCTTCTCTCTATGGTTTGGGGCAAGCAAGATTTTTCAGAGACAATTGCTTACTCCTCAAAGTCGGTCAAAGTTATCAATTTCAACAGATAAAAAAGCAGCTCCTGCATATGCAATACAAACCTTTGCACGGTAAACTCGAACCCTGAATGTTTGAACTCAAAGGTGATGTACTGGAAATTTCCTCTTCCACAGAAAAAATAGTGTACAAATGCTTTTTCAATGAGGATTTTCTAGAGTATATCGAAATTAGAGACGCGTTGACCTTTGAACTCAAAAAGCAGACTACACAAATGATGCTCTGGCCAGCGACGCAATATCTCCAAGATACCAGCGACATAGCAACCATTCTCCAACAGATGGATGCTGAAAAAACATTGCGTGTCAAAGAGCTAGAAAAAGCAGGACTATTGGTAGAAGCAGAAAGAATGAAAAAGAGAGTAGAATATGACATTAGAATGATTAAAGAAACGGGATTTGTGAATGGGATAGAAAATTATTCGCTGTATTTTGATAAAAGATTGCCCGGGGAAGCTCCCAATACGATTTTTGACTATTTCCCAGAAGATTTTTTGCTCATCATCGATGAGTCCCATATGACTATTCCTCAATTACACGCAATGGCACAGGGAGATAGAGCCAGAAAAAATAATCTTATCAAATATGGATTTCGTTTACCTTCCGCTATTGACCATCGTCCTTTGCGTTTCGAGGAATTGGAAGCACTGCTAAATTGGAAAGCGTTAGAAGATATTCCTCTCGACCAAGTGAGTAATGCCTTAGAATTAGTGTCAAGTACCCATATTCAGACCTTAAAACAGACGGAAACCTTATGACCTTCATCAGGAGGTTCTTCCCTCATTCATAAACCAGCCAGAGAGCAAAATCAGCTTTTAAATCTCCGTTCCAAACAGAAAAAACACGCGAAATCTATTTTTCTTTCGGCAACTCCTGCGGAATATGAGATTGAACTTTCCGAGGCAGTAGTGGAGCAGATTATCAGACCAACGGGATTATTAGACCCTATCACCTACGTGTATCCCAAATCAGGACAATATCAGCTCCTCTTCCAGTCGATAGACCGCCTTTTGGATAAAAAACCTCATTTGCAAGAATTCCTGCACAAAGTCCCTGAAGGAGAGCCTGAAAAGGAAATTTTGAAGGAAGTATTTGGAGAAGGGGAGTAAGAAAAGATTTTTGTCAAGATACTATTGAAAATAAATCTGATTTTCGTATACTGGAAATGTATTTATTCATATGAGTAAGAAGAATGGCTAACGAACAACCAACGAATACTTCCCCTACAGAAGAAATGGAAGAAAAAACACCCACGAATAAACCAGAAAAATCAGAGAAATCAAACAAATCAGAGCAATCAGAAAAAAAAGCTGATACACCTTCTGTTCCTGAGAAATTTTCTGCCAAAGAAAAACATAAAAATGCTACTCCTGCGTCTTCAACTTCAACAGAAAAAACTTCTCAAGACATCACCAAAACACTTACTGAAAAAGACAAACTCCTTGAAGAAAAAAACAAAGCACTTGCCGAAAAAGACAAACAGCTTGCTGAAAGAAATACCACAGTTGAAGAGCTCACAAAACAACAGAGTATTGCTACAAAAAAAATTAATGAACAAGAAGAACGTCTCAAAGCCCTTGAACAGCAACTCCAAAAACCAGAACCAATGGTGAATTCTTCCCAACCTAAAAACGATATATATATCAATTCTTCTAATGAAAACAAGCCAACCTCTAACGTTCCAAAGAAAAAATCAACGCCAAAAAAGTCAAGTAATGTTTCACGAAATCCTTTGAATCGAGTGGTAGGAACAGCAACTTCTGTGGTTGGAGGTGTCGGCTCCTTCGTTCATAGACGAAACGCGAAAATGGAAGAAATTGGAGCAGAACCGAGTCAGCTTTTTACCAAATCATTTTGGAAAAATCTAGGACATAATATCAAAACAGTTCCCAAACAGATAGGAAAAACGCTTACTGCAGGCTTCAGAAAGCACGACACTCCCACAACAATGATAAATACTCAACAATCTTATACTCCTTCGTGGTCGCGGTCATCTACCAAAGGTCAGCCTCTTTACAAAAGAATTCCTAAAGCTGCTCGATGGCTGGCTCGCAAACCTGCCAAGTTTTTTCATCGTGCAGAACAGGTCATTGAAAATGTGATGGGAGATACGTTCGATGCGGTGAAACATACGAAAATTTCTGGCAATCCCAAGAACTGGAACTTTTGGCGTCCAAGCACGTGGAATATGAAGGAAAAGTTTACAAGAACCAGAAGAAGTTGGCATATGTTAACTCATCGAAATGGGAAAAAGACAGAAAAAGTAAAATTTAAACCATCAGAACAAAAAATGGCAGCATAAAGCAGATGAAAAAAGTCTGCTTTTCCCTCAAAAATTAGTCAATTTTGTGAAATTTGTTTCAATGCTCCGAATTTGGAGCTTTTCTTTTAGTTAATTATTTTTTAGCGACTAATGATGAGGTATTGAGGAATTTTTCATTATTTCTTTGCTATTTTTGTAGTTTTTAGATAATTTCTTAGCGTAATCATTTCATCAATTGAAAACTTTTCCTACTATACTAATATTCTCTTCTGTCAAAGGAAAAATATCTCTTGCATCAATTTTTCCATCTTTATTTCTATCAAATGTTTTTTTGGATTGTAATTCTTTTACTTTTTCAAACCAATATCCTAAAAAAAGTTTAGTTGCATTTTTGGGATGATAGGTTTGTCCTTCTGTAAATCAGAGTTTTTTTCTAGCTTTATATCCTGGTCATTCATATCCATCTTTTCCTTTTTCCATCAAGATATGAAAATAGGAAAAAGAAAACGTTTTGTAGGCTTCTTCTCGACGATGGAGTTCTACACTACCAATAGGAGTTTTAGCAAGAGCATATGCTTCACTTGTTTCACTTCTTGCAAATGCTAATGCTGCACTAATCAGTTCTTGCTCATTTACGGTTTGTAAGAGGGTATCCATTTCTTTTTGGTAGGGTCAGCTTTTCATTTCTTGGATTGCTTCATAGGCATAATTGGCAAAATCTTCTGGAGAAATAGTTCTATTATCAGGATGAAGAGGCAGAGGAATATAAAAATTTCCTCTTTCGATAAATCTTTTGTTATTTGTTATTGCATTCATTGGGATATTAAAAGATTTAGTTTTTTTGGTAGGAAGTTCTAAAAGATAGGAAAATTCTGGAAGTTTTGTTAGTTTTTTGCTGAGATTTGCACGAAAAATCTTCCCATCTTTGAGATACTCTGCTTTACAATCTTCTGGTTGAAGCACATAGAAAATAATTCCAGCATCACGGATAATCGTTATTCCAGGAGCTAGTGTTTCTTTTGATGAGTTTTGATGAAAGAGTGTAGTATCAAAAAAATCAGGGTTTTCATCCCAAAAAGGAAGAGTATGTTTTTCAAAAGGTAAAGAATTTTCTATGTTGATAGTGTTTTGTGAAGGAGTTATCAATTGATATCCTTTATATATTCATCCTCCTGCTAATGTTGCCACAATCAATAGTTTTACAGTATTATTTCTTACTTTTTCTTTTATTGTATTCCAAATTTCAGAGTTTTCTTTTTTTCTCAATAATCCCGTTTTACTGATTTGAGTATCTACATAGTCTAAAGCACTATAAAGAGTGTATCCTCCTGACTTTAGTAAATGTCGCACGAGCATTCAAGTATATTTTCAGAGTTCTTTAATATCGTGTAAAACTTCTTTGCTATAATCCAATATTTCTGGTTTTTGGTTTAATGTTTGAGAAATATCTTCTTTTTCCTTGGAAAGATAGCCTTTTACCCCTTGAAAAAGATGAGTTCCCAAAAGTGCTCAATTGTTTTTTATTTCTCGTACATCGTTTCAAGCATTTTCGAAATTCTTCTTGACCTGAGGTAGCTTGTTATTCCATTTTTTAGGTTTAATATATATATCTTTATTCATATGGTTAGTCATAATGGGTATTATAATGAAAAGGTAAAAATCACTTGTAATTTTTTTTGCTTCATATATAGTATACCTATTATCCTTTTATTTGTCAAATTAAAATGCAGAAAAAACAAATTCCTTTTCTCATAACATTTGTTTTCCTAGTTGGTAGCTACTTTTTCGTCAATATTCAGCTCGGAGAAGGATACACTCCCAAATCACAAATTTCCCGTTTCGAAGCATCAGCTTTTTTCTCTGCATTAGAGTCATTTACTGGAGAACTCTTCATTTGACCTCATCCAGACATTCTTCACATCTATGAAACCTTCCTCGCGGATACAGAAAATTTTCTCGTGATGGAAAATTATGAAATTACCCATCCCACGTTCAAAGAGCACTTGCAAACCCTTTCCCAAAAATGAATTCCTATACGTATTATCCTTGAAAATAACATCTACAATGCATTTCAAAATTTCTTCAAACAGCTACAAACTGCGTTTTCTGGCAATGAGCATATCAACATTCAGTCGGATGAAGCAATGTGAACTACCTATGTCCATAGCAAAATGCTACTAAATGAAAAAGCTTTCCGAATTCAAACGGCAAATCTGACGAATTCGAGTTTTACGTCCAATCGTGAACATTTCTTTTACGCAACGCATACGGGAGTACGCGAGAGTTTATATCAGCTTTTTGAAAAAGATTGGAAAGGCGAACCTTTGGCTGCTGAACAGTTTCATCCCAATTTGGTAGTGTGTCCTATCAACTGTAGAGCAGTGGTGGAGGCAATGCTTTCTGGGGCGAAGGAGTCCATTATCATTCAGACGCAATATATTTTTGACCCTGCTATATTGGAGATACTGCGTCGCCAGTCTACCAAAGTAGCTATGCATCTTATCGTTGCTAATACCTTGGACAATACAGATGTGGTCAACTATTTTGGACCAGCTGTTGCCAGAAAACTGCAACCGTATTACAATCACACGAAAATGATTTTGGTGGACAAAAAGTATTTGCTTTTGGGGTCAATGAATTTGTCTGATACTTCATTAGACCACAATAGAGAAATCTGAGTAATATTGCTCGAACCCTCTCTTATTCAGCGTTTTGAGGACGGATTTTGGGCAGATTGGAAATCTAGTAAAAAATCACAGTAAACAATGCCAAGGGAAAAGTATAGTAAAGAATGGATGTATGAAAGGAAAATAAGCATTACAATTACACTTAGAGTGATTAGGGGTTCATAGGAGGTTGTACTCTGAAAAGGTTGTATTTTTCATTGATTTACATATATTCTAAAAAAGACTTTTATTTATCAATGTTATTCTCTATTCTTATGACTTATCAACCTAGCAATGAACTCCTCAGAAAGTACGCTGACGTACTCGTAAAATTCGCTCTCCGATGAGGAAAATGAGCACAAAAAGGCGAAGTAGTCTTTGTACAACTTCCAGAATGTGCTAAACCATTCTACTTGCCTCTGCAACAATCCATTTTGGAAGCATGAGCTATTCCAATGTTTGAATATCTCGCAGATGGAGTAGCCAAATCATATTATGAAACTGCAACACCGCAGCAACTCAGCTTTTTCCCTTCCCAGTTTCTCAAAGGAAAAATCGACGAAATGACTCACATCATTAGCATTATCGCTGAAGCAGATAAATATGAACTACAAGGTATTGACCCCAAAAAGCTGACACTGAAAAGACAGTCTCGTAAACCTTATATACAATGGCAAACCCAAAAAGAATTAGAAGGGAAGCTGACACGAACGGTTGCAATGTATGGAACGCCTGCAATGGCAAAGGATGCAGGAATGACTACAGAAGCATATTGGCAACAAATTATCCAAGCGTGTTATTTAGACCAAGAACATCCTATTCAACAGCGACAAAAAACCCAAACAGAAATCGAAACCATCAGGAGGAAATTAAATGATATATATATCGATAAAATACATATGGAAGGTGCCGATATGGATTTGTGGATTACTATTGGAGAAAATAGGCAACGACTAGGCGGTGGAGGCAGAAATATTCCGTCTTTCGAGGTTTTTACTTCTCCTGACCGAAGAGAAACGCAAGGATGGATACAATTCAATCAGCCTTTATTTAGATATGGACAAAAGATTGATGGTATTAAGTTAGTTTTTAATCAAGGCGTAGTACAAGAATTTGACGCCAAAGAAGGGAAAGAGCTTCTCACAGAGATTTTCCAAATTCCGGGAACCAAAAGTATAGGAGAATTTAGTCTTACAGACGCAAGACATTCACGTATTACCAAGTTTATGGGGGAAACCCTTTATGATGAAAATATGGGAGGGAAATATGGAAATACGCATTTGGCGATTGGAAGGTCATATGAAGATACCAGTACGGTAGACCTTTCTCCGCTTACTGAAGAAGAGAGAAAACAACGCTGATTTAATCAAAGTGCAGAGCATATCGATATTATTTCCACTACTGATAGAACAGTAACAGCTTTTCTTGCTGATGGAAGTCAAAAAGTCATCTATGCGGACGGAAAATTTCAAATCTAGCTTCTTGTTTAAAAATTAGTTTACAAAAATATTATTAAAAAAGTCTTCACAAGAGAGATAAATCTTTTTTTGAAGTAGGATTAAAGTGTTTTGTAGGATTTTTGGAATTGATAATTACCCAATGACCTGTAGTACTATTTTACCGATTTCTTCTAGTAAATCATTTATAGCAATATCTTGATTCTTCTTGATTTATACGTGGTTTAATATGTATAATGTTATTAGGAGAAAATTCATAATTATTCGTAGATAAAGGGATAATTACACCAATATCTTCTTGGTCTAATGGCAAACAGCACTTATCTAATAAATATATTTTTTTACAAATATGTTATCGATTGGTTTCTTATTGATAAAAACATCTGCTTATTTTTTATTAAAATAAGCATACATCACAATGTTTTTATCGTATAACGCTTTAGATATTGAAGAAATTTTTGGAGACATTCAGGATGAAAACAACATTGAAACTGCTCCTATCAAAAAAATGTGAAAACAAAGCTGGAATGTGCAATCGTTTGTGAGAATTGATGAATTTCTGGCAGAAAGCTAACTGACTTTTGATGAGATACACGGGAAATACAATTGGAGACATCAGAATTTCTATTATTTAAGAGTAGATGGTATTAGGTATCTACTTCAACATTTACTTCTTCTCTGCTTTTTGCTTCTGCTTCTACTTCTTCTTGTCTGTCTTTTCTGAGTTCTGCTAATGATGGCAGATAAAATGGATTATTTCCCCATTCAAAAAACTTATAATAGATAGCATCCCAAAGTCCCAGTCCAAACAAAATTACCGGATACCCTACAATCGTAGGCAATAGCATAAACAGAAAAATCTGATTATTTAACTCTTGTCCTTGCAAACCGCTAATAATGGCTAAATACACAGCGACACTCAGAACAAATCCGAGCGTATTTCCCATCATACTTGACGCTGCATAATTGGGTTGTGCGAGAAATTCAATGAGATTGGACGTAATGAAAAAAGAAAATAAAATCTGAAATCCCAAAATCGTAAATAGCGTTGCAACTCCTCCAGCAAACAAGAAATATAGCGGAATAGACAACACAAAAATAATGATAGAACTGGTGAAAATCAGTCCAAACATTTTTCCTAGCGTATAATATCTTTTGCTGAAAAAAAGATTGTAGAGGAGAGCTAATCCCATATTGCCAAACATCCCTGCAATGAACCCGATAAATGCAAGTAAAATCCCGAGAATGGAGCTAGGAGCTCCGCCTTCACCACCGAGCAATCCACCTACAGCACTCAATACTGCAAATAATAATGCTGAAATACATCCTCCAATCACCACACCAATCATCAATTTCCCAAAAAATCCTCCCAGAGAAACGTCATTGGGTGCGTTATCGAGGAGTTTGAAAGGTTGTTCTTCCTTTTTCACAGGCTGAGCAATGGGAGCAATTCCTCCTAGAGGAGGGATATTCGTAGGGTCGAGAGTTATTGACGGTTCCATAGTACAAAAAAACAAAAGTAAAAGTTATTATTGGTAAGTATAAAGTTTTGAAGGAAGAAATCAATAAAGAAATGGAAAAAATTACATAAGAGTTCCGCTGGCTTTTTACAGCAGCTTTTTCAATTCATCAATTACTATCATAGTAGTAGAAAGTTTGGGAACTTTAGATTGTCAGCCAGAGCTCCCTTTTTGAGCAAACCAATCTTTGAAAATTCCTTCTTTTCCTTGATAGACTCTATTTCTTTGAATTCCTCAGTTTTCTAGTCTTTTAGCTCTATAATTATCATTTGTCTGTTGTAAATTGTGGTCCAATACTTCTTCAAAAACCGCCAAATCCTCTGGTGCTTGAGAAAATTCAATCACCCACTCATAACGTCTCGCTTTCTCATCTACATTTGCTCCCACACTATATTCTTTCACTTTACAGGATAAGGTTTCTTCAGTCAGCTTAATAGCTTTTTCTGTGTGGTCCAAAAGTGTATGTTCATTAAATGCATCAATAAAAAATTTTGTTCTGCCCGTAACCTGGATTTTGTAAGGAGAAGTAGCCGTAAATCTGATAGTATCCCCGACGACATATCTTCGTAATCCTGCACTTGTACTAATCACAAGGACATATTCTTCTCCTAGTTTCACATTGGATAACGGAAGAGCAAGTGGTTCTAAAGGCTGCTGGAGAGCCATTGCGGTATGATAGGCGGTTAAAGGGATACATTCATAAAAAATTCAATGATGAGTAAGGAGAAGCATATCATCAGCATTATCTTCCATTTGCACTGCAAAAAATCCTTCCGATGCATTATAAGATTGTCGCACTTGTACTTTTTCTTTATCCCAAAGAGCATCAAATTCTGCTCTATACGGTTCAAATCGTGTCCCTCCCGTCCGTAAAACTTCAAAATGGGGTCGGACTTCGTGAATATTGGTTTTCCCAGTAGCTTTGAGGACTTCTTTTAACAGATGACTACATCGCAGAGGAATACCTGCCATTCCCGTAATATGCTCTCCTTTAGTTTGCTGGACCATAGCCTGTACTTTCTCGTCTCGGTCTGTGATGAGTGAAATTGTTTCAGGAGGTGTTTTGAAATATTTCATCAGTCAAGGAGTGAACCTCTGGAGGATTCAGGAAATAAATCCTACATTTTCAGCATTCGTAAAAGGATTGGGGAAAAACCCTCCGCTAATGGTAATGGTTTTGCCGGCAAAGAGATTGGAATGAGGATGTTCTTTCTGATAAAAAAGCAATAAGGATAAAGGTCCAGAAAGCTGATTTTTATGTAAAAACTGTTTGGTGAGAGGAATGTATTTTTCTTTTTTGGAGGTAGTTCCTCCCGTTCTGGCAAACATACTAATATCGTGAGGAGTCGTGAGCTGTTGTTCTCCTTTGAGCATACGTTCTATTCGCTGTTCATAAAAATCTTCATAATGACTAATCGGGATTGTAGTTTGAAAAGTCTGATATTTACATCCTTCATTGAGCAAATCATCAAAATGATGAAGTTTTCCAAACTCTGTAGTAGTTGCGGTTTGAATGAGATGCTGTAAGAGATGGTATTGCTGTTGCTCTACATTTTTTAAGGATGTTTGGTTCAGATACTGTAATAAAGTGCTAGCAAATTTAGCAATACTATTGATACTTTTTCTCATCACATTCATATGCTTCCTTGGGTAATCATCAGAAAGAGTATGCGAACTTCCCATTTTTACCTATACATAAATAAAACTTATATAAAAATATTTAAAAGTAGTATAAAGTCAACTGAAAGTGCCTCAGCAGATGCTCCGAAAAGAAAAAAAACTGAACGTGCTGTTTAGTTCAGCTTTTTAATGGAGATGTTTTTAGTATTCTACAGTAATTCCAGGACTCATTGTGGTGCTTAGAACCAGCTTTTTAACTAGTTTACCTTTAACTCCACTGGGTTTATTGTCTTCTATCGCTTTCATCAATGCTGCAATATTTTCTTCTAGTTTTTTGTCATCAAAGGAGACTTTCCCGACTCCAGCGTGAATATTTCCCGTTTTGTCCAGTCTGAATTCTATTTTCCCTTTTTTCACTTCTTCGACTGCTTGGGTGATGTCTACCGCAACGGTTCCCGCTTTGGGAGACGGCATCAATCCTTTTGGTCAGAGCTGTTTGGCTACTGGTGCAAGGTCTCTAATGTGGTCAGGTGTGGTAATCAGGACATCAAAGTCTGTTTTCCCTGATTTGATAAGCTCCAAAATGCTGTCCATTCCCGCAAGGTCTGCACCAGCTTTTTTGGCTTCTTCGACTTTGTCTTCACTGATAAACACTGCAACTTTTTTGGTTTTTCCTGTTCCGTGAGGAAGAATGGTGGTCGCTCTGAGCATTTGGTCATTGTACTTGGGATTTGCATTAGTTTTGATAGCAACATTTACCGTTGCATCAAATTTTGCATAATTTGCTTTTTTGAGAAGGCTGATGGCCTCGGTGAGAGGATAGAGTTTCAGAGCCTCAAACTGTTTTTTGGCTTCGTTGTACTTTTTGCCGTGATGTGTCATTGTGCATTAAGATAAGGAATAAAGGTGGTCCATTAGCGAAAGACTAAAGCTTTCTGCCACAGTGAGCGAAAGTATAGCAATTTCCTTGAGCTTTTCAAGGAGAAAATGTGTGAATGACCCCCTTACCATGATTTTTTCCATTCTTGGAGTTCTTTTTTCTTCATCGTGTTGACATAAATCAATGCATCAATGTCTTCAGGTTCCCACTGCTTACCAAAGAGTTCTATCTGTTCAGGGAAATGAAACGGAACAATATAATGCTGCGTATGGTACGCACTATACGCTTTATTGAATATCTCCATAAAATGAACATTTTTCATAATGGGAGAAATCACAAAAATATTATTTCCTCAGAAGTGCTGTTCTTCTATCCATTTACACAACAGATGAGCATAAAATTCCAACGTCTGTACTATAAGATTTTTTGCAAAAGGATTTTGTTCGATTTCTTCGTACTGTTTGTATCGATATTTGGAAATCCCATTATCTTTGTACATTTGCATCAAAGCATTAAATCCCAGATTGATACTTTCCATTTGTTTGTAAAATCCGTTTTCTACCAAAATTCCTTTGCAATGAGTATCTCTAATATAGAGCAATAGAAAATGTTCTTTTTTGTCATTGGTTCTGAGAAAGTTTAAGGTCTGAAAACTTTCCGGGAGAATTTCCAGATTTTTTTGGTTATGGAAATTTCCGTATTTATCATTAAATTCCAAACAGGTGGTTCTATTGAGGTAGACGAGAATAATTTTACATCTGATTTCTCCTTTTTCTCCTAGCAGAAATTTTTTTTCTTGTCCATTGACGCTTATCATATCTATATGGGAAAAGAGGAATTCTTCTTTGGTTGTTTTTTCTGCAAGGGCAATTTTTTGGGTAATGAGCGTTTGGAGGGCTTGGAGGGTAATTTTTTCGGTAAAGACTTCTTGGACATCAAAGCTGAAAAAATGAAATCTCTGGTCATCTAACAGAAAAATATGCTGAGCTTTGGGATATCCACTACTAGTTTCAATAATGGTTTCCAGTGATTCATAGAGAAGATAATGCTGAATTCAAAATTCTTTTTGAGCTTTCAACACACGAAATTGGGGATATTTAGGGTCGAAATTTTCCTGTCGAAGATAGAACATCAAGCGAAACGATTACCAAGTAAATGATTTGGAAACGAGAAAAGAACAACAAGAAAGAACAGCTACTGCTAGCATAAGAAAGACAAGTGAAATATCAAGTTAAGATGTAAGGGAATTCCACATTGATAAGGAAAAAATGAAAGTATCGTTCCCTCTGATAAGGGGGGAGGAGCCCTGAATTGGTGCAGTAGTTCCTATTAGGGAAATGGATAGTTCGTACTTTGCCAATGATACGTGAAGATACAAAACTATCTTTCAAGCAATCCTCAGACTCCATTCTGAAGATGTGATTTGGGTGTATCAGCAGAATGCATCGTGAACCTATGAAAGATATACATATACGGTAGAAGCTTCATTTGAAACGTATGCTGAAAATGTGGGAGTATTGAGTCCGTGATATGGAAAGCATTTGACGTTAATTACGTGTACTCCTATCGGAACCACCCTTCAGAGGCGAGTCGTTCGTGCTACATTAACGGGAGTGGAAAAGTAAAATTTGTAGTGGAAAAGTTAGCATAAGATAAAAGAACATTGTTATTGGCGAAAACAGAGGGAAAGCTAATAAACTTAATGTCTGGTTTCTTCGCTCCGCTCAGAATGACTCTAAAAGTCTGCTTTTTCTCCTCTTTATCCCTATAAAAAACTCTCCTCATAGTTATTTTTCCCTAAAAAAGTACCCAAAAAATTGACAAATTTATGTTTTATGTTTATAATAGAGTTATAATATTTATTTCTTCTTGGAATGCATAATGAAAAAACCACGAAAACTCTATGAAACCCTCCACAATAAATTTAACGAAACTCTCGGCAAGAGGATTATTTCTCACCAACACAGAGGGAGAAGAGTAGAAAAAGTCTATAAAGCAGTCCACCACCTGTCCAATGGTTGGATACACTTTGGAGAATTATGTTTGGCTATGGTCTTTATGGCTACCACCTACCTTTTTGGAAATGGTGAGAACCTCCCCAACAACACCACATTAGTCTATCCTCTGATGAAAGTATCCACGTTGGAATGTAGAACCCAAGAATTTTCCACACTTTCAAATTCCTGTATCACCACCTTGCCTGTCATCCACGGAGCAGATTATGTCACCTACCAAAATGAAAAAACCTATACAGATATTTACACCGTTCTGCGAGGAGCATCCTATACTTCCGGACGAGACCAAGCTGTAGGTGCTCACTATGGAGTAGATATTGCTAGTGCTCAAGGAACCCCTCTGTATGCCATCGCAGACGGAGAAGTCTATGCTGCCGAATACAATAGTGCCTATGGAAATATCGTCAAAATAAAATTCAAATACAAAGGAGAAATCCTTTACGCTATTTATGCACATATGCATAGTTATACTGTTAAAGCAGGCGACATCATCAAAAAAGGACAACAAATCTGAAAAATAGGAAACACAGGAAACGTGAGAGGAGCATTAGGAGGATATCACGTACACTTTGAAATCGACAAAGACGCCTGATGAAGACCCGCCTATGTCTTTACCAATTGCCCAGAAGTTTCTCAAGGACACTACGAAATCATCCAAAAAGGCTACTGTAGAGTACAATTATTCCAATACACCAAAGACCCTATCGCACTTTTGGAAAACGCCAAAGCAACGTTTCCTACGCAAACGCCACCACCAGCCACTGACCCATCAACCAATCCACCAAAAGAAGAAAGCTGAACGAACAACAACGAACATCCTGCTTCTCCAGAACCTGTTCAACCTTCACTTCCGATAGTACCTACTCCACCAAGCACGCCTACAGTTCCCGTTCAGCCT
Source organism: Candidatus Peribacteria bacterium (assembly GCA_031276875.1). Taxonomy (GTDB): domain Bacteria; phylum Patescibacteriota; class Gracilibacteria; order Absconditabacterales; family Absconditicoccaceae; genus UBA3291. The sequence continues at coordinate 586 of JAISMG010000023.1, read as the reverse complement.
TCTCTTCCTACTTCTTCAATGCTTACCTTAGATACAAGTAAAGTAGATTTGATAGGGAAAGAGTTTCTCAACAAACGAGACCTCCGCATTGAAAAACAGTTTGGGGAAGTTGTAGCATTGGACGATAGCTTGACCTTCACGGTATATATTACTCGCAAAGGCAGTGATGAACCGTTCCACGGAACCCTCAACCAACCACTATTGCTTATTGCCAGCAATACTAACATTCACATCAACCCCGTTTCTACTGTCATCGTCAATCAAGGAAAAGCGACCATTACTCTCACTCCCCAAGCTAAAGGAAACGTCTATATTGCTCTCAATTTAGGAACAGCAAAAATCTGAGGATTAACCGTCAGTATCCAATAGACATTCATATATTGCAAGTTTTCATCGTAATGAGCATTTGATTAAAAATTACATATGTTTTCAGTATATTGAAAAGTTTTTATAACCTAATTCATCGTTGTCCAAATAACATCATATAGCAAATTTTTCTCTATGGTATTCATCAATCCCACCAGTAATGGTCATTCTGACCCCGCAGTCCTGCGGGGGAAGAATCCAGACATTAAGGTTATCTTTC
>JAISMG010000003.1 GCA_031276875.1 Candidatus Peribacteria bacterium | reverse complement strand
TAATGTTAAAATTCTGACCTCTGCGGCGACGAGATACCTTTATCTTTTTGATAGGACTCATCAAACCTTCACTGCTTATGATACTCAGGGAGTGAAAACCAATGACGCAAATAAAGCGACGTATCAGATGAAATATCTCTTTAGTTTCAAATTTGATTTGGGAACAGCACAACTTTATGATGTGGCTATTCCTGAAAGTAGCGGAGACAAGCCAGAACTGTATCTGCTTTCTACAGAAGGAGTTAATAAAATCGCCTTATATGAATTTATTGAAAGTATCAAAAGCAACAATCAACTAAAAACTGTAAGTAGTACCTAAAAATAAACAACTAACAGTGTTTTCTCTCGCAGTCTTGTGAGAGGAGGGAAGATACTAAGCGGAGCTAATGGAACGGAAGGGATGGTATCAACACAAGTCCGATAATTTGCAAAATTTCTAAAAATGAGTATACTTAATACAACTACAAAATTAACTCAGCCTTTTACACTCTTTTCCCTACAAACTCCAATGACTGAAACACAACAAACCCCAACTCCAGCTTCAACTGGTCTCGTACAACCAACTCAAAGCTACGCTCTCGACCCATACTTTGATGAAACGACAATGTCTCTTCACCTCAAAGAAGACCGCCCTATCCTCAGAAAAAAAGGATTTCCCGGTAATCGACAAGCCGTACTTGATGAAACATCCATCTCTAGCGAAGAACTCAACGCCCTGATTGAACAAATCTTTATCGAAGCGACCAACCAAAGAGGAAACTTTCTCGAAATCGACAGAAAACTTTCCAAAGTTCTTCAGCTTTGACCCTATAGAATTGTCGTCGTGTATCCGCCACTTTCTGATGGATTAGAACTTACTGCCGTGCGTCCTGTAAAAAAGACCACCATTCAAGACTATGATTTGAATGAAGAAACTTTTGATTTGCTCAGAAATAAAGCGAAAGGAATTCTCGTGTCTGGTGCACCGGGAAGCGGAAAATCAACGTTTGTGCAGGCATTGGTAGAAGTCTATCACGCCGACCATCACATTATCAAAACCATCGAAAGTCCTCGTGATTTGATGGTAGATGATGATGTAGTACAATATAGTTTCACCCACGGAACACACGATGAAGTCCGCGATATTCTGCTGCTTTCTAGACCTGATTATACGATTTATGATGAAGTGAGAAATAAACCTGACTTTGAATTGTACAAGGATTTGAGATTGACGGGAATTGGAATGCTGGGCGTCATTCACGCGACTAAACCTATTGATAGTATTCAGCGTTTTATTGGTTCTATTGAAATGGGGATTATTCCACAAGTGCTGGATACGGTTATCTTCATTGATAAAGGAAAGATTTCCGAGATTTTGCAACTGGAACTTACGGCTAAAGTGCCAGACGGGATGCTGAGTGAAGAGCTTTCTCGTCCAGTGATTATGGTCAGTTCTTTTATCAGCAAAAAAAAGCTGTATGAAATCTATACCTTTGGAGAACAGGTAGTGGTGATGCCTATTCCTGAAGAAGGAATGTTGGCAGCTGCTACAGGGAAACCTTCGCTCAATACCTATGCCAAAGAAGGAATAGAAAAAAAGCTGACAGGAATTCTCAATAGTCCTTTCATCGTGAAAATGAGAGGAAATGGGATTGAATTGTATATTCCTGAATTTGTAAAAGGGAAAATTATTGGGAAAGGCGGTTCTGCGATTTCTGAATTGGAAAGAACGCTGGGAGTAGGAATTACGGTCAAGACCTTTGATGAATTACCGTTGCTGGATGTGAAAACGGACGTAAGCGGAGGCAAAAAAGGTGGACAATTGGTGATTGCCTTTCCAAATGGCTATGAAAATATGACCTTATCACTGCTCATTGGTGATGAAATTGTGAAGTTCACCACAGATAGAAATGGAGTAATTAGTATTACCGATAAAAATGAAATAAGGCTGATAGAAAGGAGAGGATTTGTAGTAATTGATGAGAGGTAGTTTTTATTTTTATATATACTTATGAAAAAAACATTATTATCAAAAGCAATGGAAACATCAGAAACAATGGAAGCTCTAATAGAGCTTACTAATTCTGCAAGTCTTTCTTATGAAGATTTGTTGCATCTGAAACGACTAACAGAAGACCAATTAGGAAGAAATTATTCACTTCTTGAATATGAAAGAGACCATCATAAAAATTCTAATCAGAAAGTAATAGATATTCTCGAGTATATAGATGAGAATTTTAATTATCAAAGAACAGATAGAGACTATGATGAACTTTATCACAGTTTGGATTGATATCGTAAATTTCTTCAAGAAAAGTTAGATAAGATGGATACTACACAAAACTTAGAAGAAATTCTCACATCAAATACAGAGAAATAATGCTGATTGAGCCGATTTAAAGGAGAGTTTCCACTGTAAATCCTGTAGCAGTATCTTTCACGCTATACCCTGCCTCTTGAATTTGGGTTCTGAGTTCATCAGCGAGGGTATAGTTTTTTTCTTGTTTGGCTTGGAAACGCTGTTGGGCAAGGGCGAGAATTTCGGCAGGAACTTCGGAGGGTGAAGTTTCCGTTGCTGAAGAATTGACGAGGTCAAAAAGTCAGACTTTTAAAATCCTTTCTTCTAGTCGATAAAGGACTGCTAGTTCTTCTTTCGTCGGTGAAATGAGTGTATTATTTACTACCGAAAGTAATTTTGGCGTATTGAAATTGTCTTTCATCGCTTCGTCAATCTGCGTGAGAAAATTTTCCGCTGCTGGATAGGTTGCTATCAATTCGGCAAAGGTGGCTGGCAAAGGTTTTTGTGAATGTTCCGCTTCAGTAGGTTGGAATTTGGCGATTTTTTTCTGGAGATTTGCACGAGTGGATTTCGCCTGAGTGAGGGCTTCCCACGTAAAGTTCTGAGGATTGGAATATTGAGCCATAAAGTAAAAATATCTCAAATCCAGAGGAGAAAAGCCTTTCTCTTCCAAATCACGCAACGTATAGACATTTCCTAGTGATTTACTCATTTTTCCTCCATCGACTTGGAGAAATTCATTGTGAAGCCAATATTTCACTCGTGGTTTTTCTCCAAATGCACATTCAGATTGGGCAATTTCTGCGGAATGATGAACGGTGATATGGTCTACTCCTCCGTGATGAATATCAAATTGTTTTCACAGATATTGGGAAGACATTGCACTACATTCAATGTGCCATCCGGGAAACCCAATGCCTCGTGGAGAATTCCGTTCCATATCTCTTTTTTTGCCCGTCATATTAAATTTCCACAATGCAAAATCCGTAAGGTGTTTTTTTCCTCCCATCTCAATTCTTTCACCAGCGTTGAGATGTTCCAGCCTTTTTTTGTAATTGGGACCCATCAGCTTTCCATAGTCATCTACTTTGGAAGTATCCATATAAATGCCATCTCCGGGGATTTCGTAAGTATACCCCTTTTCTTCTAAAGTTTTTACGAGTTCAATTTGCTGCTGGATATGCTCTGTAGCTTTGGGCATCACGTCAAATTTCTCAATATGTAATTTTTCCAATCAGTCAAAAAATTCTGCCTCATATTTTTTGGCGACTTCTCGTGCAGTGATTCAGTCTCTTTTGGCTCCTTTTTCCAATTTATCTTCTCCGGTATCTCCATCACTCGTGAGATGTCCAACGTCGGTAATGTTCATCACTGATTTTACAGGGTATCCGCAGAGGTGAGTAAGGGTGTTGCGTAAAAGGTCTGCGGTTCGAGAGGCTCTGTAATTCCCGATACTTGGCGACCAATAGGCTGTGGGTCAGCAAGAGTACATTCCTACAACATCAGCTTTCCCGTCTGCTAGGAGGGGGACAAAGTCTTCTTTCTGGTGAGAAAGGGTGTTGTACACTTGGAGAGTTTTAGGTTTGAGCATTGAGAGGATGAAGAAGAAATAAAAGGCTGAATATCTATTGATATGAGAAGTATAAAAAATTTGATAGAAAAGTAAAGAGAAAGAGAGATTTTGGGATATTAAAAAAATAATGATAGTATTTCCTTCATCATCTCTAGAGCTTTTTCCTGTTGTAAGAAATACGGAGAAGTTGCGATGGTGGTACATTCAGCGTTTTGGATGAGTTGCTGAAGTGGGGGAAGATAACGAAGAAAGTTGATGTCCATTTCCGGAGCGAAGAAATCTAGGTCAAGGTCGAGAATATAGGGAAAGGGGACTTTGGGATGTTGTGCTTCCTGTTGTAAAGCGGTTTCCGTTCTTATTTGCACGACGTCTGAAATCAAGCCTGCCTTTACTGCTGGTTGGATGAAATTTCCCACATTGCAATGCTGCTGCACAAACGCGAATACTTCACGGGAACGGTCAACTTTCAATAAGTCATCAGGCAGAGAAAACTGATTGTCCCGCATATCTGAATGTTGGTCGATATGAAGTACCTTGCAAATTGTACGGGAGCGAAGATATTCCTGATACCGAAAAAAAAGTGCGTGATGATGGTTGTCGAACAGATAACAGCGAGGAGTTTGGATGTGCAAAAATTGTTGTAATCCGTGAAAAAAAGTTGGTTCTCCTTTCTCGTTTTGTTCTGTGAAAGCGAAATGCTCGGTATCAATATTCAGCTTGTCGACAGCTTGAGAAAAAGTAGCAACTGCTACCAAGGGAGCTACTCGTAATGGTTGAGAACAAAGTTCGAAATGCAGATTTTCGTCGGGAAGAGGAAGGAAAAATCCGGAATAAGGCGTGAAATTAGGCAGCATTTTTTTTCTTTTTTATCTGTTTTATCTGCTCTATTCCTCGTCCAATGAGGAGAGGACACACAGAAATAAAAATGATGGCAAGGATGATGAGCGAAAAATATTTTTGTACAAAGGCTAAATTGCCAAAAAAGTATCCAATTCGGAGAAAGAGCGAAGTTCGTGCAAATCCTCCAATGATATTGTAAGAGATGAATTTTTTGTAACTCATTTTGCCCACGCCGGCGATGAACGGAGCAAACGTGCGGACAATAGGCACAAATCTGGCGTAAATAATCGTCATAGGACCGTATTTTTCGTAAAATGCTTCTGTTTTGGCGAGGTAATGGGGTTTGAAGATTTTGGGATAACGGGTAAATGCTTTTTTTCCGAGGTAGTGCCCGATTTCGTAATTTACCGTGTCGCCAAGCACTGCTGCGACAAAGACTATTGCTCGTAGAAGAACGATGTGTAATCCGTCTGAAATAGCAGATAATGCACCAGCAGCAAAAAGCAGACTATCTCCCGGTAAAAATGGCATAATCACGACCCCCGTTTCGATAAAGATAATCCCAAAAAGGATTGCGTAGGTGAGTATTCCATATTCTGTGATAAACAGCTCTAAATGCTGGTCAATATGGAGAACAAAATCAATCAGCGTTTTGATTACTTGGAGCATAGGGCAAGAAGAAAGGGATAAAAACGTATTTTTTGGTAGGTCTGGGCGAGGGATTTATGCACTTCTGAGTGCTCGCATAAAGATGGCTGCACTTTGTCCGATATTGAGAGACTCTTTCACGCCGTGCATTGGGATGGCGACTACAGCGTCTACTTCAGCTAAGGTCTGTTCTAGAACGCCTTCCACTTCATTTCCAAACACGATGGCGAGTGATGAAGCGTTGGGTTGAAAGGAAGCGAGCGAGAGGGCATTTGCTGTGATTTCTGCTGCGATGACTTGCATTCCTTGACGTTTGGCTTCTTGGATGGCTTGCGTGGTGAAGTCAAACTGTTGCAAAGCGACACTGTCCTCTGCTCCGAGGGAAGTTTTGCGGACTTTGGGATGTTCTCGTGGAGAAGGAGTATAGCCTGTAATTCGCACCTTTCGTCCCAATGCGTCAGCAGTACGCAACACATTTCCGACATTGTAAGCACTACGAATATTTTCCAAAATTACAATATGCATCATTCTCATAACAAAATAAATCTGATTTTTTGTATCGTTTTACTTCCAAAAAACAAGCGGTAATGTATTTCGTGGTTATTTCGTGGGAGTAAAGAGTACGACGAATAGATAACCGTTTTCTTTTTTTACGCTTGCGTGATAGGTCTTTCCTTGGTAAGGAACAAGGAGTTTTTGTGGGTGTTCTGATAGGTTTGTGGGGAGAAGGAGCGTTTGATGGAAAGCTTCTTCCAAGGTGGGAAGATTGAGAAATTTTACGAGACATTCTTTGACGCACCGTTGGAGATAAAAAGCTTCTCGCGTGGTGGTAAGTGTGGAAGAAAGGAGGCTGGGGTCTCTTGCTGTGATTTTTTCCATATCAACGGCGATTTTGTGGGTATCAATAGCTAAAAAAATCTGATTACCAGCATAGGACGTGGAAAAATAGTATGTTCCCTGCTGAAAGACTCCTTCTGCTGGGATAAAATGCGAGATACCACGTTGCAAAAATGATTGACTGATGAGATAGCGTCCGCAGACGGACAAAGGCGGTCTGGTCAAAAGGTCGCTTCTTCCGTGAGTGAGAAAAAAGTGTTTTGCTTTGTGATAGAGTTGTGGAGTATACTGCACAGTCCAGAGTTCCATAATGTTGATAGGAGGGAAGAGTAAAGGGCTGAACATTTCTTTTGCTGATGTAAAGTGTAAGAGTTTTTGATGGAAATACAAGGACTTTTTGTGAGGTGGAGACGGATTCATATCCAATTTGTACGAGAATATTGCATTACAGTCCATTTTCATAAAAAAAGAAAGCTGCAGTAATAACTACAGCTTACTTAAATAATGTTTAAATTTGTATTTTCTCTACAACAACACGGTATTCCGTGTCATTTGCAAAGAAAGTTATCCAAATTGTTCTTTGTTCTTCCTTCACTATTCGGAAGGAAGAAACTGTCACAGTTCCACTTTCCGTCCTAAGAATTGGGGAAGTACCCCATTCTATCAGTCGGAATGTATTACCGTCATTACTGGCATAGCCCCATTTGTTTTGACTGGAGGAGAACAAAGTCCCCTTGTCAATAATGAATGTATACAATGGGTCAGTGCTGCTAACCGTTTCTCCTCTAACAAATTCCCAACGAGGAGTTGGGTTATCCTTGAAGGTGGCAAGTGGGTCGGGAGGAGCTGTAACGACGACGGGCAACGATACGCTCCCGCCATCAACGCCTTTCACTACGACAGTTGCACTACCGGCTTTTACGCCGGTAATGGTAAGTTCACTACCTTCGACAGTAGTGATTACTATCCCCGATGGGGATACCGTCGCTGAATATGGCAATTTCCCGCTGGAAATAGTGACCTCCACACTTTTTCCCTCTTCGACGCTCACCGAATTCATTGAAAGTTTCGGCATCAACGGTTCGGGTGGCAAATTGTCTTCTTTGTTGCATCCTACGATGCACAGGATGACAAAGAATATTGATAAAATTTTCTTTTTCATTTTTTTCTATTTTAAATAACAATAATTATTCTAGTTATGCGGAGATCTCCTTCAGACGTTGAGGCCTCAACGAGATAAGTTCCTTTAGTTGTTGGGGTGAAAGTATTCGTAGTTTGGGTATTTATTACTTTTCCATTTACTACAAGAGAGATAGAAAACACCGTTAATTTTTCACTCCCAACTCCTTTTACTTTTAAAGGAATTGTTGAACCGACTGTGCACTCTTCCGGTAGTCCTTCAAAGACGGGGAGAGGAGGAAGTTGTTCCACTGTTACCACACAAGTTGCTGTAAATCCTCCATCAACAGTCGTTGCGGTGATCGTTGCCGATCCCGCAGCTACAAAGCTGACTGTTCCGTTAGTCACCGTAGCAACATTGCTGTCGCTACTGCTCCACGTCACCGCTTTATTTGTCGCATTTGCTGGAGCAATCGTCGCAACTAATGTCTCGGAAGCGTCACCAACCGTTTTCATCAAACTGCCCTCATTCAGCGTTACGCCTGTCGCGTGAACTGTCGCTGCCTGCACTGTTATTTC
>JAISMG010000001.1 GCA_031276875.1 Candidatus Peribacteria bacterium | reverse complement strand
AACAGGAAGAAATCAATAAAGAACAGGAAGAAATCAATAAAGAACAGGAAGAAATCAATAAAGAACAGGAAGAAATCAATAAAGAACAGGAAGAAATCAATAAAGAACAGGAAGAAATTAATAAAGAACAGGAAGAAATTAATAAAGAACAGGAAGAAATTAATAAAGAACAGGAAGAAATTAATAAAGAACAGGAAGAAATCAATAAAAAACAGAAAATTAAAGAAATCATAGATGGATTTTTTGGTTTTGAATTTAGAGATTGGAGAACAGAACTAATGGACAGACGAGAAATACTTACAGAAGAAAAAAATTAAATCAATATTTTATAGGATGTATATTATTATAATGTTAGAAGAAACTATTTGAAATTTACATTTCACGTCTAAAGGTATTACAGTACAAGATACAACAAGAGATGAAATAACCATCCTAGTACGACCTCAAGGACATCACAACATAACACACAATACTTATAAAGCAATTCTACAAATTCTTAAAAATACTCCTTCAACCAACCAATTTATTTCTTGAGAAGTAATACTAAATAGTGATAGCTATCTTAATGGAGAAGGAGAAGAAAATTCTTTGAAATTGGAAAAACTTACTGGTAATGCTCTCCTTGTGTCTATTCTTGAACATCAAAGAAATGATAAAAAAGATACCACTACTTCTTATCTTTTCTATGATTTGAATATTTGAGAAATGATAGAAGATGATATGCTAGAATATATTGAAAAAATACCAACTTTCAGACATTATAAAATCACATCTGAACAATTAACTCAGCTTTTTAATCTGATGGTAGCAATTAAAGAAGATAATAAAGAATAAATATATTTATTTCATATTTTGATAGTATAATGAACGGGAAAGAAGAACCTGATTGTCTAGAAACAACTTTAAATTTAAGTGTTCAAAGACAAGAAGAAATAAGGCAACGATTCGAAGGAAAAATATGTGAATTACTAACAAAATTAAAAAATATAGCTAGGAAAGATGATAATAAAACCAATCAAAACTCCATAATATTTTGTAACAAATGAACAACTTATCCCGAAAGAAATAAGGAGGCTTTCGCAATAACTGATAACAATTGAGCAAATTATAACGAAACACACAATAAAATTCCCCGTGCAATATCCGATAGCAATTGAGATTATTAAATTTCAAATCCATTCTGCCCAACTCATAGACTTGAAAATTTCTCAAAAATGGTAAGTAACCCTTGATTTTTACAACAGATTTTTGTATACTACTATTGTTTTTATTCTTCATTCCTTCTCCTATGGCGACTAAAACCATTAGAATTGTTATTAAAGAAATGCTAGAAAATGGCGAAAAATACTTCCTTGCTGAAAGTCCTGACGTTCAAGGTTTTTTAGCTGAAGCTGATACACTGGAAGAAATGATTGATATTGCCCCACAAGTAATGGAAGATCTCCTAGAAGTAAACCAAGAAATGTCTGCTAAAGACCCTTCACTCAATTTAGTTTTTTGGAATGATATAAAATACAAAATCATTTACAAACCCATAAAAATTACCCATTTACAATATGCCTAATTATCGATGCCCATACGAAATTCTTTTAAATATCAGGATATTGTAAGGATACTAAAACATTATGGTTGTTATTTGTATAGACAATGAAGAGGTTCTCACGAGTAGCGGTTTAGTCCTCTTACTCGTGCCACATTTGCTGTTCCTTTTCATTGAGCCAAAGAAATTAAAGAATGAACCTTATTTGCAATGATGAAGCAAGCAGGCATTACCAAAGAAATGGTGATAAACTACCTCAATAACTTATAAAACATTTTATCTTTTATTTTTTTTCTATGTACTTCGCCATTATCTGAAATCATCCCGACATCGCCCTCAAAGAACTCCAACTCGTTTCTCCTATTACCGTAGAAAAAAAAGCTGACCATATCATCCTTTTTGACACGAAATTTCCCCATCAGCTTCCTTTTCTCTCTTCTCTTATCAAATGGGGGAGCGTAGTGGAAAATGCAGAATTAGCAACCCTTTTGCCGTGAAAAAAAATCTTGTGAACCGCAGACACCGCCAGAGGATTGACGATGAAAAAAAAGTTTCTGCTCAAAAGATTTAAAAAAGTTGACCTTCTCCATACCGATAAAGAAGTGAAAGAAAAAGGGATTGAACTCATCACGCTTCCCTCAATGCAAGGATACTGTGGGATAGTTGAAGGCTACCAAAATATCCAACTGTACGAAATCGTAGATTTTGAAAAGCCTGCTCGCAGTATGCAAACCTGAATGATGCCAGCAAAACTCACGCACGCCTTGATAAATATTGGTATTGCTTCCTTGAAAAAAAGAACTAAAATGCTGCCTGAACAACTCCTCATTTTTGACCCATTTTGTGGAACAGGAACGACAGGGTTTGTTGCAAATGCATTGGGTTATCATTTTATCGGTTCTGATATCAAACTCAATTTTGCATTACAAAATCAGCAACGACGAAAACAAACGCAACACTATCACCATCAGCTTTTTAGTTTTATTGAACAAGACATTTCCAAACCATTGGATGCCGATAAATTTCAAGAATTGCTCACTCATCAAACACTGATTATCACAGAAGGACGACTTTGACCGGTGATTAAACAAACCACAACTGCTGAACAAATCAAAGAATACCAACGCCGAGTCAAAAATCTCTATCTTCAATTTATCCAGACAATTACAGATTTTTTCCCGCAGAAGGATAAACCGACGATGGTATTTAGTATTCCTTATTACATTGGACAGGAAAATAGTATTGAAGAACAGATACTGTTCCTTACTCAGAACCTTGGATGGAAAATGGAAACTATCAACGAAGTATACAAAAGAGAACAGCAAAAAGTCTGAAGAAAAATAGTGATTTTACAATAACATTTTTCAGTTGCATTTTTCTCTGATTTTAGTATAGTCCTTCACGTAGCCAAAGAGCAAAATAACAATAAGTTTTATTCAAAGTATAAAGGAAAAATTAAGCATTAGGACCTTAGCTCAGAGGTAGAGCGGTGGTCTCCAAAGCCGCGCGTCGGGGGTTCGATTCCCTCAGGTCCTGTATACACTGTGTATTGATACAAAATAAAAGACCTTAGCTCAGAGGTACCCCGCAACAGTGCGGGGCAAAGCCGCGCGTCGGGGGTTCGATTCCCTCAAGTCCTGTATGTTATCTATCGGTAAAAAAAATTCTGGACTTGTAATTCAGATTTTTTTTCATATGTTTATAACCAAGTCAAACAAAGTACAACTCTGTCCCGCAGTATTGCGAGGACGGGGAGGAAAGTCCTGACATTAGAAAAAGGGAGGTAGCTCACGGCTACTGGACGGTTTCTCACCCAAATGAAAGTGCCACAGAAACGAAAACTCCTTCCGCTCCTGAGCTTTGCAAAGGAATTGCGGGAGAAAAGATGCAACGTGAAGGTGTCCTGCTTTGCAAGACTACTTCTCCTCAGTTGAACTGCTAGTTCTTCGAGTGGTAAACCACTTCCCAATGCAAGCTTACCCCGCAAATCGCGAGGAAGTGCAAGATTAGAGCTTTACGCTCTGCTAGACATATCGTACTTGAAACACAGAATCAGGCTTATTGTTTGACGAGATTTAAAGAAATAAATTGCATATAAAAAAGGAGACCTACAAGTACAGTAAGTCTCCAATGTATTATCTTCTGTTGCAATAATAATAAATTACTGCATAGGTGTTTATGATTGGCAATATTGCCCCTAAAATCACCTCTGCAGATGATATTTCTTCGTTCTTTATCTTATTCTCTACGCTGAAACAAAGAAATACAGATAATACATACGTTGATGATAACAAAATATACAAAATCATAATATTATTTTTTTTTAGATTATTTTTTTTCTTTCATAAAGATACCAAACTATTATCATTATGTCAATAGATAATTTCCGCATAGAATAGCCACTTTCTTATGCTCTTGAAAATCACTCGCTAATCCACATACTACCAACATCACATTACCATTTTCCGAAATGCTCCACATTTACATCTCCAAAACGCTTCCTCCCAATGAAACGAACTGCCAAAACCTATACCCAACTTTTCACCTACATTGCTACACTTTTTCCTAAACTTGATACAGAACTCAACTATGAAACACCTTTCCAATTGCTCGTTGCGGTAATGCTTTCTGCACAATCTACCGATAAACAGGTGAATAAAATTACTGACCAGCTTTTTTTAACGGTTAAAACTCCTTACGACATCCTCCAGCTTTGACCTGAGAACTTGGAACAAGCCGTCAATTCCATCAATTACTACAAAATGAAAGCAAAACACCTTTACGAAACTGCTCAACTCTTGGTGGCACAAGCACCAGCAGGAACGTATACTATCCCCGAAGAGGAACACGAATTGATAAAATTACCCGGCGTGGGAGAAAAAACAGCGAAAGTTATTCAGTACGTCTTGTACAAAAAACCCGTTATCGCCGTGGATACTCACGTTCATAGAGTAGCCAATAGACTGGGAATTGTTCACACCAAACAGCCTCTCCAAACCTCAAAAGAAATAGAAAGCAGAATTCCCAAAAAACGAAAACTTGACGCTCATCACGCACTCATTCTCTTTGGAAGATACTATTGCAAAGCCGTAAAACCCAAATGTGAACTGTGTGCTTTAAAAAGCATTTGTGAATTTTATCACCAACAACTACATAAGTAAAATGGAACTAAAAACGCTCCTACATACCACCTCTCGTTATATCGCCATTCTGGAACAAAACGGTATCAAAACGCTGAAAGATTTTTTCAATTACTTTCCCCGTACCTATGAAGACAGGTCACAAACCAGACCATTGAATGAACTCATCTTTGACGCGAAAGGCATTACCGCTACCAAAGGACAAATTCTTCAAAAAAAGCAACGAATGAGAGGCGGGAAAACCATTTATGACATCAAATTTACTGACGAAAACGGGAATATAGGCTACATTAGTATTTATAATTCAGCATTTTTAGCTGGTAAATTGGTAGAAAAAAGCTGGTACATTATCGTAGGGAAACCCCAATATAAATACGGAAAAATCGTTTTCAATCATCCCGACGTCGTTCCTGCAACTGCTCCAGAAAATCCCTCCTCCCTCCCTTTTGTAAAGGGGAATGCACAAGGAGACGAAACATACAATTCTGGAAGAATTTTTCCTGTGTACTCAGAAATGCAAGGTATCAAGCCCGGTTGGTTTGCTCAGAAAGTTTGGAACAATTTGGATAACATTGACCAATGTTTCTCAGAATATCTCCCCAACGAATTTCTTCAGCATTTTGGCTTGTTGGATGTGGTAGCTACCGTGAAAAATTTGCATTATCCCGAAAGCGACGAACTCAGAAAAAAGGCGTTATACAGACTGTTTTTCGATAGATTGTTGAGAATTCAGCTTTTTTCTCTGATGAATAAATTGGACTATCAAGGCAGTTTGGAAACGCCACCCCTTTCTGAAAATCCGCATTGGGACGAATTGAAACCTATTCTCAATCAGCTTTCTTTTGCTTTGACTATTGCACAGAAAAAGGTCATTATCCAGATTTTGGAAGACTTTTATCGTGGAAAACCAATGTTGAGATTGCTCCAATGAGACGTGGGAAGCGGGAAAACCATTGTCGCAACCATCGCAACATATTATGTACGAAAAGTCTTTCAAGGGCAGTCCGTCTTGCTCGCACCGCTCGAAGTGCTGGCAAATCAGCATTACGCCACGTTAGCAAAAATCTTGCTCCCCTTGGGATTGAGAGTAGAATTGCTCACGTGAAGCCTCACCAAAACTAGAAAAGAAGAACTAAAACGCTGACTCAAAGACGGAAAAATTGATGTTCTCGTCGCAACGCACGCCGTTTTGCAGGAAGGTGTAGATTTCAAAAATCTCAAATTCGTCTGTATCGACGAACAACATAAATTCGGGGTAAAACAAAGAGCAATGTTCAAAAAGTTCAATGCTCCTCACATTTTGCAGATGACGGCAACACCTATTCCGCGTTCTATGGCGTTGGCATTTTTCGGGGAATTTGAGGTGAGCATCATTGATGAATTGCCTGTAGGAAGAGTTCCCATTGATACGAAAGTCATCTCAGAAACTGAATATCTCAAATTGAAACCGTGGATTTTGCAGAAAATCGCCCAAGGACAAAGGGTTTTCGTCGTTACGCCGTTGATTGAAGATAGTGAAAAGATGGATGACGTGAAATCTGCTATCACGCAATATCAAGAGATTTCAGCCTTTTTTTCTGAATTAGGAGAAGAAAAAATCTGACTTCTCCACGGGAGAATGACCGCCAAAGACAAAGACCACGTAATGAATGCGTTTAAATCGGGTAAGAAATCCCTTCTTGTCTCGACCACCGTCATTGAAGTAGGAGTGGATGTGCCGGAAGCCACGATAATGATTATCAAAAATGCTGAACGTTTTGGACTTTCGCAGTTGCACCAATTACGCGGAAGGATTGGACGTTCTACGATGAAGTCCTACTGTTTTTTGGAAACGCCAAAAAAATCTGGCGATGCCTACGTTAGGCTTAAAATTATGGAAACGACTACGGATGGGTTTAAACTCGCAGAATTGGACTTGAAAAATCGCGGTTCTGGGGAGATTTTGGGAACAATGCAATCGGGAGAAAGTGATGTCCCGTTGGATGTGTTGACGGATTTAAGGTTTTTGGAGAAGGTGCAGGAAGGGGCGATGTGGCTTTTGAAGAAGTATCCAAAATTGGAAGGGTTACCGTGATTGAAGAAGTTTATGGAAGAGAAGATAGGCGATGTGCTGGCGTAAGAATATTTTATACTTTCACCACTTCTTCCGTTTTCCCTTTCACTAACTCATCAATCTTTCCATTCATTTTCTTTACTAACTCTTCTACTTGAGCTTCATTTGCTTTGTGTTGGTCTTCGGAAATGGATTTGGCAGCAAGTTCTGATTTGGTTTCGTTCATTGCATCTTGTCTGATTTTTCTAATATTTGCCTTGGTTTCTTCTCCGAGAGCTTTCACTTGTTTGGCGATTTGGTCGCGTCTTTCTTGGGTCAACGCAGGAATACGCACAAACAAAAAATTCCCTTGATTGTCTACTCCTACGCCCAGATTTGCCTCATAAATGGCATTAGCAATATGTTTCGCATTGCCTTTGTCCCGCGGTTCGATTTTTATCGTGGAATTATCAGAAATGGTGATGAGAGCAATAGCATTCATTTTCATCGTTCCATAGTCGGTTTCGACGTTGATATTTTCTACAAGTCCAGTAGTGGCACGTCAAACTTGGAGTCCTTGGAATTCTTTTTCAAGGTAAGCGAGAGCTTTTTGCATTTGAGGTTCATAGGTGGAGAGGTTCATTGGGCAGTAGTACAAAAAAGTAAAATATGTACGTTGCTAACCATACTAAAAAGCTGATTTTTTTCAAGAGCTAAAGAGGAGAAATTTCTTTCCAGATTTTTTCAGCTATTTTCTGGTGTCCTTGGGCATTTGGGTGCAATCCATCATCCAAATCAGCTTTGTCTATAACCTTTTCCATTGAAATAAAAGGAATATGGTGTTTTATACACGTAGTGTGAAGTCAATTATTGTAGTTTTGGATATGTGCATTTTGATATGATACGGTAGGGTCTCGTGGAATGGGATTGACTTTTGTTTCGTCAACGGGCGTTAATCCGATAAAGAAAAGCTGTTCACTAAAAGTCTTGGCTTGCTCTATCAGGAGCTGGATATTCCTATCAAAATAGGGAATAGGGATATTGTTTTCTCACCTATCATTAAAAAATGCACTGTCATTGATACCTATAGCAAACATAATGATAAGTTTTCCGTCATCGGTTCTGCTTCTGGCTTGGATTTCAGAAATACATCTTTTTTTCACACTTTCACTCGTATCACCAGAAATTCCACAATTATAGACTTCTGTATAGCTGTTTCCTTGTTCAATTTTTTCACGTAGTCTGTTGACTCGCCCTTGTTTTTCATAGTCACTGGCTCATCGCGTGATACTATCACCGAAAATAATAAGATTAGGCATTAGAGAGAAAAAGCAGAAGATAAAAGTAGGCTTTTACATTTGATAATACTGATTGAAAAAAGGAGGAATGGCACTCAGAAACGCTAGTACAAATTGGTCTTTTCTTGTCAATGTATCATCACTCCAAGCTCCAAATGCTCCATTTTTTTTGCTGGCATTCTCTACTCCGGTAAGTTCCGCTAAAATGGGTCATAATTCTTCCCCGTTTTCGTAAATTCTTTTCTCAAATACGCTCGGAACTTCCATCATATTGGACAGTCAGAAATGCCCATTTCCTTTACTATCTAGTACATACACCGTTCAAAAGAGATACGCTTTCCCTTCAATTTTCGTAGTTCCTCCTTCCATCCCGATATAAAAATCAGCATTTTCTTCCTGCTTTTTAGCATTCTCTGCTCTATTTCTAGCACCTTGCATTGTTTCCTCCAACGTGATAGGCATTTCACTAATCCCAGAACTGACCTTGAGGGGGAGAATTTCCAGTTCTTGCTCAGCAAAGTAAGGGGTTTTGGTGAGAGCTTCCTGCATTGCAGCAATTTTGGGAGCAGCGAGTGTTCAGATAACGATTTTCATTATTGTGAGGAGAAAAAAATAAATAGTATACTTTCTACAAGATAACAAAAAGCTGATGATTTGCAACGAAAAATACTCCTATTTGACTTGCATTTCTTCTCGAAAGTCCTACACTCCTCACTATGAAAAAGAAAACTTTTGCTATTCATTCTCCCTCTGTTCCTCAGGGGAAACGAACCGCAAATGTCCGAGCATATATCGGATTGCTTTTTGTTGCATTCTGTTTTTTCTCACTGTATGCAGGGATTACCAATATGCTTTTTGCTCCCAATAAAGTTAATATTTTCAAAAAAGATTTAACACAGATTGCTGCCTATTTTCTGCCTGTAGATAGAGAAGTTTCTCGCAACCTTTTAACCCTCAATTCCTTGTTGCAGTCCTATGTTCAAGGTGAAAACATCCTCCAGACCAAAACCGAAGAAATTGAGCAATTGCGACGTTATATTACGGAAAAAAGAGCTTATCTGTCGCAATTAGGGTTCAAAAATTATGATGCATTGATGGATGACTTGGCAAAAGCGTATACCTATAGAGAAGAAATTTATATGCTCCTCGGGAAACATCAGCCTTTTCATTACTTGGTTCTCCTCCAAAATGGTAATGAAAAGAGACCCAACGGAGGATTTTTTGGTTCTTTTGCATTTATCACCTTGGAAGGAGGACATCTTACTCAAATGCAAATTGTTGACTCCTATCTCCCAGATTATATCGCCCCCAATACTCGTCTTTCGCTTCCTCAATGGTTTGCAGACACCTTTGGGGAAAAAGATATGGGATTTATCGCAGGAAATAAATTTGGCTTTACAGATAAAGATGGAAAAAATCTGAAAATGCTGTACGAAAGAATGTTTATTTCCGACTATCATCAGGACAAAGTCTCTCAAATGTTTAATCCCGAAATTCGAGATACATTACAGGGCAAATATATTAAAGGAGTGATTTTTCTCAATTCAGATTTATTAGCTATGTTGCTTTCTGGTTTTACTCAAAAGACACGAGAATGGCAATTTCTCAATGCTTCCATTGATATTATTAGAGGAGAAGTTAGAAGTAATAAAAAGGAACTCTACATCCAACACGTGACGCAATATTTCAATGAACATAAATTGGAAATGCTACAAAATCTCATCAATAATTGGTCTTCATTACTTGACCGCAGGTATCTTAATATGTATTTTTCCAATATTACCACAGGATTGCAAACGTTTTTGAGAGATACTTCGCTTCAAACAGTTTATGTTCCAAATTATCTCTATACGCGAGATACCAATACCGCAGGTAATAAATCTGATGCATTCATCACCAAAGAAGTATTTATTACTCCTCTTCATGCTGATAAGGAAATGCTCCTTTCAACCGATAATGATATTCTCGACCTCACTTCTCTCGCTACAGGAAGTTATACACTTCATTTAATTTATGATTTCAATGTCCCTGCATCCTATCTTGCATTTATCAGAGCATTAGAACAACACTATGAAATAAAGCTGACGCTTAGAGAGGAAGATATTCTGGTACTTTGACCGGTTATCCACAAATATAAACCTATTCCTCGTTGGCGAGCAAACAGAGGAACGCTTTATTTTGGTCATCATCTCCAGATTATCAACGTGAGAGGTGATAGTGAAGAGTATCGTCAATTTCAGACAGATTTTTCTCAAGGGTTGATGTATCGTGTATCTACCAACCAAAATCCTTCTACCATACAAGTATTGATTGATTTTGAAATAGGATAAAATTTCTAAAGGTTATATTGAGGAAATCTTTTGATGAGGAGTTCCGCTTAAAAATCAAATGTAATGATTTCCTTTATTATTACTTATAAAGGTTATCATCAGTGAAAATAGCATACCATTCTTTTTTGGTAAAAAATGCTGAAAAAACAATGCTATTCTGGAGGACTAACTGAATGTTTATCCCAAGCAGTGATAATAGGTGCTAAAAAAGGTTTATTACTTAAATTGCCATCCTTATTATAAGCTATGAAATCTGAAAAACATTGGATACCTTTTGCAATATCAGCATTTGTTGTGGTGGGTGAAGAAGGAAAACAATGCGTAAATACCACATCAAAGAGATTGAGAGAAGATATATTTTCATCTGTTTTTCCTTTGAGAAGGTTTTGAGTGTTTTCCATCATTTGGGGAAAAAGTGTTGCATTAGAAAAAAGTTCTGATTTATTGTGTTTGAAGGTATCACTTTGAGGATTTTGCAGAGATTGGATGATGAGAAGAAATGCGTCAATAGTAGCATTTAATTGTTGAAGTTGGCTAGGAGTAGCGTGTTCTATACACCTATCCATTCCTTGGATACATTTAAAAAAAGGTTCAGGAATGGTTTCTGGAGAAAAGGTTTCAGGTAAAGTCCCTTGTCCTCCATTGTAGGCAAGGAGAGTTTGAAAAAGTGTAAATCCTTTCTGTGAGGTGATATTTTTTTGGATTTGCTGTTTCATTATTTCTGAGGAGAGACGGTCTTCTCCGAGTTTGCCTTCAAAGAGTTTCATTTGTTGCTCATAGATGGCTTTGCTCATCATTTCTTGATATTCAGTCAGATTTTTGGTTTCTTTTTTAAAGGTTGCAGTATTGGCTTGTACAGTACGTATTGCAGTATTCAAAAGTTGCTGTTCGCTAGGAAAAGGAATAGGCAGATTGGTAAGATTAGTATGCTCAAGACCTATTTCATATGCTCCATTCTCCTTATGCAAAAAATCACTCACACGAATGAGTGGATTTGCTTGTCCATAATCAATAGTAATTTGCGTTCTTTCCCCTGTCCCAATCATCGCAGATACGACATTTCCTTCCATTTTTAAATCATTTTGGAGATTGTGGGAAGCGTCAACGGTACGTAAATACTGCATCGGTCAGCCCACCATTGCCAAGAGAAGTGTTTCTTCCACTTCTTGCTGGGTTGCTTTGGTGTATGCTGTTTCAATACTTGAAAGGATAAAATGTAAAGCTTTTTGATTTTCGGTGTCGTGCTGATTGTTTCTGAGTTCATCTTCCACCAGCAGAAAGAGTTTTTCTATATCTCTCGCAGACACTCCTTTTTGTTCGGAGATGGTAAAGACTATTTCTTGTTGGTCTTTGTAAAGCTGATATAAGGTTTCGAAATTTTTGGGGGTATCGTTGAGTTGGTCAATGTTTGCAAAGGCGTTGAGGTGGTCAGGATTTTTGAGATTTTCTTGTACTTGTTTTTTGAAATCTGCATTTCATCACTTCTCGTCAAAGAAATTTGCTTTAGTGGCTGCTAGGTTATAGCTATCGTAATGAGTAGAAGAACTATCAGGGAGATTAAGCTGATTTTCTATATCTTTCATCAAGCTATTGAACTCAGCACGATGAGGCTTGTTTGCGTTCTCAGGGGATTGATAGGCAAGTTGGAGAGAATAAAGATATATATATATCCATTTTTAAGCTCTTGATTGGATGAAAGAAGGGGATTGTGTTCAATTTGGCTTCGAATGCCGTTGGCTTTGAGTTGTGCTTCAGCTTGGGCTGTTTGTTCGGGAGTAGGGGTGATGTTGTCGGTTTTGGCGAGCTCGGTTGCTGCAGCCATTTTTTGTTGTATTTCTTTTATTGTTTTATCAACTTCTATTGTAGTTTGTTCTTGATTTATAGTTTGAATTGTAGTATTTTTTTTCCTATCATTTAAATTTTCGGGAGCATTTGTAGTTGTTCCGTTTGAACTTTTCGTTGTACTTATATCTTGTCTTATAAGGTCTGGACAACTCATAGCAAGGTATTCTATAATTTTTTGTTGTATAGCATTTTCGCTTCCTTGTAATGTTTCTAATTCTTCTAATAATTTATCTTTTCTGCTTTCATTTTTTTGTAAATATCTCATAAGGTTTTCCTTATAAGCAGGAGTATGTTCATACGTTTTTAATACGGTTTCTACTTGTTGACTAATATTTTTATCTCACAATAATTTTTCTCGCTCTGTTTTTGTTTCTTCAAAATGCTCTACAGAAATTTCTGGTTGTTTTGGAATATTGGAAGTGCTGTCAATTTGGGTATCTTTGTCCTCTATACTCATTATAACCTGTTAAGATAAATAGAACATCTCCATTTTACTTATTTTTAAAAATTATGCAAATTTAATTAACTAAAAATAGAGTTTTTTATCTACTCATTATGTTCATATTTTAATCATTCAGTAGGTATTTTTACTTCATTAGTAAGTCGTTCATAGTTTTCTTTACTTATCTTATAATTATTGTCTTTATAATGTTTTACAAGTGTTAGTAGTTGTGGTCAATATTCCTTTTTAATCTCTTCAATAGGCTGATTACTAAGTCTTAATGATGTAATTGTTTTTTCTCATTCTTGAAATTTTTGCATCATTTTTTCCCGTGATATTGTATTAAGCTTTTCTGCTTTTTGGATTATCGCTTTAGCTGCTCTATAAAAACCATTCGCTACCATTATCAATGGGTCTTCATATTGTGAACAATCATTTTTTTTTGCTATTTCTTCTACTCCTATTCATATTCCCTCGTTTACATCTTGTATTGCTATTCGTGCTACTTTTTCAAATTTTGCTTTATCAGCTTCAGGAATTTCTTTTTTTCCTGCTTCTACTCGTTTAATAGCAGCCTCTCTAATATCTTTATCTGTTAGTTTATCAGCATAGTTTCCGTACTTTTCTACTACTTCTGTTGGTGCTTTGGAGGTGTTCATTGCCATTGTTAAATCTTCTTTCGTCTGTGCTTTAACTTCATTTCAAATTCCTAGTCCCGCAACAGCAATAGTCATTGCTGCAATACCTGTTTTAAATTTATTCATAGTAATATTGTATAGAAAAGATAAAATTTTCTCTTCTTCTAATTATATTACTTTTCTAAATTTTGTCAAAGTTTTGGGGACTTTTTATTTCGTCAATGTAAAGTGTAAGAGTTTTTTGTGGAAATGCAAGGGATTTTTTATTAAAAGATTGCAGAGGATTACGGAAGATTGCAGAAGATTACAGAGAATTATGAGGTAGGGACGACCTCTTGGGGCATCCAAATGATACGCCAACAATACGTTTGAACGGAACCACACGCCAATAAGCGGAACTCCTATTATAACACATAATAGAACCACACAGAAAAGAAAACCCCTCCAAAATTTGCTTTTTTTTACATTTTCAGCTATAATAGAATACCTTTTATTATTCTAAACTAAAGCCTCAATGTCTCTTTACCGCCACAAACAAAAATCACACAAAAGCTTTTCCAAACAATTTCTTGGAAAACATACGTTTCATATTAGACAAATCAAAGAACCTAGTCTGTTTGGACAGAGCATAACATACACTATTTATGGAATGATTGTGCTTTTTTTGGGAGTAGTGTTTATAAATTTGCAACCAAATAGTAATCATCAGCTTCAAGCGTTGATGGAAGAAGAACCAGCACAATCTCACTCTTTGACGTATCTCTTTTATGATAAAGAAGGAAACGAATATAGTATTTTCGGTGCATCAGAAGTTCACGGAGCACCCCAAACACGAGAATATCTGTTTGATGGTGTTCAATTTCCTTTCTCTGGAGAACATCAAGAACAAAAAGCTGACACCAACAAGGAACCACTTCCTGATGGAGAACAACCTAATATACCTGTTGTAGAAACTTCTCCATTATCTGGGGAACAAGCTGAAAACCAAACGCAAAAAGAACCTGCTCCATCTGCTGAACCAGAAAATGAGCCTTCCCAATCATCTCTCTCAAAAGGAAAGAAAATCCCGCAATGGGAAGCCTCTCTTCTGTGAAAATTGCAAAAATGAAAAGAAAAAGAACCAACAGGAATTCAAATTATTCCTGATTATCAGAAATGTGACACATCACGAGGATATCAAATCAATCACGGAGAAAGTGTTCTCGCTTATGAACAAGATACCAATACTCCCGATACCTGCAAAATTCAAAGAAGATTTTGTTTTGATGGGAAGCTTTCGGGGACCTTTCGCCAGCAGTCTTGTAATGTGAATACAGCATATTCTCATTTCCAAGAACAATTTGTGAGCTATACTACTAAACCAAAATCTGAACTTATTCAGCCTTCTCCTCTTCCTAGTTTTACTCAAGCAAATTTGGAAGCAGGCAATACTCAGCAAGGAGTGGATGAACTTTTAGCAACACCAAATCCGTGAGGAACGAACCGATGAAAGAGTAAGCCCGTTTCTGTTCCCAATGCTTCAGAAGTTAGACAAACGGAAAAATTCTATCCAGATTGTAAAACTCCACGAGGAGAAACCGTCAAACACGGACAATTCATCAAAGCCTACAAACATAAAAATGGATTTAGCGATGCACCTTGTGAAGTCCAATTAAGAACGTGTGTCGTAGGAATATTGGAAGGAACGTATCAGCAGTTTAGTTGCAGACATTGGGACACGTCGTATATTGATTGGCTCAATAATTATCCAAGTTTTGATGCGGGATATTCTGACGAGAAAATGCAATGGATTAAACAACTCAGAGCCAATGAAGCACGTTATACTCCTGAATATGGAAATACGCTTCAAAGTGCGGTATTGGAGAAAATATTACAGATATTAGATAGCTAAAAAAGAGAGAGAAAAAGCTGGAAAAAGAGTTGCATTTCTAGAAAATTGTTTGATATTTTATTTATCAATAAATAAAAAAACTGGAAAATTTTATCTCTTGAGAGATAAAGTAATAGTGAAGATACTAGATTTTTATGCATTTGTGAATGCATATCTTTAATGGTAATGGCTTATATTGCACCTATTAGATAGCTAAAAAAGAGAGAAAAAAGTCTGATGAATATTTTCTTTGCATTCATATATTACCTCTGGTGAAAACGATACTCTACTATCCTCATAAATTTTTTATAATATTCCCCTTGAAAATCCACTCCACTTTGCTATAAACCAGCTATCATTTTTTATTATTTATTTACAACAGATGGCAGACATTACACCACTTGAAAGGGTGAGAAACATTGGAATTATGGCACATATTGATGCTGGAAAAACTACCGCAACTGAAAGAGTGCTTTTTTACACCGGGAAAAAACATAAAATCTGAGAAACCCACGACGGGGAAGCAGATATGGATTGGATGGACCAAGAAAAAGAAAGAGGAATTACTATTACTTCCGCGACGACCGTTTGCTTTTGGAAAAACCATCACATCAATATTATTGATACACCCGGGCACGTGGACTTTACCATTGAAGTGGAACGTTCTTTGCGTGTACTAGATGGAGCGGTAGCGTTGCTTGACGCTTCTCAGGGAGTGGAACCGCAAACCGAAACTGTATGGAGACAGGCAGACAAATATAATGTTCCGAGAATGATTTTTGCAAATAAAATGGACAAAATGGGAGCAGATTTTTATTCCTGTTTGCAATCTATCGAGGAGAGAATGACCAACAAAGCCGTTGCAATCCAAATCCCAAATGGGAAAGCGGAAACATTCGCAGGAATTGTCAATCTCATCAATATGAAATATTATACCTTTGAAGGAGATAAAGGAGTGGATGTATTGGAACACGAAATCCCTGAAGAACTCAAAGCTCAAGCAGAAAATTATAGAGAAAAAATGCTGGATACGATTTCCGTATTTGATGATGAATTGGCGGAAAAATTCCTTGAAGGGGTAGAAATCCCTGTAGACGTTATCAAAAGAGCTCTCAGAACGGGAACGATTTCTGGAAATCTCTTTCCGGTAATGTGTGGTTCTGCTCTGGGAAATAAAGGAGTACAATTGATGTTGGATGCCGTTATCGACTTTTTGCCTTCACCACTCGATAGAGGCGTAATGCAAGGAGAAGACGTGGATAATCCAGACACCAAAATTGAAAGAAAACCTTCTGATAATGAACCTGTTTCAGCCATCGCTTTTAAAATTCTGACTGACCCGTTTGTAGGAACGCTTACCTATGTGAGAGTGTATTCTGGAGTAGTCCGCTCTGGAGAAATGTTGCTCAATCCGATTACGGGACAAAAAGAAAGAGTTGGAAGGCTGTTATTGATGCACGCAAACAAAAGAGAAGAAGTGGCAGAAATCCACGCAGGGCATATTTGTGCATTCCTTGGATTGAAAGACACCAGAACAGGAAATACCCTTTGTGATATCAAACATCCTATCATTCTCGAAAATATGACGTTCCCCGAAACGGTAATCTCTATCGCTGTAGAACCAAAATCCAAAAGCGACCAAGAAAAAATGGGACTTGCACTTGCGAAACTCGCTTACGAAGACCCTACTTTCAATTACCATTCTGATGAAGAAACCGGTCAGACTATTATTTCTGGTATGGGAGAGCTCCATTTGGAGGTAATCGTAGAAAGAATGAAAAGAGAACATAAAGTTGAAGTGACGACAGGAGCTCCACAGGTGGCATATCGTGAAACCATTACGCAAAATGTGGAAGGAGAAGGAGTTTTCAAAAAGCAGACAGGAGGTCGCGGTCAGTATGGACACGTCGTATTGAAACTCGAAAAAAATGATGAAAAGATTTACGAATTTGAAAGTCAGATTAAAGGGGGAGTTATTCCCAATGAATTTATTCCTGCTATTGATAAAGGAGCGAGAGAAGTAGTTGCTCAAGGATTACTTGCGGGATTTCCGATTATCAATGTGAAAGTTATTCCGTTTTTTGGGTCCTACCACGATGTGGATTCTTCAGAAGTTTCTTTCAAGGTAGCTACTCACAAAGCGATGAAAGACGCATTTTTCAAGGCGAGTCCTATTTTGCTGGAACCAATTATGGCAGTAGAAATCGTTACGCCTGATGATTATGTAGGAACGGTGATGGGAGATTTGTCTTCCAGAAGAGGAATTATTTTGGGACAAACGCCGAGAGGAAATGCGACAGCAATTAGTGCAAAAGTTCCATTGGCGGAAATGTTTGGATATTCTACAGACCTTCGTTCCAATACGCAGGGAAGAGCTCAATTCACAATGCAAATGTCCAATTATGAAAGAGTTCCAGAGCAAGTTGCCAAAAAGATTATCGCAGAACGTTCAGGAAAAGTGAAAGGAGCAGGTGATGATGAATAAATTGAAGTGTGAATGAATGTAACCACTTCATAAGGAGAAATATTCTGCATAGGGTCGACATTTCGCGGGATGATGTCGGCTTTTTGTAATGCAAGAAGATGGTGTTGTGACACCGCCATATTGTTAGCTTCATTGATTTGCATTTCCTCGGAGCAGACGGGAAAGGATGGTAGCCACTTCTGCGGTAGTAAGAGTAGCATTAGGAGAAAAAGCTGATTTAACGGTTTTTCCGTCGGAGTAGTAACCCCATTAGGGAGATTTTGTGAAGCTGTACCGACCCCTCTGTTTTGCCTTCGGCTCCTCTTCTCCCCTTCATAAGGGGGGCTATAAGCTGTGCGAAAGCAATAATCATTTTTGCCATTTCTGCAGAGATATTTCATTTGATACATCGCTTTATTTGCGTCATTGGTTTTCACTCCCTGAGTATCATAAGCAGTGAAGGTTTGATGAGTCCTATCAAAAAGATAAAGGTATCTCGTCGCCGCAGAGGTCAGAATTTTAACATTA
>JAISMG010000025.1 GCA_031276875.1 Candidatus Peribacteria bacterium | reverse complement strand
AAGTGAGATAAGAACTAGGAAACATTGTTTAAATAGTAAGTAAACAATATCAATGCTGAGGTATATTGAGGATTTTCCTCGGTTTACTATTTATTTTTGTTTCTACTTCTTTTATATATTCTTCATTATATTGTTGAATTGATAGTTGTTTTGGACAACATCATCTAATAATTCCATTTTCTCGTGAAGCATACGGATGACAACGATATACTAAACACCCTACTACTTTTCGAAACTCTGCTAATCCTGCAAATTCTGTGCCATTATCACTCGTAATACTCCTTCTACTAGTGTTAATAAGCCTCATTTTTCTCATTTTGGTCATACTATCATATCTACTTTCCAATGTACGAATACTAAACGTTTATCGATTTCTTCTGCTCTTTCTTCTATCAGGAGAACATTAACGAGTGCTGTCTTTTTCTTTTTTCCTTTCTTTTTTCTGTATCAATGTTTCCCGTGTCTTAAGCAATATTCTCGTTCTCTCTTATACCAATGAATGAAATGATACATCGTACTTGTACAAACCATTTCTTCCCCATTATTACGCAGAAATCCTACAATTTCATCTACTCACCAATGTTCGTGACACTGTTTAAATAGTTCAGAGAAACGGGTATACATTACTCTATTTTGTAGAAGTTTTATATACTTTCTATTAGCTTGTTTTCTACACTCTTTACCTATGAAATGACAAGATTTCCCTTTCCCATTTTTCCATAAATATTCAATAATTTCTCTTTCTCATTTGCAAAGTTGTCCCTTTTTTGTAGTAGTACTTAGCATCACTAATGTTTTTAAGATGTAAAACGAACATTTATTATCTTACTGATTAGTGGTGCATTTTAAATTATAATTTTTTGAATATTTTTTGACTTGACTTTATATAAAGTAATCAGTATATTACACATAACAAAAATATTCCTTATTACTCATTTCAAATAAAATACACTTAGCCTTTTACTTATTAATATTTTTTCTAATGAATAACTATGAAACCCTGTGGAAGCCCCTTAATACTTCAGGTATCCTTAATCATTCTCCAGAAACACGACATAATCTGGCAATGACTACTTTTAAACGAGCAGAAAAAATTCCTCACTTTACCGATAAGTTAAAGGAATTATTCACTATAAAAGATACAAGTCTACAGCGTGATATCTGACCTTTGCACCTTGAAAATCCTCTTTGACTTGCTGCAGGAATGCTTAAAAAATCTTATGGATTGCGTTTACGAGAAGCGTTGGGACCTGGGTATCTTGTTATCGGTGGACTTACAGCTAATGCCCAGCCAGGAAATCAAAAACCAAGAATTTTTAAATTTCCAAATGAACAAAGTATTGTGAATGGGATGGGATTGCCGGGTGATGGGATTGATGCTGAAATTATGAGATTAGAGAAAAGAAAGCAGAAAAATATGATGCCCACAGTACCTCTTATCGCTAACCTCTGTACAAGTGTAAATAATACAACATTAGAGGGGAAAATTGACGAATTTAAAAGTCTGATGTAAAAACTGTACCCTTATGTGCAAGGATTTGAAATTAACGTAAGTTGTCCAAATCAATGTGGAGTAACAAGTATGCAAACAGAACAACATATTACACAAATTATCAATACTGTAAAACAACACAATGAAACCCTTGCAGTCCAAAATCAAACAGAAAGAAAAGCTCTATTGATAAAAATTGCTCCTTTAACCAGAGAACGAAATAGAGAAACAAAAACATTCAACAATACTGAAAATATCAAAGATTTAACTCCAGATGGACTGAAAATGATTGCATCTGTCTGTGAAGGAAATGTAGATGGTATTGTTGCTACCAATACTGCACAAGAGCATAATTTTACCGAACATACACCAATTATCACCGCTTCTAATACAACTATTACAGGAGGAATGAGTGGACGTTGACTGTATCCTCAATCTTTAGAAACTATACAACTTTTAAGGGAACAAACAAAACTTCCTCTTATAGGAGTAGGAGGAATAGGTTATCATCCTGATGGAAACGATATTATTGAGATGAAAGAAGGAGGAGCGGATAGTTTTCAACTATTGAGTTCTATGGTGCAATGACCTTATGGTCCTTTCACCTTTTATCAGCTCAAAAAAAGACTAACATCTAAATAATGCACAATAATTACTTGTATTTATAATAAGAATTTAGTGGAGATAATGAAGCAAATAAACCTTGGTTTACAGCTAGTCAAGCTTGTAATTGGTATGGATTAACGTGTTCGCGAAGTAATCCAAACATATCACCGAAATACACCTTTCTCGCAATAATGTACTATGATCATTATTCACCTGACTTATAATTTTTTTGGAAGAAAGTGTGAAATATTTTTTGCTCAATGCTGATAATGGAAAATTTTTGACAAAACAAAGTGTGTTTTGGAAAGAAAAGAAGCAAGCATTTTTTGGATGATTTTTCACTTGCATTTTTTCCGCAAATCTCTATAGTACCATTCAGTACTTTCTTTGTTCTAAAATGCAAAAGGAACGGAGAGGGGAAAATCAAGTCCATAGAAAGTATATTGGGCTGTCAACCAAAAACTAGTAGCTATGGTCTTTCCTCTTTTATTTTTATTCAATAGAGCATATGGCACACAAAAAAGCCGCCGGTTCGGCAAAAAATCTGAGGGATTCACAACCAAAATATCGTGGAGTAAAACTCTTTGGAGGGCAAAAAGCACTGGCTGGAAATATTATTATCAGACAAAAAGGTTCTCAATATGAGTGTGGAGAAAATACCTATTTAGCAGCGGATTTTACTATTCACGCACTTGTGGATGGTATCGTTGCTTTCAAAAAGAAGAACTTCAAGAGATTTGACGGAAGAACCTATCTCAAAACCGTTGTACAAGTCCTCACAGAAGCAACTTCTTCAGCACCAAAACAACCTTCTCTTGCTTCATCAGCTTCTTCAACTTCTTCAACAACTCAACCAATAGCAGAAAAAGCTGAAACTGGTGCTGTTGTAGCTTCAGAGAAAAAAACTCCTGCAAAGAAACCTGCTACGAAAAAACAACCAGCTGAAAAACCAGTAGAAAAGGCTGAAAAGAAAGCTTCTACCGCCAAAAAATCTTCCACAGTAAAAAAACCAGCCACGAAAAAACCTAGTTCAGACAAAGCGTCAGCTTAATTTTTATCTTTTTTCTTTCATTCCAATGAATATTAGTCCAAGAAATAAGATTTCCAAAATGAGAAGTCATAGAAGACATTCGACGTGGAAAACTATCAATCTCAAAAAACTCACAAGAACCTATCAAATCACGAAATGTTCTAATTGTGGAGCAAATACGTTGGCACATAGAGTGTGTCCCGTATGTGGATATTACAAGGGAAAACAGATACTCACCATTAAATCTGCATCTAAAGAAACGGTAGTGGACGCATAATATCTGACTATTTTATATCTTGATACTTTTTCTTGTCTCTTATGCAAATCCATCAAAGAATTAATGCACGTAAATTGCTTCTTTCGTACTTGTATCAGTATTGTTTTTTGCGTAAGCTTGCTTCTTCATTACAAGGTATCAGTCAGCCATCCATAGCTCTGCCTCAAAGGGAACAGCACGACCCATTTTTTGATCAGCAATTTTTGGATGCAGTCCAAACTTTACGAGAAAATGCTTCCAAAGAAGGAGAACAAACTCAAGCGAAAATTAGTCAGCTTTTGGCTCTTCCGGCGGAGGAAGAAATCCCGTATTATCTTCAGCATTTTTTTGACCAATGGAGTTCTGAAGAAGTGGATATGGAATATGTAATAAAGATAGGAGTAGCATTTCCGCAGTACCAAGACAACGTGCAACAGATTGTAAATACATATACAGAAAGTTTTTCTTATGAACAAATGGATGTGATAGACCAAGCGATTTTTCTGTTGGGATATACGGAGTATCAGGTATTGCAAACGCCAAAAGAAATTCTCATCAATGAAATGGTAGAACTCGCAAAAAGGTATTCTGATGAAGGAGCACCAAAACTTATCAATGGGATTATGCACAAGGTGATGAATGAAAAGGGGTAAGAGAAGTCTGCCTTCAAATGGATAACACTTCTCCTAGGATACTGCAAGAGTGTTTACGATGTTTTTGTTTGTGACATCGTGAATAAATTGAAGAATTTCTTGCAATTTTTTTATGCTTTCAGGATTATTGAAATCCTTGCTAAGTTCATCAATGGTATCATTGATATTAGCTTTCATAAAGTTTGCTTTCTCTCGTGGTAAAATTTCCATTAGTTATGTATTAACAAATAAAGATGGATAGTTAAGATATTACGAAAATTAGTATAATTACTACCTCAATATCTTTATCTGAATAAAGTATAATGAATACTTATTTATCTCTTTTTCTTAGCTCTGTGATAATTTCATCAATTGTTACTCATTTCGCAACTAAAAGAACCAAAAGATGAAACACTAAATCACCTGCTTCGTAAATAAATGCTTCTTTATTGTCATTTTTTGCTTCAATTACGGTTTCGATTGCCTCTTCACCAACTTTCTGGGCAATTCTATCTATCCCTTTTTGAAACAAAGATTGAACATAAGATTTCTCACCAAGAGTATCATCATTTTTTCTCGCAACGATTTTATCATAGAGATAGTCTAAAAATGCTAAGTCTGCTTTTTCTGTCATCTGTAGTAAATATAATAGATTAAAAAATCATTTTTTCTATAGGAAGAATAAGTATTCCTGATGCACCTAATGCTTTTAGTTTTTCAATATTTTCCCAGAATTTTTCTTCTGAAATAACGGTAGCAAAAGAGAGCATCTGTTCATTAGTAAGGGGACTAATAGTTGGACCATCAATACCTCACAAAAGTTCTGTGAAGGTAGAGAGTGAAGTTTTGGGAATATTCATAACAATATATTTATATTTTTTTGCTTCAATAATAGCATCAATACGCATTAGTAATTTTCCCAACAGATTTTTTTTCTCATCATCAAAGACAGTAGTATGTTGTATCAATACTGCTTCAAAATCACTAATAGTATGAAACTCTTTCAATCCGTTTTGTATGAGCGTATTTCCACTAGATACAATATCAGCAATTGCATCCGCCATTTTCATAGAAGGAGCAATTTCCACACTTCCTGACATAGTAATAATAGTACCTTGTAAGTGCTGAGTGTCCAAAAATGACTGCAAAATATTTGGAAAAGAAGTTGCAAATGTTTTTCCTTGTAAATCTGATAAGGTATGAATAGTTGAGTCTCCGGGAATAGCAATGGAAAATCTACATTTCCCAAATCAGAGTTTTCTGACTATGGTTACATTAGTATGGGTTTCTTGAATAAGGTCAGACCCAACTATTCATAAATCACATACTCCTTTTTCTACAAATCAAGGAATATCGTCATCTCTCATCAACAAAAGTTCAATCTGTAATTCTGGTATTTTACAAGACAATGTTCTATCATCTATATGTATTTTCCATCAAATCTTTTTAAAAAGGTCTAAACTTCGTTCTCCAATACGTCCTTTTTTTTGGATAGCTATTCTCAATCACATAGTAATAAAAATCTGAAAATAAAATAACGGTATTTGGATAATGTAGTATAAAAATTCTTGAATGATAATCAAGAACATAATAGCGTTGTTCTTTACTAGACTAAAGTATGAGGCACAGAAAAAGATTGAACAAAACGTCCAATCTTTTAATACTCCAGAGGGAGTGTAACGGGTCTCGAACCCGCGACCTGTAGATCCACAATCTACTGCTCTAACCAACTGAGCTATACACTCCATATCGTGGGGTAGTATATGGCTAATAAAAAGTAAATCAAGAAATATTTCTTTATTAGAGTAAAGAAGAGGTAAGATTATATTCCACTTATTATATTCATAATAATTTGTTTTGCGTTATAGATACTTTTGATATCTACATATTCATCTTCTTGATGAGATTTCTCGTTCGGTCAAGGTCAGATTTGAATACAGTCTCCTCATATATGTTCTTTTATCATTTGAATATCTGAATATCAAAACGTGTTTGATATTCCCACATTTCCATATGTTTGATAATAAGACAATAAATCATATTGTAGTAAAGGAGGAAACCAAAAATTTATTTTGAGAATATTTTGTTTGAGTCATTTTTTTTCAAAGTAATCAGATGTATATTTAGTAAATTCTTCTTGAGAAAAATCATTTCATAATCTAATTTCCATCAGACCTTTTACAATATCAGGAATAATGTTCCCTTTCCAAATTATTTTTCAGTCATTGTCTGTTCATCAATAAATACCAGTTAAATTAACTAATGAAGTTAATCCATACGTATCTCTTTGTTGTAAAAAACATTCTAATTCTTTTACAAAAGAAACGATTTCATTGATAGCATTTATGCCTTTATCCCTCTGAGCAGTATGAGCAGATTTACCTCCAATTTCTATCTCAATTTCTGCAACACCTCTAAATCATAATATAATCGTAGTATTTGTTGGTTCAGGAATGATGGTAAGTTTAGGAGTAATTTTTCATTGATATGTAGTTATAAATTTCTTCATTCCTAAAAAGTTATATTCCTCATCACAATAAAAGATCATCCAAAATTTTTTACTGTTTTCTAAAAGATAAGGAATAATATCTATATTTATAGCTACTCAAGATTTCATATCTACACTCCCTCTTCCATAGAGGGTATTTCAATCAATAAAAGGATAAAGCTGATTTTTTACTTTTATAGGTACTGTATCAAGATGTCCCATTAAAAGAATATCTGGTTGCTCACAATTGCCAATAATCAAATTAAATCTTTTTTTATCTCATAGAGGTTGTTTAACGTAGAAAAGTTTTTTGTTATAAAGTTTTTTTAAATAAACATAAATATATTCCATTGATTGAGATTCATCAACAGTAGTATCTATTTTAATTAGTGATATAAGTAAAGATAAGAGTTTTTGTCCCATTTTTTTATCATTATAAAGGTTTTATCATTAATACTCTTTCATTAGGATCATTATTATATTGATAGACTACTTGATACCCTAATTTCTTATATCGTTCATAAGGCATTGGAGATTTTTGAGTAGTTCTAAGAAGAATACAATTATTCCCTGTATTTTTTACCTGAGTTTCTAATAAATTATACAGATTAGATGCAATATGTTCTTGAGATGACCTATATTCTTTTTCTAGTCCAATTTCAGAGAAATAAAAGACTTCATCAGGAGAAAAATTCAGATATAACTTTTTAATTGTGTTTTCAAGTGTCTGTAAAGAAGTAGTATCTAATTTTAATTTATCATAATTAAGGGAAAATAAAGAGTCTTGTCGTCATAAAATAAATCAAATAATTTCTTTATTAATATGAGCTAAATATTCTATATATCATTTTTTTATTTCCCATTCTTTTCGTTGTTGTTTTAATTGTTCTTGATCATAAACCTTTTCCAAAGGTTCTCAACAAGATAAACAATTAAGAATTTCTGTTTTTTCTATTTCACTTAATGCATAATATTTTTTATCACATTGTAGATTTTTACATTCATATCCTTCATTCCGTGGCTCTTCCCCAAAGATTTTAATATATGCTCAAGCTTTTCAATCTAAATTTTCCATATTTCAATTGTTTGTGATATATTGTACAATATTCATTTTTAGAATAATTAAGAGTTAAAGGTATTGTTTTAGTTTTTCAATTACTTCACTAACCTCTATGATATCAGATGTTCTTTCTTTTAAATCTTTAATTTGTACATTTCCTTTTTCTTGTTCTTTCTCTCATGCCAAAATCCCATAAGGAATATGCTTACTTTCTGCATACTTAAATTGCTTTCCCAATTTGTCTGGATTAAGATACTGATCAACTCTAATATGTTCTTTTCTCAGTGTATCAGCAATCTCTTCTCTATACTCTTGAGCAGTATCATCAAAATTAAAAATCATCACATCAGCCAGAGGAATTTCAGAGGTAAGTAATCAGGCTTCTTTTAATCTGAATAAAAGTCTGGATAATCCAATAGAACCACCTACTCCACCATATTCAGTTCCTTTTTTCCCGGTATTATTTCTGATATATCCTACTAAATTATCAAATCTTCCTCCACTACAAATACTGCCAAATTCCCTATTATCCTCTATAAAGGTTTCAAATACTGTTCCATTATAATAATCCAATCCTCTCACAATGTAAGGGTCAAAATGTACGTTAACACCTCTTCTTTGCAGATATTCATACACTTGTTTGAGTTCCTGAATAGCTAGAGCAATATCTGTAGGATATTCGCTTTGTTTTGTGAGAATATCTTGATTAAAATACTGTAAAAGTTCATCATATTTCTCTCCAATAAGAGTCTGTACTTGCTCTTCAAAGTCGGCTTTATCTATCTTGTGATACAGGTCAAAGATATTCATCAATTTTTTGGCATTCTCTGGAGGAATATCCAAATGAGTAAAAATGCTGTCATAAAGTTTTCTGTTATTTAATTGGATGACGAAGGTTTTGTCCAATCCCAATTCTTGAAAAATCTTTTCAACGGTAGTATACAGTACGTATATTACTTCTGCATCATAGGCAATATTCAGATTTTTATCAATCACATCTATATCACATTGATAAAATTCTTTAAATCTGCCTGCTTGATGTCTTTCTCCTCTCCATACTTTTTGCATTTGGTATCTTTTGAAGGGAAAAGCAAGTTCTCCTTCGTGGTCAATGACATATCTCGCTAAAGGTACCGTTAAATCAAAGTGTAATGAATATTCTTTAGTGTCTTCTGGTCATTGAGCATATCCATATAATCCATATACCTGTTTACTTACATCGTTTCCTGATTTTGCTGTAAGGACATCATTCCTTTCTACAGCAGGAGTTTCGATATTTACATATCCAAATTGTTCATAATTTTTGGCAATACAAGTTTTTATGGTATTTTCTACGTATTGCTCTGGAGGTAATCGTTCTGGAAATCCTCCAACTTTAAGTTCGTTTGACATACTAATAACAATAAGAGTATAAAAAAGCTGATGCTATTTACGATTTTTGTATTTTTTACTTTTATCTTGATTTTACTACCTATTTATTTATAGAGTATAATTGATATTGTATATTATGAGATTTTCAATGAGATATTCTTTGTTATGGTAAAGTTTTTTATTATTTTGCATATAAATGATGACTACATCATCAGACCTCAAGGAAATTTCCCAAGATTTACAAAAGGCATTTTTGTCCTTACAATCTTCTGAAGAATGTTTTGCCTTTTTAAAGGATTTGATGACAGAGAAAGAGATTAAAGAACTTTCTCAAAGGCTAGACATTGCTCAAAGATTACATCATAAAGAATCTTATAAATATATATATATGCCTTTTTATGAGTTTCTTCTACAACTATTGCAAGAGTGTGAAAATCTCTTCATTCAACACAAGGAGGATACAGGTGTGTGTTAGAAAGAATAGACGAAAAGTCTAAAGAATAAAATAAAAAGTCCACTTTGAAAGAAGTTTTTACTTTCACAAATGGACTACTATAACAGAAAAGCGACCACTAATGAAAGTAATGGCCTTCGTGATGCTTAGCTACAACTGAAGTAAGGTATGCTGTGAACATTTTATATGTGTAAATAAATTGATACGAGAGTAGTATAAGAAAATTAGAAGACATTGCAAGTCCTATTATAAGAAAAATCAAAAGGAATAAAAAGTGAGTTAAATCAAGCTGGAGTCAAATAATGTGTTATCCTTGATGAGAATTAACATCATATGAACTAATATGTTTATACCCTTACTTCCCCAATACTTCTTTAATCAATTCTCCTTCAATATCATTCTGAATATATCTCTCAATAGGTCTCGCTCCATACTGAGGGTCATAGATTTTTTCGATAATTTCTTCCACCTGCTTTTTGGTGAATTTTGGTAATTTAACACTTTCGTTGGCTTTCCAGATGTCCAAAAAGGCTGAAAGCTGATGATTGAAAATGCTGGTAAGATGAGTTTTGCTCAATGGTCTGAAAATGACTTTATGGTCAATTCTATTCAACAGTTCTGGGGAAAGGAAATTCTTCAATTGGTCGGTAATCCTTTCTTTGATTTGGTCAAATCCTTTTTCATCCATTTCTTTCGCTGTTCCAGTGGAAAACCCGATATTAACCTGCTTTTTGGAAAATTCTTCACTTCCAATATTACTCGTCATCACAATGATGGTGCTTTTGAAATCTATCAATCTTCCTTTGCTATCTTTGAGCTGTCCTTCATCCAAGATTTGCAACAAAATATTGAGTACATCGGGTGCAGCCTTTTCTATCTCATCAAAGAGCAACACAGCATACGGTTTTCTTCTCACAGCTTCCGTCAATCCTCCTCCCTCTTCAAATCCCACATATCCCGCAGGAGAACCAATCAGTTTGCTTACAGAAAATTTTTCCATAAATTCTGACATATCAAATCTAATCATCGCATTTTCATCACCAAAATATTCTTT
The DNA here is from genome assembly GCA_031276875.1 of Candidatus Peribacteria bacterium. GTDB lineage: Bacteria > Patescibacteriota > Gracilibacteria > Absconditabacterales > Absconditicoccaceae > UBA3291. The sequence goes on along the minus strand of JAISMG010000025.1, from coordinate 16,439 downwards.
AGCAATCAGCTTTGCCAAATAGGTTTTTCCTACTCCGGATGGTCAGAGAAAGAGAAAACTTCCAATCGGTTTCTTTTTTGCAATCATCGAAAGTCTGCTTCTGGTCAAGGTTCTCACGACAGCATCTACTGCTTCATCTTGTCCGATAAGAAAGGTTTTTAGCGTTTCATCTAGTCTTTTGAGTTTGGTGATTTCATCTTCATTCACGATATTCACGGGAATTCAGGTTTTTTCTGCAAGCACATTTCCGATATCTTTTGCGTCAATCGTACTTCTCAAGTGAGTAGGAATATTTTTGTGATTTCTGATGTTGTGGAGTTCTTTTTTCAACGCTTCTTCTTGTTCTTTCAGCTCCGCAGCAGCGAAATAATCCTGACTTTCGATAGCTTTTTCTATCTGGTGTTCAATCGTCTGAATTTTTTTCTCAGTAGTTTTGTACAAATCATCATTATCCAATTTTTCTTGCATCGTGCTTTCTCTAGCACACGCTTCATCCAAAATATCCAATGCTTTGTCGGGCAGTTGTTTATTTAGCACGTATCTTTTGGAAAGATTGATGGCTGCGGAAATCGCTTCATCCAAAATCTGCACTCCGTGGAAATCTTCATACGTTTGCTTCAATCCTTGGATAATCTGCTCAGTGGTAGAGGTATCAGGTTCATTGACGATTACCTCTTGAAATCTTCTCTTCAATGCTGCGTCTTTTTCTATTACTTTTTGATATTCATCAAAGGTCGTCGCTCCAATCAGCTTTATTTTTCCTCTGGAAAGTAAGGGTTTGAGCATTTGTGCGGCGTCATTGTGTTCTTGTCCGCCTGCTCCGATAATAGTATGGAGTTCATCGATAAAGAGAATAATATTATTCGTCGGGTCTATCGCTTCTTCGAGGATGGCTTTCATCCTGCTTTCAAATTCTCCTCTGTATTTTGTCCCTGCTACCAGTGTTCCCATATCCAACAGAAAAATCTTTTTCCCTTTCAATTTATCGGGGACATTACCAGCGATAATTCTTTGAGCTAATCCTTCCACGATGGCGGTTTTTCCCACTCACGGTTCCCCGATGAGGAGCGGATTATTTTTGGTTTTTCTGAGTAAGGTATAGATGACTTGGTTGATTTCCTGTTCTCTTCCGATAATGGGGTCAATAAATCCGTCTTTACTTTCTCTGGTCAAATCTGTGCCGAAATATTCGATATTCAGCTTTTTCTCTTCCTTTTTTTTGGTAGCGGTGGCGGAACCGTTGCTGTCGATATTTTGTTCAGCATCCAGTCAGATTTCGCTTTCGACGCTGTCGAGAAATTTCTCGAGGCTATCCAAATTGTCGTTAATGTTGATGTGCATAGTGTGAATGTTGTTAGGGTCTAAATGTAAGTGTTGAAATATTTTACTCAAAATTTTTAAAAATGCAAATACTCACTGTTGCCTACTAATGGGATTAAAAAGCAGATTTTCACAGTTCTTCTTGGTGGTTTTGAGCATACATTGGTCAGTATTCAGGAGTTGAAGAATCTGATTTTCATTGGACAAATGCAAAAAAGATGTATAAAAGAGGAAACAAAAATCGATTTGGTTAATTTTCCAATCCTTTTTGTGTTGCAGTAACTGTTGATTTAATGTCTTTTCAATCTCTAGGTGTCCGTGCTCTGCCAATGGTCTGCCTTTGATGAGAGGGTGGTACTGCGTTTGGTAAAATTGGTCAAAGTGGTTTGCGTGCTGGAGTCCTAGCATCGTAGCAAAGGTTTCAAATTGGTCAGTTTCTCTGATAAATGCATAACTTCCTCGAAAAAGCTGTTCCGCAGTAATGGCTGGAGCGGTAGGAGTGGAAGATGTTTCATTCTGCTCAGAAAGACTGGAGATGAGTTGGGCATTTTGCAGGCTAAAAAGTGCGTCTGGAGTGAATATTTGGGTGGGTTTTTGCATTGTATGTAGCATCGAAATTAAATAGGTGCTACTATGGTAGGGATTTTTGGGGAAATTTCAAGAGGAATGTAAGAAAGCTTAATTAAAGTTTAAAATGCACCACTAATCAGTAAGATAATAAATGTTCGTTTTACATCTTAAAAACATTAGTGATGCCGAGTACTACTACAAAAAAGGGACAACTTTGCAAATAAGAAAGAAAAATTATTAAATATTTATGGAAAAATGGGAAAGGTAAATCTTGTCATTTCATAGGTAAAGAGCGTAGAAAACAAGCTAATAGAAAGCATGTAAAACTTCTACAAAATAGAGTAATGTATACCTGTTTCGCTGAATTATTTAAACAGTGTCACGAACATTGGTGAGTAGATGAAATTGTAGGATTTCTGCGTAATGGTTTGTACAAGTACGGTGTATCATTTCATTCATTGGTATAAGAGGGAACGAGAATATTGGTTAACACACGGGAAATATTGATACAGAAAAAAGAAAAAGATAGCACTCGTTAATGTTCCCCTAATAGAAGCAAGAGCAGAAGAAATCGATAAACGTTTAGTATTTGGACACTGGGAAGTAGATATGATAGTATGACCAAAATGAGATTAGTGATGCATTTTGAATTATCATTTTTCTAAAAGAAAAATCACTTGCAATTCACTAGGAAATCTGTATAAAAAAGACACTTATCATTTTTACTTATTTATACATACTGATATGGCAACTAAACCACACGTTAATGTAGGTACTATCGGACACGTTGACCACGGTAAAACTACATTGACTGCAGCAATCACGACAGTGGCTGCAACCAAAGGATTTGCTCAAGCTACCGCTTATGACCAAATCGATAATGCACCAGAAGAAAAGGCAAGAGGAATTACTATTGCGACCAGACACGTAGAATACGAAACGGACGCAAGACATTACGCTCACATCGACTGTCCAGGACACGCCGACTACGTCAAGAATATGATTGTAGGAGCTGCACAAATGGACGGAGCTATTCTTGTAGTAGCTGCAACCGATGGACCGATGCCTCAGACCAGAGAACACGTACTTTTGGCTCACCAAGTAAATGTGCCAAAAATCGTGGTATTTCTCAACAAATGTGATATGGTGGACGATCCTGATATGATTGACCTCGTAGAAGAGGAAATCAGAGACTTGCTCGCTCACAATCACTATGACAAAGATGCACCTATCATCAGAGGTTCAGCTTTGAAAGCGGTAGAAAATCCAACTGATGAAACAGGTTCATCAAAGTGTATTTGGGATTTGCTCGGAGCATTGGATACCTATATTCCTGTGCCTGAAAGAGACAGCACCAAGCCTTTCTTGATGCCTGTAGAAGACGTATTCTCTATCAAAGGAAGAGGAACAGTTGCGACAGGAAGAATTGAAAGAGGAACTATCAAGATGAACGAAGAAGTAGAATTGCTCGGATTGGGTGCAGAACCTGTAAAAACTGTTATCACGGGAATTGAAATGTTCCACAAACAGTTTGACCAAGCTGAAGCAGGAATGAATGTTGGATTGCTCCTCAGAGGTATTGATAAAGATAATATTGAGAGAGGACAAGTACTTGCAAAACCTGGAACAGTAAAAACGTACCACAAGTTTGAAGCTGAAGTGTATGTATTGAAAAAAGAAGAAGGAGGAAGACACACTCCATTTATGGCAGGATACAGACCTCAATTCTTCTTGGGAACGACAGACATTACAGGAAATATTGAACTTGCACCGGGAGTAGAAATGATTATGCCTGGGGATAATGCAAAAATCATTGTTGACCTAATCTATCCTGTAGCTATGGAAGACGGAATGAGATTTGCTATCCGTGAAGGAGGAAGAACTGTTGGTGCTGGAGTTGTGACAAAAGTAGTAGCATAAGCACTAATAAACATAACCACTAATAAACTAAAAAAACAGCCATAAACTTGTGGGGCTGTTTTTTTTATTGATGGAACACATCACCTGACCAAAATCTACAGCATTTGGTTTTGAAATTAACGAAAATACGATTACTCCACCCTTATGGAGATGACCAGAAGACATTAGGCTTTTTCGGTGAAGTTGGTGGTGAGTGTTGGTGTGTTGGTCATTATTGATGTGGCATAAAGGTAAAAAAGGCTGAATGATATTTCTGATACTACTCTGATAGAGAATACCTTTTATGTTTTAGGTATTCAAATGCCGATTTTCTCAGTTCTTTCATCCCTCGTAATGTATGTGCATCACTATTTACATAGATTTCATTAGCATTTGCAAGTACATAATCTAATTTCTCTATAATTGCATTCCCACTGTGTAATGTTTTTGCATTCAATTCAAGAGGAATATGATATTGGTTTGCTACTTCCACAACTTGTTGAATATCTATATATTCACCTAAGTGATATTTATCATAGGGATGACAAACACAAACAATTTCCTTATGATGTCTTTTAATGGCATTGACTATTCCTAAGGTCGCAGTTTCTGGACTTCAAAGATAGAATTCTCAATGTAAAGCAAGCAAAATAAATTCAGGTTTACTATTTTGAATTTCACAACAAACATCTCCTTGTTCATTTATGATATCTCCTTCTACCCCAAAAATAACCTCCACATCATTATGCACATTTTGCCATCCACCCAAAGAATATCTTGCACCTGATGGATAATACGCAAAACTAGTATTAGAAGGTTTATATCCTGTACCTGTATCACGAAAAGGTTTTAGACGATTTCCCATAAGAAAATCACTATGGTCAGTAATTGCAATTTTTTTTCAATCCAATAGTTCCTGCAAACTTTACGATTTCTTCAATCGTAGCTAATCCATCTGAAAATGTACTAGAATGGATATGGAAATCTGAATATTTATCGTTAAGAATTTTCATTGTGTATAATAAAGAAGATAAAAGCCAGATTTTTTTCATTCATTTGTTCTTACATTTTTTTGTGTATATTTACAATATAAATTGATTTTTCTTTCTACTTCCCAAAGATAAACTGCTCCATCTGCTGCCAATCTACTGTAATACCTTTCGCTGATGAAGAACGCACTTCTGGCTTTATATAATAGCTTAATCCTCCAATTTCAAAATTCCCCAATCCTTTCTTGTAATATGTCAACTCATCCAGCAAAAGCAACAACGCATACAATGAATACTTTGGATTGATGTTTTTCTCATTTCTGAGTTCACTATCGGTTCTCAGTCCGAGTCTGACTCCGGTTTTTCTGATGGCTACCGGGTCAAAGTTAGCAATTTCAATCAAAATATGTTTGGTTGTTTCCGTGATACCACTATTCAATCCTCCCATTACTCCTCACAAGCACAACGCTTTTTTCTCATCAGCAATCACAACATCTGCTGGCAATAATTGATGGGTTTTCCCGAAAAGGTCAGTGAATTCTTCTCCCTCTTTGGCATTTCTCACGATAATATTTCCTTCTACCTTCTCAGCATCAAAAAAATGCACGGGATGTCAGGAAATATTCATAAACAGATTAGAAAAATCTACTCGATTGTTGATAGGTGAACTGCCTAAATCTAAGGTTTGCAAACGCATAAAAAAATCTGATTTCTTCACGTTTACTGCGTTGATTTCTAGCAAGATGTAGGTATTCAAGCCCTGCGTTTCTGCGATAATCTGCTTTTTTCCCTTTTTTTCTGTATGTTCCAAAAGGTCAAACATATTGACGGTAGAAAATTGCTTTTTGTAGTCGGAAAGTTTGCTGTAATTGATATTTCCTTGAGGGAAGTACATTGCATATAATTCCCACGCAACCCCAAAATGCCCCGTCAAATCAGGTCTATTGGTCAATCCCTTATTGTCCACATCTAATACGAACGTGTTGAGCCATTCCCATTTCTCTGATAAAGGAATTCAGAGGTCGCTTTCTTCCACTTCTATATCTTGACGCAAATCCCAAATCCACGGCTGGTCAGCATCTTCGTTGATACTCAGCTCCGATTTGGAACAAATCATCCCGTTGCTCTCCACTCCACGCAACATTCTTTTAGCGATAGTAATTCAGGCTTTTTCAAACACCGTTCCTTCCAAAGCTACAGGAACCAACAGCCCTTCTGCGACATTATTCGCTCCACAGACAATTTGAAACGTTCCTTTATTTCCGCAATCCACTTGGCAAACATGCATATGGTCGCTATCGGGGTGCGGTTCAGCTTTCAAGATTTTTCCTATGACAATGGTCGGAGGAAGTGTTCTTTTGATGATTTCTTCGATTTCTACAGTTTTGAGGATGAGATTATTGGCGATATTCTCGGGAGTATCATTGATGGAGAGATACTTTTTGAGCAGTTGGGAATGGTATTTCATTGAAAGAAAAGAAAAACGAATAAAAAGCTATAGAAAAGACCTATTAGAAACAAGGAAATGTTTTTTTGTAGAAATAGTATATAAAAATGGCTAAAGGTTGCAACCCTAATCATCCCATTGAGGAGCAAACGGAGGATTAAAATAACGATGATTATTTGGTAAGGTAGCAATCATCTGCAAATCCTTCTCATCTAACTTCAGCTGTTGAGCAGCAAAATTTTCCGCAAGTCTTGCTTCTGTGCTTGCTTTAGGAATAACGATAGCTCCCTGATGAAGCAACCACGCAATACAAATTTGAGCAACACTTGCTTGATGTTTTTCTGCCAGAGGAAGTAAACGAGCTTCTTTCAAAAGATGTCCGTGTCCCAGAGGAGAATATGCAGTCAGGACAAAATGATGACTATCAGCAAACTGTTTCATAGCTTCTTGCCTCAATGCAAGATGATATTCTATTTGCTGGGTAAAGAGTTTTCCGTTGGTGTATTCCCACGCGTGCTGCAGTTGTGCGAGCGTAAAATTGGACACGCCAAATTGTCTGATTTTTCCTTGCTCTTGAAGTTTCATCAAACTATCCAAAGCTTGCTCGTGTTCCTCAAGGCTAGTAGGTCGATGGAGCAATAATAAATCTATATAGTCAGTTTGTAATTTCTGTAAGCTCTCCTCACAAGATTCTTTCACTCTCCCATATTCTGCCATCCAAACTTTGGTGGTTATCCAGATTTTTTCTCTGGTGATGTTGGAACGCTGTATCCCTTGTCCGACTTCTGTTTCATTGCCATACACTTTCGCAGTATCTATATGGGTATATCAGAGAGATAAAGCTGATTGAACCGCTGCAATACATTGTTGCCCGGTAAGTTCTCGTGTTCCCAGTCCGAGGGAAGGAAAAGTGGTCATCATATAGTATTTATAAACTAAAAGAACAAGATACTCTTTGTGAAATATTGACTGAAAAAAAAGTTTATGTTAATTTTGCACATACCTTTCTAAAGGTGCAGGTTTCACATTTTTTGGTGTTGCTGGTTTTACGAAATATGAACGGGTCTAAAGGAATATTTTCTTTCACGTTCTGGTCTTTGAGAAACTGTTTCATCTCGTTTACATCGTTTCAAATTTTGGTAATAATGGTAGTAATATCGTTTTGGGTCAATACCCCTCCATAGGCGTTCATATTCTTTAAATATATTTCATATGCTTCAATATGCATTCCTTCTAGTGAGGTTAATCCTTTTTTGAGGAGCATTTTTAGAGCATATACCCTCAACTGATTGGAAATATTATTTTGCAATACGTCTTCTTTCCCAGATTTCCAATCTAAAATCAAATAGGAAGTATCGGACAAACTCACTCAAAAATCTGGAGAGGCCAATACCGAAACATCTTCCAATCCTGGTAATCTGGAAATAGCTACTTTCATTGCCTCAAAATTGGGAACTCTTGGACGTTCAACATATACTATTGGTGCCGAAACGAAATATTCTTGTACTTTTTCCTCCCATTTGCTAGCAATAAAATGGTCAAGATTTCCCCAAACCTTTTCAATCGCTACTGGTAATGCTTGATAATCTTCTCCATAAAAATGTTCTGAAAGCCCAAATTTCCCAAAAGAATGCTCATAGTCTTGGTAGTCTCTCGTTTTGGAAAACATAAATTCCGTTTCCATTTCAGCTTTTATTTGCTCTTTGAGGTCTTGGACCTGAGTGTCGCGAAGAGAAGAAGCATTGTTTCATTCCTGAATATGGGTTTTTAACAGATGAAGATAATCCGACAAGAGATAATGGGATTTTTCTCCCACTCGCATTTCTATGCTTTTGAGCCCTTTTAAAACGAGCGTTTCTGCCCACAGTTCAGGATGAGGAACTTTGAGAGCGAAGGGATAATAATTGAAGTAATACTTTCTCTCACATCGCTCTAAAAGAGTAATTCTGGTGTTGGACCAAGCGAGAGATTTTCCGTTGTTGGGAGAAGGTGCATAGGACATTGTTATGATAAGGGAAAAATAAAGCTGACAAATCTTTTTATATGTAAGGTTATGCTTTGCAATTACAAGTAAAAAAACATAGAAAAGTTATAGAAAAAAAACCCAAAACACGTTTGGGCTTTCGTACGGAACAGAAAGAATACTCTTGGTTCAAGACAGAAACATTATAGGCACCTATCGGATTCGAACCGATGAACCAAGGTTTTGCAGACCCGTACAATAGACCACTCTGTCAAGGTGCCATTTAACGAGCACTGTATACATACATATTCCTATCACAAAATCAAGACAAAAACATTAAAAAGAGAAATGCGGAAATAAACGTACCATCTCTTCTGGCACAGGAGCAGTACAATCTATAGGCGTTCCCGTATGGTCAATAAAATGATAATTCCAACAATGCAAAAGCTGTCTCTGAATAGCCAATTCCTTGGCAAGTTTTCTATTTACAGCAGGATTTCCATAGATAATATCTCACAACACGGGAAATGACTCACTCGCGAGATGCACTCTGATTTGGTGCATTCTCCCTGTGTGAAGTTTTATTTTCACCAGAGCAAGTTGTCCCAAATCGTGATGAAAAAGGGTTTTCAAAGTTCGGCATTCAGTCTGGGAAGACATTCAGCTTTTTTCATTGATGACCATTTGAGCACGGTCAAACTGAGCATTATAGCTTTTCTCCAGAGCTTTTTCGATGACAAAATGTTTGGGCGGATTTCCTACCACAATGGTGAGATAGGTTTTGTCAATTTCACGTTCTCTAATAATCTGATTGAGATATTGCAAAGCCTCGTAATTCTTCGCTCCAATCAACACGCCCGACGTATCCTTATCCAATCTATACCCAAAAGAAGGTTTAAACGTGCCTTGAGCATAGTCTTTAGCGTAAGTCTCCAGATAATCATTCATAGAAAGCTCATTCCGATGATGATTACTTTCGTGGGCAACAACGCCCGCGGGCTTATTGAAAGCTATTCGATTGGTATCTTCAAAAAGAATAAGAGGCTGAATATCTGCTTTGGTCAGCTTTTTGAGTTTTCTTTCTTTGCTGGTAATAAGGCGGGAAGGGTCTTTTTTACCCAAGAGTTCATCAGGAATTTCTACTTCATCGCCTATTTTGAGACGATAGTCCTCAGGAGATTTTTTACCATTGACACTAATCGTTCCTTTTCTAATCCAAGAATAAATGTCAGAAAGTCTGACTTGAGGATACGGTTTACATCGTTTCCTGAGGAAGCGGTCAAAACGCTGGTCAGTAGTAGCGGGGTCAATAGTAAGCTGCATAGGGCTATGTCGGAGAAGTAAAATTTCCGATAATCAGAAACATCGTATAGATACGGATATGCTGTCATAATACAACAAAAAATCTCTCTGCATTTCTGGAAAGCCTAATTAGCAATTTTTTTTACTTTCATATAGTAGTGTACGACATAGAATAAAAAAAAGAACTCAATCTGCTTTCAATATTGAATTCTTTCCTTATTTTTTATCTTACTTCTCCTTTTACAACCATTCTGGCTTTGACAGGCAGTTTTTTGGAAGCACTTTCAATAACTTTTTCTGCTTCATCTCTCGGTAGTCCGGTAAATTCAAAGAGGATTTTCCCTCTTCTAATAGGAGCTGCGTATCCATCTACATCAGATTTTCCACTACCCATCGGCATTTCAAGTCCTTTTTTGGTAATAGGTGTATCAGGAAAAACTCTCATTCGAATTTGTCCCGTTTTTCTAGTATGACGAACGATTACTTTTCTGGCAGCTTCTAGCTGTTTATTGGTAATGACTCCAGAAGTAGTAGCTTTCAGTCCAAAGTCTCCAAATGCTACCGTAGTTCCTCTAGTAGCTGCTCCTTTGAGATGGGGTCTGAATTGCTTTCTATGTTTTCGTTTTTTCGGTGTTAATAACATAGTGAATAAGTAGAGTGAGTAAAGACATAGGGCGTTGCCCTATGTTGGTGGTTATGTCGCCCCTTCAGGGCTTTGTTATCGTTTTAATTTAACGCTATGGTAGCTTTTTTATTTTTCTTTACTGATGAATATTGCATTCCTTTTTGAATTCGTACTTTGATACCGAGCACTCCGTATTTGGTCATCGCTTGAAGGTAATAGTAATCAATATCAGACCTGAATGTCTGCAAAGACACTCTTCCATCAATGAAATGTTCAGTTCTCGCGATGTCTGTCCCATTGAGTCTTCCTCCAATCTGGACTTTCACTCCATCAGCTCCTTTTTCCATAATTTTGGCAACCGTTTGTTTGATGACTTTTCTATACGGCATACGATTTTCGATTTGAGTAGCAATAAATTCAGCCATTACTCTCGCAGAAAGTTCTGGGGTGCGGACTTCTTTTACGTTGATTTTGAAGTCTTTGAGGAAAAGGTCTTTCAGCTTTTTTTCTACTGCTTTAATCTTTTCACCATTTTTTCCCATCAATACTCCTACTTTGGTAGCGAAGAGAATAATTTCTCCTTCTTTCTGAGTTTTTCTCACAATCACTTTGGCAATCCCTGCTCTTGGAAAGGATTTATCCAAAAAATTTCTAATGTTGATGTCCTCAATAAAGAAGTCCGCTCCTTGTCTTTTGGTTTTAGCGAACCATTCAGAAGGCCACGACTTCATTATTCCTACTCTCATTCCAATTGGATTTACTTTTTGTCCCATACGAAGATTTACTTAGTATTTAAAAGAATTTTTACATATGCTCTATATTTTTCATAATGACTAATCCTAGACCTAGATACAAATCTGACTCTCTTAATTTTGGGTCCTCTGCCCACTTCGATTTTCTCGATAAAGAGGTCATCTAAAGCAAGTTTATGATTTTGTACCGCATTTGCAACAGCGGATTTGAGCAATTTGTAGAGCGTTCTGGCTCCTTTTTTGGGCATATACTCCAATAGATTAAATGCCTCTTTCACTTTTTTACCTCTTACGAGGTCAGCAATCAGATTTATTTTCTTCTCTGAAAGCAAGGCATATTTTAAGGTTGCACTTACTTGTGTCATTTCAACAAAGTTTAATAGGTAAATAGGGATATTGTCCCGTTATCAGGGGATGTACATTAGAAAGGATGTCCTTTGAAGGTTCTCGTCAAGACGAACTCTCCCAATCTATGTCCAAGCATATCTTCGGTGATATATACACTCACAAATTGTTTCCCGTTGTGAACTGCGAAGGTAAATCCTACCATTTCTGGGACGATTTGACACGCTCTATCTCGCACTTTGATAATTTTTCTATCTCCACTTGCGTTCATTTTTATCACTTTATGGAGGATTTTCTCATTCACATAGAAACCTTTTTTTAACGACCTTGCCATATGTTGTAAATAATTTAGATAAAAGGTTAATCTTCATTATGCATTTTTTGTCTTTCTTCTGGAAACGATGAATTTCGTTGACCATTTTTTCTTGCTTCTAGTTTTGATACCTGCTGCCACTCTTTTTCCTGAGAAGGATTTTTGTGCTTTGAATTTCAATCCGATAGGTGAATGGGCTTCTCCTCCTCCGTGCGGATGGTCTTTTGGGTTCATATTTTTTCCTAGCACTCTCGGTTTGATACCTTTTCGTCTTTGTCTTCCTGCTTTTCCAATGACAACGTTTTTGTGCTGTTCATTTCCCACCGTTCCAATGGTTGCTCGGCAGTTCTGGTTGAATTTTCTCACTTCTCCAGACGGCATTTTGATAAAGACTAATCCTTGTGCTTCATCTCTACCAGAGATTAAAGCTGATGAACCTGCTGTTTTGATGATTTTCCCTGTAGAAAAGGGGGTAATCTCCAAGCAATGCACATTCATTCCTTCAGGAATATCTTTGAGCTGCTTTCTATTTCCATTTGCAATAGGGGCTTTTTCTCCTGACATTACGTTATTTCCGACCGTGATACCATTTCGAGCAATTACGTATCTTTTTTCTCCGTCAGCATAATTGAGCAGTGCAATTCTAGAGGTTCTGTAGGGGTCATATTCGACACTTACGACCTTGGCAGGTATGCCTGCTTTATCATATCCTCTAAAATCCACCAATCTATAGAGTCTTTTATTCCCTCCTCCCATTCGGCGAGAAGTAATGCGTCCTTGGTTATTTCTTCCACCAGTTTTTCCGATGAAGACGGTCAAGGATTTCTCGGGTTTGGTCTTGGTAATGTCGCTGAAGTCATATCCCACCATAAATCTTCTGGATGGGGTATAAGGCTTATATTTTTTCAATGCCATTTTTACTCGTATATAAAGGTAAATAAATCTGCGTATTATTTTGAGGTTTTTATTTTAACATATCCGATATTAATACGGACAAGGCAAATCACTGTCCCGTGAACTATAACAATTTCCTTATAAATTACAAGAGATTTTACATCAAGTTTCTCAGTAAAAAAAACTTTAATTTCTAGTACCTAATAGCATCCTCTGTATCGCTATCAATCTACTAATGAAATTCTGTTTCTTACTAGCCATTGTGCAGTCTTGCAGAGGTTGTAGCAGGAAACCTTTATTGATGTGAGTAGTTGTATGTATAAAGATTTGCTAAGAAATTGCAAGTCCTATTATCTCTAATTGTTCCAGCAACGTTAAAAGGAATATATTGAGGTATTCCAAATTCCATTTTGCAGTCAAAGCTTATGTAACATTGATCAAGATATACCTCCTTTCCTTCGTGTAAAAGTTTTTGATTTACTGTATCAAACAGTAAATTTTTACCTTCCCATTGTTCCAATATTTTATATGCTCTTCGTTTTTGTTGTTGAATTTTTTGTTTTTACTTTTCAATTTTTCCAGCTGTTTTACTTTTTTTTTGGTTAAAAATAATCCATAATATTACTGCGACACCGACTAACACTATTAGTCTTATGTGCCAATTTTTAATTTTTTTCCATATACTTTTTTTATTTTTAATGAACAACTTATTTTTCTAAAAAAAACTAATAATAATAGAAAATTAAGAAAAAATTTCGCAGAAAGTAGCCAAAATCGGGGAAAATGAGAAAATGAGTAATATTTCTTTCAATGATTATTTCTTGTAATATCCACCAGAAACTGTAAACTTTTTTTCATCAACCATATCTTTATACTATCTTATCTTGGTAATGAAACATACTGCTTTCCCTCCACTTAATCTGGTTATCAGAAGCTATCAAAGTTCGGTAGGAGAAGAAAAATTTATTGCGTTTGAGGACGAACTGGGATATTTGTATGGATTTACCAGACTTTTATTACCGTTGCCCGAATATCGTATAGACATACCGTGATTGGGAGCAACTGCTGCTCTCATTAGAGAACTTCACGTGTATGGAGTTTCGCAAAAATTGGGAGAAAAGTCTGATGACGCCACACAACATACTTGACTCGGAAAGCAACTATTGAAAATAGCGGAACAATTAGCTCAGGAAGCGGGATTTGGTCAGCTTTCTATTATTTCTGGAGTGGGGGTAAGAGAATATTATCGCAATATTGGCTACAGGTTACAGGGAACCTATATGGTCAAATCCCTCGTAGCGTAAAATCTTTTGCAATTGGGAAAAGAAACGTTATAGTATATGCAGTTTTGAAGTCTCTTTATTTTGTATCGGTATGTAAATGAAAACCTGTTGTACTCCTTCTCAGAAGAAAAAAAATGCTGACCAGCCTACCCCTTCTCACGCCAAAGCTCTTATCGCGATTAAAAAATCCAGAGGAATGCTGGATAACATCGAAAAGCTCATCCAAGAACAAGCCTATTGTGCTGACATTTCTCAGCAGGTGAATGCAGTCATTGGAATGATGCAACAGCTCAATATCACGATTTTGAAAGACCATCTCCTTTCCTGTGGAGTACGTGAATTGTCTTCTGCAGAGGGAGAACAGATGCAAGCATTTGTGGATGAATTGGTGAGAGTATGGGGCATTGGAAATAGAAAATAAAATGCTCTTGCAATTGTTGCTGATTTCTTCAAACTAGCACATGTAGATAATCTACGTTTTATTCTGATTTTTTTTTCGAATGGCAAAACAAGTAGTACTAATGTTGTGAGCACCATGAAGTGGAAAGGGTACTCAATCTCAATATCTGATGGATGCATATGGATATATACAAATTTCCACAGGAGAACTGCTCCGCGAAAGAGTAAAAACTCCTGATGAACTGGGGAAAAAATTGGCAGAAATAATGAATGCTGGGGCATTAGTACCTGATGAACTCATTGTATCAATGTTGGAAGAACAGATAAACAAGCTGAATGCTGACAACATCATCTTTGATGGATTTCCGAGAAATGAGGCTCAAACAGTAGTTTTTGATACGTTATTGCAAAAACTGGGGATTACAAAGCTTATTCCTATTTATCTTCACGTCAAGGAAGAGGAACTCATTAGAAGACTTTTAAATAGGGCAGTGTTGGAAGGTCGTTCAGATGATAATGAAGCAACCATTACCAAAAGAATTCAAACGTTCCATACCAATACTCAGCCGGTAATAGACCACTATGCTCAGCATCCAAATTTCATTCAAGTAGATGGTGATGACCAACCTGCTGAAGTGGTTTGGGAAGAGTTAAAGAAAAAACTGAATTGGCAAAAATAGATGAAATAGGTAAAATATGATAAAAACTTATAGTTGAAAAAATTCTAAGTTTTAAGATTTGGGGTAGCACACAAGCTACTCTTTCTTTTACAAAGTATACATTTTTTAAACATATATTGCTAAAAAAACATAGAATACGTTCATTTGGGTGTTTTCAATATCAATCTTACCTATGTCGGTGAAATATGAAAGTGCAATCACAAGCTAAGGGAATTTTCAAATAATTTTATTATAATTATATCATATTTTCATAAAAAAAGAAGAGAAATCTGATGGAATAGGGGTGTTTTTTTTGCAAATTGTTCGTTATTCGAATATACTTAGAACAGATTTATCTTTTATATTAACAAATCACACAAATGTGAAAAGTAGAAACTATGGAAATTCAGCCTGATTTTACTCAGTACCCTGATGATAGGGCAGAAGAAATGATGTGAGAAGAGGTTCCAGAGAATTATGTTGTGGAAGCAGATTATGCTACGGACATTTTAGCAGCCATAGCAGATACTGATGATGAATTGGATGTATTTGCATCAGATTTCGAGTCTGACTTCCGTTTTCTCAAGATGAAATCGTATGCATATGATGAATATGCAGAAGTTGCATAGCACTATGACTTGCAATGAGCAGGGAAAAGTATATAGAAAAGATGAACATAGTTCTTTTTACTTTTTTCTTTTCTAATATGCACAAAAAAATAGGGGTTTTGTTAACGTATGTTTGTCTGTTGTTATTGGTAGGATGTGGAGCTCCTAAAGTTATTGATAATGCTGATAACGTAGAAATAGCGTATACGTTAAGATTTACAGATGCAACGGTATATGCAAGTGGGACGAACACTTTTACCATCTGAACACCTCAAAAAACATTTGAATGGATTGAAACCTTACTTTCGGGTAAACAAAAAGATGAAGTAATCACGGGAATATTATTACCGGAGCAGGCATATGGACTGGGATATAATCCTGCATTACAACAAAAACTTGCAGAAATTTATTTTTCTGTGATGAATAAGGTTCCAGTACTAGGAGAGGCAGTATTTTTGGATAATGTGGGTACAGGAATTATTACTGCTATTGACCAAGAAGAGGGAGTGAAAAAATATACACTTGATTTCAATCCGAGAGAAACCTATGAACCTTTATCTTATGAAATCCACATTCTAAAGGTAGAAAAGAAAAGTTAATATTTAAGCAAAATGCACTAAAGAGCTCATCAAATAAGATAAAAATAGGTATTAATAATACACTACACATACACAAATCATTTGCATTTCTCGTACAAAAACATATACTTTTCAGTGAACAGCAAATACTTTACGTGAAATCCTATCTCATATACCAAATAGCAATGCAGAACGTGAACAGCGGATGATTTTTATTTCTGCATTTCGTTAGAGTAATGTCCTTTCCAAATGGAACCATCTCAATAAATCTCGATATATATATCACCATTTTATAAATTTTTCGATACTTCCTAATACTTGCCATTCCGTTGTGTAAATGCAAAAGGAAATTTTTTATGAAAAATTTTTTATCTTACTAGCAAATAATATGATGAAAAAAATAACATGAGTACGAACGTTAAGCGTTCTAGCTCTAGGAGGAATAGTGCTATGGTGAGCCAAAAGTTTAGCAGGCGGGGAAATAATTGTACAG
>JAISMG010000006.1 GCA_031276875.1 Candidatus Peribacteria bacterium | reverse complement strand
GAACCTGTACAGCTACGAATGGAACACAAAGTAGAACGGTACAATGTAAGGGTTCAGATGGTTCTGTAGTAGCGGATAATATGTGTAGTGGAACGAAACCTGGAACGAGTCAAACGTGTGCAGCAGGTTGTAGTGGTATTTCTACCAGTCAAAGCTGTAATACTTCTGCATGTACAACTTATAGTTGGAACAGTTGAAGTCGATGAAGTTGTAGTGCGACGAATCCGACAATTGGCTCTCGATGAGCTTGTAGTGCAAGTTGTGGAGGAGGAACAAGAACGAGAACATGTACAACACTGAGTGGAACACAAACCAGAACAGTACAATGTAAGGATTCAGATGGTTCTGTAGTGGCGGATAGTATGTGTAGTGGAACGAAACCAGCCACCAGTACAACGTGTGCAGCAGGTTGTGGTGGTACTTCTACGAGCGAGACTTGTAATACACAAGCGTGTCCAACTCGTGGAGTGTGTGGAACTGCACATAATACAAATAGAATATCAGCTCCATCCACAGCAGCAGAAAAATGTTCACTAGGAACAGCGTCATCAGTAAGTGGAAGTTGACCACGAACATGGACATGTGCAGGAGTAAATGGAGGAAATCCTTCTTCAACTTGTACTGCTAATAAGGCATGTACTGCGTGAGTGACTCATAATACCTCAGCTGGGACAATAACTGTTACAGATTGTAAAAAATCCATTACTATTCAGGATAAAAATTTGGGAGCAACCGTATCAGGGACAGGGTCAACTTCTTATGGATATTATTTTCAGTGGTGAAATAATTATGGATTTGCAAATAATGGTACACTTCCTAGTAGGAGTAGTACTAAGACAGATGCTTGAAGATATGCTTCTCCTAGTACATACAACAATGATACTTTTATTACAGTAGGTGATGATTGGTCAAGTACACAGAATGATAATTTGCGATGAGGAAGTAGTAGTGATGGTCCAACTACTATTCCTACTTGAACGAATGCAATACATAGGCAATGACCGTGTCCAGCTGGCTATCACGTACCCAGTCAAGGAGAATGGAACCAATTACTGATTACACGGGCGGGTATCAATAGTGTCTCCCTCCGTGATAGTAGTGTTTATAAATACCTCAATGATTCGGCTAACGTTCCAAAATTTAGGAACGACTTACTCCTGCCGTTAGCTGGCAGCCGTATTTGCGATGCGGCTGCGTCGGTTAGTTATCAGGGCTATAACGGCAACTACTGGTCGTCTAGTCCCAGTGGTACTTACGCTCGTAAGCTGGACTTGACTACGTCCGACGTGGGTGCGTACGACTACAACCCTCGCGCGAACGGCTTCTCTCTTCGCTGTTTCAAAAATTCCTAGCTTGACTCTTGATTCTTTGGCTGTGGATCCTACATTTGTGTGTGGTATGTAGTTGAAGGGTGGAGTCTCTATTTTCGGTAAAGCGAGCGGAGCGAGCATCTCGGGTCGTTATTTTGACTCCGTTCCACGTATCATTCTGAGTGGAGCGAAGAATCCAGAAGTCTTGAATGTCTGGATTTTTCGTTGTTCACTCTGTTCTCTCCTCAGAATGACGGTGTAATGAAGATTAATTTCTTATTTTAAAGGTATACTGAAACAGAGAAGGAGCTAAAAAATTTGATTACAAAAAAACCCTACTTTATGATAAGGCTTTTGGTATTGAACAGTTGTTCGTGATAAAAAGAAAAGAATTTCTCTCTAAAATGGCAAATCTTCACTTGCATTGCTACTTCCTCCCAAAGCTTCAATTTTCCAAGCTCCGATGCTGTTGAACCATCTTCCGTCGTATTCTCTTGCTCTGTAATTGAGAAATACTTTTATAGAGTCTCCTTCTTTGAAAGATTTTATCAATTCAGTTTTGTCTCCCAGTAAATCAATCATTAGGGAGTTTTTAAATTCTCTGTCAGAGTTTTCTTCGATGACGAAACTGATTTTTGGTAGTTCCTTTTGTCCTACTTTAGTTTCCTCTGAAATAAAAAGGATTTTTCCTTCAATAGTCATTCCAATATTTTTTTAAAATAAATAAATATCGTTAAGAGTGTATGTTTTTCTCTCTTCTTTGCAAGAGTAAAATTTCCCTGGTGAAAAGTAGGATAATAGCTAATGTGAGAAAAATATCCGCAACATTAAATACTGGAAAATTTCCCACAGCGATAAAATCTCTTACCCCTCCCAATTGTCCTCTATCTAGCAAATTTCCTAGCGTACCAGCGAGAAAAAGACTGAATTCTCCCCACGTAAGATGAGCATTATAAAACAGATACCCAAACAACGCAATACATCACAAGGAAATAATCAGAATAATAAGCATTGGCATTTCCAATCATCGAGATATTCCCGTATTGAACAGCGGTTCCAAAAAAGGCGTCTGTTTTCCAATCTCTTGAGTATAAAAAAAATATTTAGAAAGCTGGTCTATGCCAAGCAACGTGAGGATAAGGAAGAGAGGAGGCAATCGTTTTTTAGCCATTGAATAAAGAAAAACAAAAATATACTGTTTATATAGAGAAAAGAAACGAAAAAACAAATGAAAATGTATCTGATTTGTAAAATTCATTTCATTACGAATAGCAATATGTTTATAATCATATAATGTAATGAAACTAAAATCTTTCTGAAAACTAGAATATAACATTTCCCTATCTTGTCAATCCAAAATGAGGGTCTTTGCTCCCCATTTTTTGTACTTTTCAAAATTTGGAGTATACTTAAAGAAAGATTTATTTTACGAAAATGAGATGGAATTTAGAATAGTAAGAGGACTTGCATTGATATGAGTAGTTCTGATAGTAGGATATCTTTTTCAAGACGCTGCGAATTCCTCCCAATTCAAAAACGTAGAACCTCTCCAAATCTCACTTTCAAGTTCACTTTCAGTTCCACCAGAAACTACCTCATCTGCTGTACATTCCTCATCGGAAGTTTTATCTTCAGAGAGTTCTCCTCAATTTTCGTGAACGTTTCCAGAGATTTCTCGTGAACTTTTGGCATTGGAAGAGGAACAGCTTTCTTTAGACCAATTGGAAAGTGATAATCTAACATTTCTCCAGAAAGTCTTTGAACAACATCCTGACCCTCAAGTAATGAATGCTATTCTCCAAACGATGGTGCAACAGTACCAATTCGTTGCAGCTAAACAGTTTATTGATACGCTTTCTGATACCCAACGTCTTCAGCTTGACCCTTCTTTACATTTAACCGTCGCTTTCAATAGCTTTCAGCTTTCTGCTTCCTCTACGGTAAATACCTTATCTTCCTTAGTACAATATTATAGTGAAAAAAAGCTGATTACTCCCGATGAAACGAATTGGTATCACGGATTGCTTGCTCTTTTGGAGAAGAAATATGACCGTTTCTTTCAGTTTTCTGTTTCTTTTCAAGCTTCTTCATACAAAAATTTTGCTACCAAACTTACCACCCTCCAAACCCAAATTTCCCGTCAAACCGATATGCCTTCCTATTACTTTGATGCATTGACGGCAGTAGAACTGTTCAATCAAGGCTATTTTCAAATCGCGAAAGTGCTGGCATTGTCTGCGATGGCACAAGATAAACAGTATATGCTTCCCTACCAACTCTTAGCCTATGCAAATTTTCTTACCAGTTCCCGAGACGCTGCTAGAGAATATCTTACCACGTTATCTTCGCTGGATACGGCACATCAGGAGAAATATCATTTTTTGATAGGAGTTGCCTATTATCGAAATCAACAATATGAAGCGTCTGTTTTGAGGCTTTCGCAGGTGAAAAGTGCTACGTATCGTTTGGACGCTGAAAGGTATTTAGCATTGAATTATTTGCATTTACGCCAGCCTTCTAAATTGCTTTCTACCCGACAAAAGATTTTGGGATATGCTCAACTGAAACCGTCAGACTTTTTTAGCTATTTTTATGAAGTATTTTTCGTTCCATATATGCAAGGAGAAGACTATGAATGGTATCATAAAAATGAAAAATTGGCACAAGAGTATTTGTTGGTGTGTTCTCAGCTCTTTGCTCATCAGGAAGAAAATGCAGTATGTGAATATGGAAAAGTAGGATTAGCATTGGCAAATGGGACAGCAACGGGAGTGGAGGAAATTCTTTTGCGTTTGGGAGAGGAGTATCCTCAGGGCTATCTTTTTCACGCGTTGGGAGAAGTGTATGTGAAGCAAGGAAATAAAGAAAAAGCGAAATTCTATCTCCTCAAAGCTGCTGGAATGTCCAATTCATTGGAGGAAACGTGGCAATTGAAGCAATTATTGCAAAAGGTGATGTAAAAAAGTCCACTAAAAGTTGACAAATTTCTGATTTGTGAGTATACTTGAAGGAGAGATTTTATTTCTTACTTATACAAAAATGACTGTAAACACTCCTAATGTTCCAAAGGAACTGAAAGATATGAATATTGCTGAATTGCAACAATCATTTAATGATGCTGTAAAACAAGGAGATATGCAGAAAGCAAAGGTAGTGATGGACGAATGGAATAAAAAAGCTGAAACAAACAATGAAACGTTAATTACAGAAAATACTGACTTAAAAGATGTATATAAAAAATTAGCAACATTTAATAATGATGAAAATGCTGAGTGGCAAAATGAATGGGGTTCAGATGAAGAAAAAAAGAAAAGGAGACAAGAATTTAGAAAGTTTATTTTGGAAGATATCCAAACATATAAGAGTAATTTAGAAAAACAGCATAAAAATATTACTGATGAAAAAGAAAAACAAATAAACGATTTAATGAACTTATTAGGAGCCAAAGATAACGAAATTACTTCTCTAACAGAAAAAAATAAACATTTACAAGAAAGAGTACTCAAACTTCCAAATTGGAAAGAAATTATACCAGGTGCTCCAGGTCGTAGATTTAATAAATTAGCAACTCAACTTAAGGCATTGGTTAGTACTAGTTGATACCCCACAAATGCTCTCATTTTATTGTTTGCACAACCTGAAAAAAATCATATTGGACTAAGAAGAAAGATTAAAAAAACCGTAATGTGATACGGTAAAGAAATGGGAAAAGTAAAAAAATGGTTGGCTAAATGGTCATTGGATGATGTGCAAAAACATCTAGCTACTATCAAAAACAAAGTAAAAACAATTGCAAATGGTACTGCTTCCAATCACGAATGGACAAGAGACCAAGCTACAGCAATAATTCAAATGATAAATGCTATCGAAGCTGATTATAGAGATTATAAAATATCAGAGGTAGATAATAGTTTAGACAGGAAGAATGCTAAAACTTGGGATAATACCAATACACATATGCATAAATGGATAGATGAAAAATCTACATTTAATATTGCAGCTTAACTTTTACTTTTTATTACTACAATAATGCTACAAACTCTCGCCGAAGCAAAAGCGTATGCAACCGATAGGATTGCTCAACTCACAGAAAGGGAACTTCCTCCAGAAGAAAAGTTTTATATTGAAGACCTTTTGGAAGAAACCTTTATGGAAAAAATTTCACAACTTGTTTCTGAAGAAGAACTAGAGAAATCCAATGCGACTACCATTGAAGAACTGGAAGGTTGGCTTTTCTATCACTTACCAAATTATATCACGCTTCTGGAAGATACGACCGCTGAATTTATGGCAAACTATCTCTTGGATGATGAAACTGAGGAAGATGATATTGAAGACGAAGAAAATGCAGAAGAGGAACAAAAGGCTGAAATCTCATAATTTATCTCTTTATTTATACAATGGTTAATGAAAGCGGAAACCCCACAGAAAAACTCACAGAAAAGGAGAAGTTAAAAAAAAGATTTCCTGATTTTTCTGATGAAGAGGTGCAAGAGCGATTGGAAACCACTAAATTATTGAAAGAAGGAAAAATAACGGATGATGAATACGCTGAAAAAATAGATACTCTTTGAAAAAAAAGTAAGGAAAGACATAAACAGGAACAAACTAAACAAGAACTAGAAACAGGTGAACAAAAGACATTGGAAGAAAAAAAAGAAATAACGAAGGAAGAACAAGCAAAAAAAGCTGAAGAATTAAAAAAGAAAGAACTCAATGAACCACCTCCAACAGAACATCAGCCTTCTACACCTCCTAATACTCCCGTTGATGTTGCCGTTAAATCTTCTTCTTTACCTCCTTCAGAAACAGCAAAAAAGGAAAAAGAAGACACCGAAGAAACTCCTAAAAACCCATCCAAAAGCTTGTGATGAGACGATAAAAAAAAGAAAGACGAACCCAAAAAAGAAGAAGCTGACAAAAAACCTGACACATCAGATAAAAATACAGAAGAGCAAAAATCAGCAAACAAAACCGAAAGTTCAAATAAGAAAACCGGTTCTTTGGGACTTTTTGGCTGACTTGCTACTATTCCCGGTGCAATAGCCGACCGAACCAAAGGACGGGATTCTTCCAACAATTATTTGAAAAACTTTTTACGATTTGCTTCTTTTCCAACTACTGTTGCTGCACGTACTACTCAATGGGGACTTAATTTGGTAGGAGATACCTTTAGAGGAATATTTACCCCAAAATCTCGAACACGACCACGAAAAGTTAATCGAAAAGAAAAATATACAAAAACTTCATCAACCCGAAAAAAATTATGGACAAGCAGTGAAAGTACATCTGATAAAAAATAATTATCTTCCAAACATCTTATCCACTTCCTTTTTATCTACTCTGATAAAAAACGGTCTCCCGTGCTGACAAACAAATAATCACGGGATTTTTTCAAATCCATCTTTTACGAGCTGTTGCATTTGAGGCAGAGAAAGCTTATGTCCTGCTTTAATCGACGTCTTACACGCTTTAGTTGCATATACTCCATCCATCAAATGGTCAAAACTTATCGTTTCCAAATACAAAATGTGATTGAACAAAAGCTGTATATCCACAGGATACACCACGAAAATATGAGGAATGGCATAGATAACGATGACATTTTCTCCGAGCATTGCAATATCAAATCAAAGCTGGTTGAGTTCAGCGATTTTTTCCGAGAGATGAGGAATATGGGTGATTTCAAATTTCAACGGTTGTAAAAGGGTTTCAGCA
Source organism: Candidatus Peribacteria bacterium (assembly GCA_031276875.1). Lineage (GTDB taxonomy): Bacteria > Patescibacteriota > Gracilibacteria > Absconditabacterales > Absconditicoccaceae > UBA3291. Next base: position 21,761 of record JAISMG010000006.1, on the reverse strand, counting down.
GTCAGATTTTGCTCTTTTTTCATCGTTTCATAGGCAATTCTTTCTGCCAAAGCGTGCTGGTCAATATAGTACAGTGCATCTACAGATTGTAGCACAATATAACTATTTCGCAGTTGTCCTACCACTTGATATTCTCCAATTTCTGAGTGGAAAAACGCTTGAGGCTGGTCAGTGTGTAAATCTTCATTTCCAAAAATTTGACTTACTTTACTCAGAGAAACGTCCGTATTTTTCTCGCTTTCTGCAAAAAGCTGTTCCACCGACGGTAAATTGGCAGAAGGTGCAAACGTTGTCGGTGAAGAAAAGCGTTGCTGTCCCAGAGAAGAAGAGCCAGAAAAAGCTGATGAATGCTGAAAAGAATGTGCAATTTTGTTGTTTCCCAGTGTTTCTGCAAGGGTATCATAGACTTTCTGATATATCATTCTACTATCAGCAAATTTTACTTGTAATTTTCCGGGATGAACGTTGACGTCTACCATTTTTGGGTCTATGTCTATCATCAGCACTACCAAAGGATATTCTCACGGGGTAATTTGTCTAGAATAGGCGTCCATCAATGCTTTTCTGATGATTTTATCTTGAATAGGTCTGCCATTCACATAGATTTTGATATTTTCTCCTGAACCGAAACGCAAACTCGCATCACTCACCACTCCACTCAACCTCAACTGTTCATCTCCTGCGTCAAAGGTTTTCAGATTTTTTTTCCAATCTTTTTTGAAAATAGCTTCAATTCTCTCTTTCAAATCGCGTGCTGGTGGCAAATCAAAGGTGATTTTATCATTTTTTTTCATCACTCGATGTTTGTCAAAATGCCAAAGTGCCGCTTCCACAAAGATATTATAACAATAAAAAAATTCTGTTTGAGCCGATTTGAGAAATTTCAATCTCGCAGGCACATTAAAAAATAGGTCTTCCACACTTACCAATGTTCCGTGGTCAAATCCCACAGGTTGATGTTTCGTTACCAGTTCTCAGCCTTTTTTTATCAGTTTTGTACCAATTTCTGCATATTTCGTTTTGGTCAAAATGGTAGTCTTGCTGACTTCTGCGATACTTGCCAGTGCTTCTCCGCGAAATCCATAACTAGAAAGCTGATATAAATCTTCATCAGTCTGAATTTTGGACGTAGCATATCTTTCCAATACCAAATCCATATCAGAAAGTTCAATCCCACTTCCATTGTCTTGGACAGAAAGATAAGATTTTCCACCGTCATTGATAGCGACTTCAAGTTTGGTAGCTCCTGCGTCCAGAGCATTTTCTATCAATTCTTTGACGATAGCAGCGGGTTTGTCAACAATTTCTCAGGCTTTGAGACGGTTGATGACATAATCAGGGAGTTTATGAATAGACATATCAGCAGTATAGAAATCTGACTAAGATTTTCAAGGTCAACAAAATCAGCAACGAAATATTCTCATAAAGAAGTTATTCATTATCGTAGACGTTCTAGGAGACTTTTTTTTCTTCATTGATATTATCGCTTTCTGCGGTGAAAAATTCAATCAATCTTTTCCTTACGTCTGCATTGATATAACTTAATCTGACATTATCAGATAGCTGTCCAAGCTTTTCTGAAGATACCTCTTGCCCATTTTTGAGTTGGGTATACAAGTCTTTAATTACGTTTTCCTCTTTCGTTATGTTTTGGATTTTGTCTTTATCAAATCCTCCAAGTCGAAGAGTAGTTACTAGTGCTTTGCTAAAATCACGTGTTTTCACAGAGGTGTTTCGTTCTGCAACGAGTTCGTCAATGTTTTTAATGTTTTCTCAGTGTGTCATAATAAGTAAAGATAAAAAGTAAAATCATCTTTAACATTAAGTATATTAAATATCTAAATGTTAAAGTCAAGACCATTTTTAAAATTACTTTCAAAACTTACTTGCTTCTTTTCTCATCTCTTTTTCGATACTTCTCTCTTTCAACACCTGCTTTTTTTCAATCTTTTTTTTCATTTTTCCGAGTCCTATTTTCACCTTGATAAATCCGCTTTTGGTACTAAAGACCTCCAAAGCGAGTGCAACTATTCACGGTTTGTCCAAGGTGGACGCGATTTTGGAAAGCTCGCGTTTTTGCACCAACAGCTTTCTTTTTCTTTTCTGCTGATATCACGGCACCAAAAGGGGAGAAGTTTTGCCATACAGTGGAATATCCATTCCCAAAATTCGCAGTTCTCCGTTTTGAAGCGAGACTACGGTATCTTGGATATTTACGTGTCAGGTTTTGAGAGATTTTACTTCGTGCCCTTGCAATACAATCCCAGCAGTATAGTCCGTAATAACGGTATAATCGAAATAAGCTCTCTTGTTTTTGGTTATCAGTTTCATCAGTATCATCAAAGAAATAAAATGCTCTAAAAAAATTATATAAAAATTCTCTTGCAATGCTAGTAAATTTATGTATAGCTAGATACATAGATATTTTTTACCTTTTATTATAACCCCGATGTTATTTGATTTCCAATCTTTTATTGAGGAACTTAGGGAAAAAGAAGACAAAAAGCAGATTGTCGAAAAGTATGAGACACTGTTTGGTACTATCCAAGGCGGTATCAAAGACCAACAACGATTTACGGAGTATCTAACAAAGTTTCCTTTTCAGGAATATTTGACTCCTGACGAATTGGAAGATGACTTTGACTGGGATATTTTGCAAAAATTAGTTTTGGGTTCTTTTTCTAGTGATTATGAACTCAAAAAAGATGACAAAAAGAAAGGGTTTGATTTATTCATTGCGGTAAAAAGTGGAGACCAAAGCGTGGTAAAAACAGTTTCAGAACTCTGGTCATTCCAAATTTTACGTCTGTACGAAATTTATATTGAAGAACAAATCAATCTCCATATTTTGATGCACGAAGATGAAGATGAAAAAAAGGCTCTCACTGCAGAGAGAGAAATGAGGCTTAAAAAACGAAATGCCGTGATGGAGACAATGGATAGAGCAGAAAAAGCCGCTGCTGCCCACAAAGAGCAAGAGGAAAAATTGGGAGATTTGATGGGACAATTATAGTACAATTTCCTTTTGAAAAACCACATTTTCTTAATGTAATAAGTAAGCTACTTATCTACTGCTGCTTTTAATTATATTAAACTTACTTATCTTTTAATTTCAAAAATTTCTTTCTAAAAAATACCGCGAAGAAGTCGTGTAAACTACTAAACGACACTCCGGGTCAAAATTGGTCGCCGTGAACGTAAAAGGAACCTTGGAACACCAATGAAACGCAACCACCGCCAGCACCAGAACGAAGAGGATACTTCATAGCAAAAGCAACAATTTTTTCATCAGACGAAAATCGTGAAAATAAAACAGGAACAAATACCTTAAATATAAGGATATACATTTAAAAAGGTAGTTCAAGCTTAGAAAAATTATAATTCAAAATGCACCACTAATCAATAAGATAATAAATGTCCATTTTACATCTTAAAAACATTAGTGATGCCAAGTAATATTACAAAAAATCCAATCTTTCTCAAGCTTTACAGACATCTAATCCTACGGATTGAATGTTGGTAAGCTGGTTAAAGTGTGATACAGTCGTCATTATGATGATTGTAAAGGATAAGAATGTAATGAAGCAGTCTCTATTTAGGATTTCCTACTTTGTTATTCAAAGTGAGAAGAATTCTCTTTTTATCTATTTATTTTTGATAGAGAGAATAGTGGAATAGGAATTGATTGGAAAAATTGAGAAGGAAAAATTTGCCGTTTTATTGGTAAAAAATTGAAGAGAGAACCACAGTATTCGGACATTGGGAAGTAGATATGATAAAACATTTCCTAGTTCTTATCTTACTTGATTACCCTTTTGGTGTATTTTGCTTGATAATTAACCTTTTCACATTGTTTTTTACTCAGAAAACTGTAGAAAGAAATCAGATTTTTTAATTTCTTTACTACTAAAACTATGAAAGATATTATCCTGATGGGAATTCAAGGAAGTGGAAAAGGGACACAAGCGAAATTTTTACGTGAACATTTCGGAGAAAAAATGAAATATTTCGAAATGGGAGGAATTTTGCGTGCTTTACAAGCTACTGATAATGTACTGGGAAAGTATATTTCCTATTATACCAAAAACGGTTTGCTGATAAATCCAGCTATTCCTGCGGGATTGTGGAGGGTATTTATGGAAACATTGCAGGAAGGGGAGTGGATTTTGGGTGATGGAATGTTGAGGACATTGGAGCAGACGATACAAATTGTCCAACAAATGCGAGAGAGAGACAGAAGTTTTGTTGTGGTGTGTTTAGAAATTCCTGATGAAGAAGTGTACAAAAGGCTGACGCATAGAGCGAAGCTTGACGGAAACAATGCTCGTAAAGATGATACGGATGCACAAGCTATAAAAAATAGGATTGAAGCATTTCATCGTGAAACAGAGCCAGCTTTGGAATGGTTAGAGGGGCAGGGTGTGCTGGTGCGTGTGAATGGAATGCAGACGGAAGAAGAAATTTTTGGAGAGATTTTGAGGATTGTGGAGAAATAAGGATAAAAGGTACTATCTATTAGAGACATTACAAACAAAAAAATCAAGAGAAAAGTAAGCTATTTTTTGCAAAATAAAGAAAAATCAGTACAATAAAGAGCGTTGTATTTTATCAGCTTTTTTTCTTCCTATAATGACCGAACCAACTTCTCCTTCTTCACAGCAACAAATCGAACAGTCCCGCGTGATGCAGTATCTTTCCCTTTTCAATGAAATTGATAAACATTTTGATAAAGTGCTGGGAACAGAAAAGTTTTTGCCCTACAATGACAAACTTAAACAAATTATGCAAGGAAAATATTCTATTTCTCGATTTGTGAAAATTTTCCAAAATGACCTGAAATACTTTGGAGAATTGAGAAATCACATTTCCCATTGATTAAAAGTGGATGAATACCTCTACGCCATTCCCACGCAAAAGGCAATTGACAAGTTAGCGGATTTTGTGGATAAGGTCGTGAAGCCTCCGTTATGTGTGGAATTTTTTACCAAACAGGTGCATAAGGTGTCTCTACAGGATAGTTTAGCACAATTACTTACGGTGATGAAAACAGCTCATTATACGCACGTTCCCGTGTATGCTTCCTCAAATAAATTTTTAGGAGTAGTCACAGAAAGCTGAATTCTCCAGTGGTTATCTCAACAGATGTTGGATGATAATTATTTGGATATTACGAAAATCCGTATCGAACATCTTCCGATTTCTACGTCTCATAGGGATTTTGTTTTTGTTTCTGCGGAGATTACGATTTATGAAGCGGATGAAATCTTCACTATGCACAAAAAAAAGGGGAGGGGGCTAGGAGCGATGTTTATCACGCCCAAAGGTACCTCTCGTGAAAAAATTATTGGAATGATTAGTGGAGATGATGTTGCGTTGATTGATGATTTTGTAGTGTAGCATTGTTTTTTTGTTTACTCTCATTCAATTTCTTCTTTGGGGGTTCTATATGCGTTTCTGTCCAAATGTCTTTGGTCGGGATGTCTTTTGGGCAGTTGTCATTGGAGAAAACAAAAGGAAAATAAAATATTATTTTTCATTAGGTAAAATTTTCAGAAATTCATCAAAGTCAGACATAAAAAGCTGGTCTTGGATAATACGGTATTTTTCCCATTCACTTTCAGCAAATGATTTCGCTACTTCAGCGGATATGCTTCCGATATCTTGAAGTACTCTTCTCTGCCTGAGTTCCAAAAAAATATTCAGCTTTTTTATCCAATCTTCCATTGTCATAGGAATATGTCTTTTTGCTTGGTCTTCAGCATACAATAGCTTCTAATTCATCTTGTTGTAAATAATTTTTTGCAATACTAACATCGGATTTTAGTATTTTCCCTTTAGGAGAATGTTTTCATGAGGTGAGTCCCATGAGGCTTTTTACTGTTGGCTCTGGAACTAATGAGTTCTGCAGCGGTTTGTCCTGTGATGGCAAAATGTAATTTATTTTGCACTGTAGAAAAGAAATTTTTTGTTAGTTCACTCTCAGGGTCATAATCTAAAGCTGTTGCATAAATATCTGTAATTTTCTGATAAAATTTTCTTTCACTTACACGGATTTCACGGATAATTTCTGCCAATTCTTCAAAATAATTCATTCCAAGATATCCTTCATTTTTCATCCTTTCCGTATCTACAACAAAACCTTTAAGAGCAAACTGTTTTATTACTTTTGTTGCTCGTTGGCGAAATTGAGTAGCCCTATCACTATTTACCCTATATCCTACAGCAATAATTGCGTCCAGATTATAATGTTTAATTTTATAAGTTTTTCCGTCGGTCGCAGTTGCCGAGAATTCCTCGGTAACTGAATAGATATTGAGTTCTCCACTCTTAAAGATATTTTTTAGATGAAGAGAAACATTATCACTAGAAGTAGCAAAAAGTACTCCCATCATTTTTTGGGAAAGTCGAACAGTTCCATTCTGAAAATGCACTTCTATACTATGTTGCTGACTATCAGCAGTAAACATCAAAAATTCAGCGGTAGAATTGCGGATTTTGAGAGGTGAAGCAGACATCACTAATAAAAAGAGGGAATTAAAAGCCTGAAATAGAAATACTTTTCTTATCAAACAATGCAAGAGATTTTTTATCCATACACTTCCTTTGTATAGCAGTCTTCACAGTAGACTTTCCTCTCATCGTCTGCTGGGTAGACAGAAATCATTTCTTTCTGGCATTTGTCGCAAGTTCTCAAATAGAGCGTTCTTCAGGGTCTTTGCTTCATTCTGGCCTCGTGTCTGACGTTAGGATGAAGTTTTGGCAGAGGTAAACCCATTTTACGATAAAAGTCCAATTCCAATTTCTGGATGATAAATGGTCTCTGACTTTCTTTGCAAATGATTACTTTCTTTAGGACACTATCATCATTGACTAAAGCATTTCGTTCTTCATCTGGGAGTTGTGCAGGATAGAGTAATGTAGCGTTTTCAGGAATTTTGGGGTCGGAGGAGTAGTCATTTCGTTTGTAGCCGTTTAATCAGGAGGTTTCTTTTGTGAGTGGAAAGTATTCTTGAGCAACGGTTTCATTATAGCCAAAGGGACTCAAAGATGGAGGAAAAAATTCTCACCATTCTCAGTCTTCTTGCATTTTTTCAATAATTTGAAATATAAGACGTTCATATTCAGTTTTTTCATACTGTTTATTAAAGATACAATATTCTTTGTTGCGTAAACCTACACAACCAAAACACTGAGAACAGTTGATACAATTATTTAAATAATAAGAAAATTGAATATTATTGGAAAAATTACAGCTCATAATTTGATGACAATGTTCTAAGCAATTTTGCACTTGATAACATTTAGAAGCATCAATACTTGCACAGATAGTATCTTGACAATCACTTAAGGTTTGGCTTCCAAAAAAAATGTATGAACAATTTCTAGCTTGTAATGTATCAAAACAGTATTTACAATTTTGAGAATGTTCTATATCATTTCCTATACAGTTTTCACTTGCATTAATTTTTAGGTGTCTATGGATAGTTTTTTGTATAACTGTTTCAAAATTTTTTTTAGCTTCTTTTAATGTTAGATTTTTTATTTTTTCTTGATACTCCTGAGGACTATAAGGTTTGTTTAAAAAGTAATATCTCTTTCCATTTAAATTATGTGATAAAAAACAATGGTCACAGTTTACACAATTTATCAAAAATGAGGAATGTGTACATTGTTCACAATCTAAAGCATAGAAAAGTTTATGGCAATGCAAACAATTAACACATTCATAACATTTTTCTATGGATCGACATTCTAGGCAATCTATAGAAGATTTGGAATTATTGAATACTCCATAACAACAATTTTCATTATAATCAGAGGAAAAAATCAGATAACAATTTTTATTATGAGTAGTATCATTAGTATATATACTATTTTCATTACTTTTTTCATACAAAGCTATTTTTGGAACGTCAGCTAGAAGAGATGCAAATTGTTCAAAGAAAGATTGTTGAAAAGTAAAAAGTCTTCCATAATCAAAAGGATTTCGTTTATCTGACCACCAAATATCTTGTTCATAGACTTTAAAAGGTTTATCGGGGCTATAAATCGAAATAATACTTTTCCCTGAAAAATCACATTTTCTACGGTAGAGTTCCCTTTCATTTCTAAATGCTAGTCTTCTTCTTTCCCTCTCTTCAGGGCAAAGTGTCGGTGTGGGAATGCCGAATTTCTTCCCATTGAACGTCGGAGAAATCTTCTCGTAAAAGTCCATATCCGACTGATAAATAGGAAAAGGCTGACCACTGACTTTGCAGGTTTTCCATTCTACAATGGGATCGTTCGTTTGGCAAGAGATGAATTCATAGGTTTCACGGCTGGTGTATGGCATTATAAAGTAGGAGAAGATAAAAAATCTATGATGTTGGGCCACAAGATAGTAATATTTTTGGTAGCAGTAAATTGCTCTATTTGGGCAATATAGCGTTCTCTTAAGTAAATTTCTTCATTGAGGAATGTAAATGATTTGTGGAGAAATTCCATTATTTGAGAAGTAATAACATAAAAACATTGTGTTTGTAATAAAGTCATTTGTTTTTTCAAGGAAACAAATATTGTGTTTTTATGATATTTGTTTTTTGTGGGAAACAAATTTTCTGTTATCCATATACTTCTTTTCTGTAGCAGTCTTCACAGTAGACTTTCTTCTCATCATCTGCTGGGTAGACAGAAACCATTTCTTTTCCACACTTATCACAATGTCTGAGATGGAGCGTTCTTCAAGGTCTTTGTTTCATTCTCGCTTCGTGTCTTACGTCAGGATGGAGCTTTGGAAGAGGCAATCTCATTTTACGATAAAAATCCAATTCCAATTTTTGGATGATAAATGGTCTCTGGCTTTCTTTACAAATGATTACTTTCTTCAGAACACTATCATCATTGACCAAAGCATTTCGTTCTTCATCTGGGAGTTGTGCAGGGTAGAGTAATTCAGCGTTTGTGGGGATTTTGGGGTCGGAGGAGAAGTCATTTCGTTTGTAGCCGTTTAATCAGGAGGTTTCTTTTGTGAGTGGAAAGTATTCTTGAGCAACGGTTTCATTATAGCCAAAGGGACTCAAAGATGGAGGGAAAAACTCTCACCATTCTCAGTTTTCTTGCATTTTTTCAATAATTTTTGGAACAAGAGTTTCATATTCTTCTTTGGTGTATTGTTTGTTGAGGATACAGTAGGAAGCATTGAGTAGTCCTATACAACCGAATATGTCGTGGGATCCACTAATTAAATGGGAATAATATATATCGTGAGCATTAGAGGTAATTACTGCAGAAAAGAATGTCTTGCTTACATCAAATCAAACAGAGCAATTTTGATATGAATAATGTAAATTTCCTCCATAAGAAGAGATATCAAAACAATATTCCGCTCCAGTTACTAAATCACAGTATTTCAATTGTTCTGCGTCTCAAACATTGAAAGAAAAATGACATTGTTTTGTATTCCAAAGATTATTCCCTATACTTTCTTCACTGTTTAGTACATAAGTTGTTCTAGATAAAGAAGAAGGATATTCATAAGTAAAAGGAATTTCTAATATTCTTTTTTCATATTCTTCTTGAGAATACGGTTGATTATAAATACAATATTTTTTATATACAAGATTTGAACAACCATAACAATATTCACAATTAATACATTTACTACAATTTCTTAAAAATTTCGATCTATCGCATTCAAAGCAATTGATCAAATGATAACTTTCCGTACAATTTATAGAATTATAAATATTCTCACAATGATAGATGTGTAGACTGTCTAGTACAGAATTTGAGTATTTTACAATAGAACTATAAAGCGAATTTTCACAAAAATCGCTATCAAAAATTAGATAAGAATTTTTTGAATTTCCACAATTATTCACATATTTGCAATTTTCACTCATTTTTGTAATTAAAGAAGGAAGAGGTATTGTATGTAAAAGTTCATTAAATTGCTGAAAAAAAGATACGTTCCAATTTATATCTTTCCCATAATCTAAAGGGTTCCATTGATCGCTCCATAAAATTTCCTGTTCATAGACTTTGAAAGGTTTATCAGGGCTGTACATTGAAATTATCTCTTTCCCTGAGAAATCACATGTTCTACGGTAGAGTTTTCTCTCATTTCTAAATGCTAGTCTCCTTCTCTGTCTCTCTTCTGGACAAAGTGTCGGCGTGGGAATAAGAAACTTCTTTCCATCAAACGTCGGAGAAATCTTCTCATAAAAGTCCACATCGGACTGATAGATAGGGAAAGGTTGACCACTGACTGTGCAGGTTTTCCATTCTACGATAGGGTCATTTGTCTGGCGGGAGATGAACTGGTAGGTTTCACGGCTTGTGTAAGTTGTCATTGGAGAAGATTACAGAAGATTAAAAGGATTACAAAAGATGTATATCCTTTTCTTTCACAAATGCAAGGATAAATTATATATATATCAATTTTATTTTACCCCTACTATACCAATTCAAATGCCATTACTTGACTGCTACTTCCAATGCTGTTCATGAGGAGATTTTGTAAGACTTCTTGTCCTTGAGCATTCTTATTAACAAAACTGTGATATAAGTTGAGATATTGGATAAGGAGCATTCTTTCAGCTTGAGAAAGCTCTTTCACTCCGGAAAGTTCACCTTGTTTTACTTGAGATAATACGGTAGAGACTTTTGTCAAATCCGCTTCCAATCCCAAAATAGACACAATTTCTTCCAATCCTTGTCCCGCCAAAATCCTCTGCACAAAGAGATTTCAAATCTGACTAAAGAGTGTATTTGCCTCGTTAGGAAAATATCTAATTCCTATCAATTTTGCTCTCAATAATATCAATGCTTCCTCGTCTCTCGCTCCAAATGCACTTTGCAAGGTTTGGTCGTCCAAATTAAATGCATAGTACGCTCCAATATTATTGGTACTCAAAAGCTTGAGGTAGCCGAGTTTATACATTTTTACGAGTGTGGTTAAGGTTCAGTCTTCTTCTACTTTTCCACTTACTGTATCGAGTTTGGCAAAAAACCTATGAAAGAGTGTTTCATTTCCTTCTCCCATTCCCACCGTTCCAATATTTGGGTCAATGATGAGATATTTCGTGTTGTCATTTTTCAGTCTTCGATAGGTTTTGCAGAGGTTGCCATCAGAAGCTTTTACCCAAAATTCGGTCAGCATTCCATCTCCTTGTAAATTCCACTGATTTTCCAAGAAATACTGAATATAGGTTCCTGCTACCACCACGCCATCTTCATTCCTTCTTCCTTTCAATGCGTTGATAATAGGGTTATATTGTGGGAATTGCAAATTAAAAACATTCTTCATCGTGTATCCATATTTGGTTTTGGTGATATTGTCCAGTTTTTCAGAAAATTGGTTTTCTGTTCCCATATTTCCTTTGTACCACACAAACGGTCCTGTTGCTCCTTGTGAACTAATTCTAAAAAAGTTCAAAAAAAGCTGAATTCCTATCGCGATGACGATTATTCCTATCACAATGTTTGCCGTCAGGAGCAATGGCTTACGTTCTGAACGTTCTGCTGAAGCATACATATGGTACGCAACCGCCAAAATACTAATCACCGTTCGTGAAATCAATACCGTTCCATACCACAAAATAGCTCCTCCGATAATCCGTCGCCATCCTCGCCCAATGAGCGTGGTTGCATTGAGCATCATCAGCATTTTGTCCTTTTTCACGAGTGCATAGGGTAGCGTAATGATGAGTAGAATAAACAAGAGAATTCGTGAAAATCCAATATCCGTATAATAACTACTTAAATTTTGGAGCGACCAGTTAAACACAATATTTAGCGGTATCATATATCTATACGGAATAGCCAACATATTTTCACTCGATTTGATACTGTGAGCTTGATAATATTGTCTCAATGCCACAATGTAATCTCTGTAGGTTTGGGGATTGTAGCTAGCGTCTACATTTCCCGTCTGTTCATCAAAAGCATCTAATGCCTCTTTCAATAGCACTGCTGCCTGAGAAGTAGTATCAGACATCTTCGTTTCATACATCGTTCTCAAGGTCTCAACATCGAAAGCATCAATTGCTTCACTATGTTCACACAGCACTTTGGCGTCCGTATTCAATCCATAACAATGCTCTGAAGTCGGAAACAAAAGTTTCGCCAGTCGATACACCTTATTTTTTTCGCTGGTAAATTCTTTTCGTCAAAATCCAATATATCTTCCTACATCTTCTACCAATCCACCACCTTTGATTTCTTGCAATCCTTCTTTCAGTTCTTCTTCACTCCAGTTATTCCCTGCGGACAAACACTGTTGAGCGGAAGATTGAGAAATTTCTGCTGGTACTTCTAGTCCTTGTATTGCACGTTCATCAATCAGGTTTTGTGCTTCCAATGTTTCCAATTCCCCACTTGCTTGAGCCAACAAAATATTTTCAGCATTGAGTGGAGCTTTGGCAAATAAACTTTTTACGACATTTTTTGGATTAAAGGTATCGGTTGAAAGCTGTTGCCTGATAATTCGTGGAGCTTTAAACACCACCAAAGGCACCAAAAAGCTGACTCCCAAAATGAGCAAATAGCTGATAGAAATTCAGATTTTTTTTCTCTTTATCAGAGCGATGATAATGCCTATTACTACCAATATTCCTCCGATGATAATCAACCATTTGGCATTAGTTTCACTGAGCAGAAAACTTGAGGTGAGCACATTCATATATCTCAAGACTCCTGCTAATCCTAGTCCTACGCCTATCGCACTCCACGGAGAAATCCATATCCCTATCAAAAATACTCCAAACAATGCAAAATCTACAAATGCTGTAGGTTTGGCTAATGTCGCAAATGCAAAGAAAATTCCTGCGATACAAAGATATCTGATGAGTTCTTTTTTGTCTTGTTTGTCCTGCTGGTTCAAAATCCCCAGAAAAATCATTCCCGCCAAGAGAGCAAGCAGAGAAAGTGCCATTACTCCTAGGTCAGTTTTATTGTCCACCATCACCAAAAAGGCTCCCATTCCACTGGTCAATCGCAACAATAATATACTTCGTCCAATACCAATTCCTACGGTTGGAGCGGTACTTGGTAGGAGGTCAGCTTTTTCTTGCTTATCAGAGCGGGGAGTGGTGAAAAACGCTACCACTTGATATACCAATCCAATCCCAAATACCAACACCAATACTGCACTCAAAAAATTCATCGAAACCGCTATTGTATCAGGTCATAGTCCTAGTCGTCCATTTGTTATTCCCGTCAATGAAAAGAAAAAGGTAATAAACAGATGCCACATTCACGGCATTCCTGCACCCACACTATTTCCCCGATAAATCCCAGCATTTTCTGCGAGAATTTTTGGAATGTACATATATTCGTGATTTGCGTCTCGTGCTGTAGAATACGGAATAAACGAATTTTGAAATCCATAATAAAAATACATCACCGAAATGACCAATAATACACTTAATGCAATCAATCGTGGAGTATTTGCACGCACGCGGTCTTTTATTCCTCCCAAGAGTTCAGTAAGAAAGGTTCCTCGTTGCTGGAGAGTAGCTCTTTCCCAATAGATAAAAAATCAGAGTCCCAGAAAGAGTATTCGGCTTACGATACCGTGTAGTATCCCTATTCCCAGTAAGATTTGCACTACTGCCAAAAATACAATGATTCCAATTCCTAGCGTCAAGAACAATTCTTGCCACCTATGCTGTTTAAATCTAATCCATTTTTTTTCTATCCAATTTCCTAGAGCAAACAATCCCGTCAATGTATAACTTCCTAATGCAAACAACAACAACGTATTGAACATCGTAATGAGCCGTCCAAGTTCTACGGTTCCGCCTTTCCATAAACTATGCAAGAGTCCATATCCTGCCAATCCTCCCGCCAAAAGAATAATCAGCTTTTTGAACGTAAAACGTTTAGCATACAGGAGATACAGCACTGGAAAGAGTGAACACACCAACACAGAAATAAAAATTCATCGATTGGTGCCACTAGTAAGCATTGCAGTATAATACGTATGTGTAGCTAGATATGTTTCTAAACTTGTCCGTCCAAAAAACAGCAATAGTACAATAAGCACACAAAAGAGAACGATACTTCGAATTTGTTTCATAAGCATAAAAAGAAAAAAATAAAAAAGTCTGTCTTTTATATAAGAATATGGAGAGATTTTTCAAGGGAGAGATGGTGATGGTTTGAAATCAGCATTATGAATACTATTTCTTTCGCTTTTATACAGAAATTTGAAAAAAATGTATTTTTGCTTGCATTTTCCTTTAAGTTTTATATACCTACTAACGTAATAGTTAAATTACACTTTTTTTTATTTCATTTTGTATGTAATGATGAAAAAACTTTTAGTATGGGGAGCTGTAGCTTTGGTTCCTTTCACACTTGCGGGATGTGGTACACAACCAACAACTCCAGAAGAAGTTACTCCTGAAGTAGTAGAAACTCCTGTAGTAGAAATTACTCCAGAAGTAGAAGTCACTCCACAGGTGGAAGAAGTTCCTACTGTAGTAGAGAGTACTCCAGAAGTAGTAGAAGTGCTTCCTGAAGGAGAAGTTGTTGAAGTAAGTGCTCCAGCAGTAGAAGTTACTCCAGAAGTAGTAGATGTTGTAGTAGAATAATTATCTTGCAACTTTACTGAGAAAAAATAGAGTATAATCGCTCTGTTTTTTTTCTTCCTTAAATATGTATCTCCTTACCTACCTTCAGACTACACATCATCTTTCTCGTCGCACCATTATAGATTTTATCAAACAGGGAAAAATTCTGGTGAACCATCTTCCTGTCCAATCGTTTAAACACCTTTTGTCTCCGTGAGATGAAATCTTCCTTCCTGATGGGAATGCTTCCATTTTTTCTTCCAGCAGTGAAAAAAATGTTGCTCAGCAACATTCCCCAAAACTTGTACTTTTCAATAAACCCAAAGGGTATGTGGTTTCCAAATCTGACCCTCATACACCTACTATCTATACGTTGCTTCCCTCAGCTTTTCATCACTATTACTATATTGGTAGACTGGACAAGGAAAGCAGAGGATTGCTGTTGCTCACGGATAGTCCAGCTCTTGTACATCGTTACACTCATCCCAAATTTCACATTGAAAAGGAATATCTCGTCCAGCTTTCTTCTCCGCTTTCTGCTCCAGATATCCAAAAAGCAAAAAGCTGAATCTACGACGAAGGAGACTTTTTGAAGTTCAAAACCCTCACCAAATCTGCTTCTCCTCTGACGTATCATATCACTCTCAATGAAGGAAAAAAAAGACACATTAGGAGAGTGATTAAAACTTTAGGATACGAATTGCTTGACCTGCAAAGAATTAGAGAAGGGGAATATGAACTGGGAAATCTGAAAGAAGGGGACTGGAAAGAAGTAAAAATTTAAGAAGTAAAAAATCTTTTAATATTCCATCGTTTAGTTGAAGATTGATTATTTTCCTTTGAAGGAGCCATTTCTTCTGTAGTTTCTTTTATTTTATTCTCAGTTTCTTCTTTAGTGATTTCTACCTGTTCTTGTGTGGATTCTTCATTTTTAGCAGATAATATTTTACTTAAATCACTTAGATTAAGGTTTTTAATATTAAGTCCTTTCTGGCTATATCTTTTGTTGATCTCATCTATTTTTATTATGTTATCTTTTTTATCTTTTGTTCTTAGTGCATCTGTAAGTTCTTCTATATAGGCAAGAGTTAATTCTTTTTGTTTATTGGATTTGTTGGTTTGAGATTCTTTTTCTGGTTGAGGACTTAAGAAAGTTCCTCTGTTTGTACCAGTGTGTCTGTGATTTTTGCACATATTGATTGAATAGAAGATAAAAATCATTTGTGGTAGTATACTAAATTTTGATATTTTTTCAAGAGTTTTTCTATTTCAAATACTAATAGTCAATTTTTATTTCCACTGGTATTGTAGATATCCCAATCATTTTTTTGTCTATCTGTAATCTCTTTGATCATTTCATAGTGTTCTTGTCCAGCTTTATCAATTGCTTCTTTATTATCTTCTTTTGATATATATATCCATTCTTTTTCTAGGATGTGTTGTAAATGATGTTTTCCCAAAAGATTTTTATACTCATTCATAAAAAGTATTCCATATTTTTGGAATGTTCATTGAAATATTCCGTGACAAAGAAGCGTTCAAACAAGATGGTATAAAGGAATAATTGTAATATCTTGTATCCCCAACATATCTGTTCTGCCTAGTTTGATATATTTGGGAATACCTTTAAAATCTTGTTCCAATACCCCACCGTCATATGCCATTATTTTATTTCCCGTAGTATTGTGAGTAGTTTTAAATGCTTCTGGAGGGTATTCAATATGTATGGTAGAGGAGAGTAGCATACAACTTCCTAACATTGCAGCAGCTCGATTGGGTAAGCGACTAGGAATAGAAAGTTGGAGTTCAGGATTTCCTTGAATAAGTCCATATTTTTGAAAGAATCCAATGATTAAGGCTAATTCTTCTGGGAAATAACTTGGAGGAAGCAAAAGAGAAGTGTTGGCATGAATGAGCTGAAATGGAGTAGAAGAAAATCAAAAATGTTTTTTAAATTCTTCTATTTTTTCTTCAGGAATACTTTTTTCAAAGTGAATTTTTCATCAAATGGAAAGCATATTTTGATATTTATTTTCTAATTTTTTTAATTCTTTTTTATATCGTTGCTGAAAATTATCACTCTTCTCTGCTTGAATAATGGGAAAATTACTTATATCTTCTACTCCTGTTTTTAAAGTAGTAATAAGTTCCATATTGTGAGAAGTTTGTATATACTGAGAATATTCTATATTTGTATCATTCAAGAAATCAAATCAGTGGATATGAAGAATATAATTTCAATTTAGTTTAGGAATATTATAAGAATCTATAATTTTTATCATTTTTAGTATATCATTTTTATATATATATTTATATATATATTTTTTGTTTTTATGATATGTAATTCGTATTCCAAGATTATTAGAAAGATCAAATGCAAGACCATATTGTTTGTCATTATCAGTTTCTATTTGTATTTTTCCCATTTCTCTATGGATATATGCTAACATCTGTTTTAGTGTGTATCAAAAATCTTTATTTTTTGCAGGTTTTTCTCAAATTTGAGTTAAAAATTGTTGTTTTAATCCATCTTTTACAAAATCCAATTCGAAGACATGAGATACCATTGCAAGAGATAGCTCTTTTGGGAGATAAAATTTTAAAAAAATCTTTTTTAGAAAATTCAACTTTGTGAAAGATTGCTCTTTGGGAACATATGCTTTTAAAGAGTTCTTGTTGAATGTTTCTGGAAGATTATGAAAGGTATCTTGATTTTGCTGTGGAGTATGCATATCTTTTAAAAAAGTGTAATAAATTTATTATCTATATTTAATGATTTACATATGTAAAGTCAAGTAAAAGATTACTATTGCTTTTATTTACTAAAGTCGTATATATACTATGTTTTTTATATTATCGTACAATTAATGCATCCAATATTAAAATTCTGAATTCTTTTGATGTCCATTTTACTTCTTATAGTGTGATATATGTATCATTCAACTATTTCCACCATCTGTTGCAATGACCACTGCTTCACACTTGAACTCGCCCAAACTCCAGCAGAAAGACAACGCTGACTAATGTTTCGCGAATTCCTTCCTGATAACGCGGGAATGCTTTTCATTTTCGACCAAGAAGACTTCCATTCCTTTCGAATGAAAAATACGCTTATTCCATTAGATATGCTTCGACTCAGTTCTGGACTACAAATTGTCGATATTCAGCAAGCGGAACCGTGCAATGCAGACCCTTGCCCTTCTTACCTTCCTTCTTCACCCGCTCAATATGTCCTTGAATTATCTCAAGGAATAGCTAAAAACTATCATATAACTACTTGAACTCAGTGCAGGTTATCGTCTGCGTAATGCACCTTTACAACGTTTATTTCTTCACCTTACACGTATGAACCACGAACATTTTATGCAAGAAGCCGTTCGCCTTTCTCTGGAAAATATGAGAAGTGGAAAAGGCTGACCCTTTGGAGCAGTTATTGTCAAAGATGGACAGATTGTTTGAAGAGGAGCAAATCACGTCACCTCCGAAAATGACCCTACCGCCCATGCAGAAATCGTTGCAATTCGTGACGCTTGCCAGCATTTGTGAACGTTTCAGCTTACTGGCTGTACGCTGTATTCCAGCTGTGAACCGTGTCCAATGTGTTTGGGAGCGATTTATTGGGCGAGATTTGATGCCCTTTATTTCGCCAATACCAAACAAGACGCAGCAGCTATCCATTTTGATGACCAATTTATTTATCAGGAATTATCCAAAGAGCTAAAAGACAGAAAACTTCCTACGTATAGGCTCGATAATACGCAAGCCATCAAAGTGTTTGAGGAATGGGCAAGAAAGGAGGATAAGATAGCGTATTAACTTTTTCATTATTTGTACTCAAGGTACCTTAAAACTCCACTTTAGGAGCTTTTTTGATGACTTCTTCTCCTTCAAAGAATGTTTCAGATGTTTTGTGAAACAATACATTTGCTGGGAATTGCTGAATAGTAGTATTGTATTCTTTGGTAGTAGCATTGAAAAATCTTCTCGCAGCAGCAATTTTATTTTCAATATCCGACAATTCATTTTGAAGCTGAAGAAAATTCTGATTGGCTTTCAAGTCTGGATAACTTTCCGCTAATGCAAAGATACTCTTCAATGCAGAGCTTACTTGATTGTTAGCGTCAGCTTTTTCTTTCATATTTTTTGCAGTAGCAAATTTATTTCTGGCTTCAATGATATCGTTCAAGGTAGATTTTTCGTGTTTTGCATAGCCTTTAACAGTGTTTACAAGGTTATCAACGAGGTCAAATCTCATCTTCATTTGCACATCAATATCAGAAAAGGCATTTTCTCTGGTGGTTTGTAGGCGGATGATTTTGTTGTACAGACTGATGTAATAGATGACAGCCACAGCGATAATCACGAGGAGAACAAGAAGAGGAGTAGACATTGTGAAAATAGTTACAAGTAAAAAAGAAAGAGTATTTCCTACAGAGGACTATAAAAATCTGAAACGTATTTACAAGGGAATTGTGATTTTTGTGATTTTCAATTGAAAAAGCGTTGCATATTCTTATCTTGAAACAAATACTTTATTCTTTTATTCGTATATTTTGACGAAAAGAAGACGTTCGAGGTCCAAAACAACTCTAAAAGTAGGTAAATATCACGTAGGACTAGCATTAGTTCTTTTGGGGGGATTATTCTTTTTTAGTAATTTTACTGCTCCAGAAGCTCCGATTGTTGGCTTTTTGTCTCAATATGCAAGTATTGCGTTTGGACAACAGGGATTGTGGGTATTTTTCACGCTGTGTGTAATTATGGGAATGTTGATTATGCTCAAAGGACATCTGATGAAAACGCTCGTAAAACAGTTTATTCTGTTGATGTTTGTGATTTCTGGTGTGGTGAATTTTTCTATTATGCAGGAAGGAAATCTCATTGGGGGAATTGTGAATTGGGGGGCGTCTCGTCAATATGGAGGCTATGTTTCACGACCATTGATAGAAGGATTAGCGTGGGTGTTTGGCGATTCGCTGATGGCGATTAAAATTCTCATTGTCCTGATAGCGTTAGCAATTCTCGCGTGGATGTTGTACGCTCTCAATGTTAAATTGCCTTCACTTCCCAAAATTGACGTAGCACACTACAACCAACCAGAAAAAAAATCAGCTTCTTCTTCCTCTTCTGTTCCTTCCATCACGAAAGAATCCAAAACCACGTCCGATACCGAATTGAGGGAAAAGGTCATTCAGGCGACTGGAACAGCGTTTGGACGCACGGAAATAGGGACAAAAAAAATAGAAACGGAAAAAGGCGGTTCCTTACTCAAAGATTTGCTGAAAAAAAAGCTGGCAACCAAACTAGATTCATCTTCTTCTCCCGTGGAAGAAAGCAAACCGCGTCGCCAAATTCATTTCTCTGGGGACAAGCCGACATTTCCGTATTCTCTGCTTGAGAGTAATTTTGGGCAGACGCAAAATATTGACCAAAATTTTATCGTGGAAAAAGCAAAATCGCTCGAAAAAAAGCTGATGGAATTTGGTATTCCGGTTTCTATTGAGGGATTTGATATTTGACCTTCTGTGGTGCAAATCAAAATCAAACCTTCCGAAGGGATTAAAATTTCGTCCATCGAAAATCTGACCAATGATATCAAACTTTCCCTCAAATCCAAATCACTGAGAATTATTGCTCCTATTCCTTGAACGGACTCCGTCGGTATCCAAATTCCCAATCCTAAACCCACAATGGTGAGAATTGGTGACGTGCTGAATTCTGGAGATTTTCAAGAAGCGATGAAAAAATCTGATACGGGATTGGCACTCGGAAAGGGGATTGACGGTTCGATAGAAACCAGAACGCTGGAGTCAATGCCACATTTACTGGTGGCTGGTGCGACAGGAAGCGGAAAATCCGTAGGTATCAATGATTTCATTGTTTCGCTGATGTTCCAAAATACGCCGTCAGAATTAAAATTTCTGATGGTTGACCCCAAACAGGTAGAACTGGAAATGTACAGCGGATTGCCGTATTTATTGGCACCGATTGTATATGATTCGACCAAAGCCATCAAATTACTTCAACGAACCGTAGAGGAAATGGAAAAAAGATATACGACCTTGAAAGAGCAAAGAGTGAAAAATCTGACTGAATACAACAGCAAAAATCCTGCAGAAAAAATGTATCGCATTATCTTTATCATTGATGAAATGGCAGATATGATGTTGTCTTCTTCTGCAAATAGAAAGGAAGTGGAAAACTGTATCAACCGTTTGGCTGCGAAAGCTCGTGCAGTAGGAATTCACCTTATTCTCGCGACTCAGAGACCGAGCGTGAATGTGATTACGGGATTGATTAAAGCAAATATTCCGACCAGAATTGCATTTGGGGTGGTATCTGAAGTGGATAGTAGAACGATTTTGGGACGTAAAGGTGCAGAAGATTTAGTGGGAAAAGGAGATATGCTCTATATGGACCCGTCTACCAAATTTCCTATCAGAATTCAAGCTCCGTATGTTTCCACTGAGGAAATCGAAAAAGTGGTTGCTTCCCTCAAACGTAAATATATGCAAGGTTTAACAGAAGAAGACATTTACAATCCAGAAATTATTGCAGCATTAGAGAGTAAAGCTGAAACCGCATCCGGAGCGTTTGCTGGAGGAGGTGGGGATGAGGATGATTTGATACAGCAGGCAATGCAAGTGATTGTAGAAACCAGAAAAGCTTCCGCAACCTTACTTCAGAGAAAGTTGGGAGTAGGATTTGCGAGAGCTGCCAGAATTATGGATGTGCTGGAAGAAAGAGGTGTGATTGGACCAGCAGAAGGAGCGAAACCTAGAGATATTTTCTTGTAAGAATATCGCTTGTGGTATCCCATAAAAAATTCCTGTTACAGCAAGATAGAAATGTCAGTAGTTTTCCGAGAATAGCATTGTTACTATATCTATTTTTTTGATAGTTCCGTGAATTGTAGGCAATCCGTTCAATCGGAGAGTCTTATTCCCATTTTATTGACATTTCTATTTTTGTCTATTACTGACATTTTTACGTTGCTGGAATAATTGGATAAAAAATCACTTGAAAAAGAGAAAGAAAAAGTTATTAGTGAATTGAACAATACCTATTATACGTGAAATCCTATCCTATACCCTGAATAATAATGCAGAACGTGAACAGCGGATGATTTTTATTTCTGCATTTCGTTAGAGTAATGTCCTTTCCAAATGGAACCATCTCAATAAATCTCGATATATATATCACCAT
>JAISMG010000002.1 GCA_031276875.1 Candidatus Peribacteria bacterium | reverse complement strand
GAACCTGTACAGCTACGAATGGAACACAAAGTAGAACGGTACAATGTAAGGGTTCAGATGGTTCTGTAGTAGCGGATAATATGTGTAGTGGAACGAAACCTGGAACGAGTCAAACGTGTTCAGCAGGTTGTAGTGGAATTTCTACCAGTCAAACTTGTAATACTTCTGCATGTACAACCTATAGTTGGAACAGTTGAAGTCGATGAAGTTGTAGTGCAACAAGTCCTACAGTTAGTGCTCGATGAGCTTGTAGTGCAAGTTGTGGAGGAGGAACAAGAACGAGAACATGTACAACACTGAGTGGAACGCAAAGCAGAACGGTACAATGTAAAGCTTCAGATGGTTCTGTAGTTGCTGATACTAATTGTAGCTGAACGAAACCAGCCACCAGTACAGTATGTGCAGCAGGTTGTGGTGGTATTTCTACGAGCGAGACTTGTAATACGCAAGCGTGTTCAATTAATGGAGCGTGTGGAAGTGCGAATGGAACAAATAGAACAACAGCACCATCCACAGCAGCAGAAAAATGTTCAGCAGGAACGGCTCCAGTTGTAGTTGAAGCTGAAGGCATATCACGAACACGAACGTGTAATGGAGTGAATGGAGGAAATAATTCTCCTACTTGTATTGCATATAAATCAGTAGATGGAGTGTGTGGAACTGCGAATGGAACCAGCAGAACAACAGCGCCAACCACACAAATAGAACTATGTGCAGAAGGAAACCTTACAATTTTTGGTGGAAGTGGACCACGAGCATGGAACTGTGAAGGACTAAATGGAGGAAGAATTGCAAGTTGTAGTGCAAATAAGTCATCATCATGAGGATGATGAGGATGATGAGGAGGATGAGGATGATGAGGATGATGTTTTATAGCAGGAACCACGGTACGTATGGCGGATGGAACTGACAAAAATATTGAAGAAATCTGAACAGGAGAACAACTTTTAGGAGCCGATGGAAGTATCAATACGGTTATAAGGCTTTTCAAGATCAAGTGGGAAAGTCGTCCGTTGTATAGTATTAATGATAATGCATATTTTGTGACTAATTCTCATCCATTTATGACGACAGAAGGATGGAAAGCCATAGATGTTCCAGCAGCTAAAAAAGAAAATCCACAGCTTGATATTACTGCTTTACAAGTAGGAGATAGGTTGAAAAAAGCTGATGGTAGCACTGAAGAAATTATATCGATTAAAGTGCAACTGTTCGCTCCTCTTTCTACGGAAGTATATAATGTTAAAGCTGATGGAAATAATACTTATTATGCAAATGGATATCTCGTACATAATAAGCTAGAAAAAGCGGAAGATTTTAAGTATGCTGAAGAGATGGATGAGAGGATGGTTATCTAGAAATTAGAACTAACATCATTTGTAATCTGTAAACAAAGTTTTCTTGGAGCAAAAAATTTTACAACAATATTTCCTTTGCATTTGTTGTCAGAATTTTTATAGTGAGAGATGTATCATTTATTTTATGCATTGGATATGAAAGACTATCAGAACATAAACAGCTACTTGAAACACGCTTTGGTTGTAGTACTTGGTATCTTGTGATGTGTATTGTTATCCTATCGAGAGTACCTTTTCGCTTCACAGGAAGGAACCGTGCGAGTATATAATCCCCAAAGTGGCTATCGAGAAGAAGTACTACCGCAAACGTTAGTAGACATTGAACAAGCAGGAGAAGTGAACGACGGACTGTTTGATTTCTTCTCGGATGTGTCTTACCAAAAGTTTTTGGATACCCAGCACGCACTGTCGCCTTCGTATTTGCCTGATGATATCGTGGAAATTCATTCAGATTTTACAGCTAATGACTCTTCAGCGTTTCAGTTGAGAGCAGAAGCTGCAGAATCCTTTGCAACGATGGCACGAGCATTTGCTACTGCTTTTGGCTGAAAGGAAAAACTTTCACTTACCAGTGCTTATCGTTCTCCAAGTTATCAGAAAAAGCTGGCTTCCAATTGTTCTACTGAGCGTTGTGCTTCGGCAGGAACTAGTGAGCACGAGGCAGGACTGGCGGTAGACTTGGGAGTAAATGGCGGGAACATTCTCGGGAAAGGTGGAAAATATTATCAATGGATGGCACAAAATGCCCATTTGTACGGCTTTCACAATACCTACCAAAAAGGGATAGCAATTGATGGAAAAATGGTGGAACCGTGGCATTGGAGATACGTTGGTATTGCATTAGCGACCCATTTATACGACAGTAAACAAACTTTGGCAGAATACTTTTATTCTATATATCCTACCCTATAATGTCTGTAAAAATTACCTATTTTGTCCACGGAACAACTACAGATAATGAAAACCACCGTTCTACAGGACAACTCCACGGAGAGCTCTCCTCTCGTGGTATTCAACAAAGTAAAGAATTAAAAAATCAGATTTCTCTGGATGATTTTGATGGAGTTTTTTGTTCAGACCTTCAACGTGCAGTCGATTCAGCAAAATATACATTCGGAGGCGTAAAACCTATTATTCAAGACAAGAGATTGAGAGAATGTGATTATGGAGATTTGAATGGAGCAGATGAAACGTTGGTAGTATATGAACAGCATATTTACAAATCATTTCCTAACGGAGAAAGTATGCAAGAGGTGGAAAAGAGAATGAGAGCGTTTTGTGCTTTTTTGCTCAAAAATTATAATGGAAAACATATCGCTATTGTAGCCCACAAAGCACCACAATTTGCGTTTCAGGTAATAACAGAGAAAAAAAGCTGGGAACAAGTGATTGATGAGGATTGGAGAAAGAGAAAGGCGTGGCAACCCGGTTGGGAATATGTAATAGAACCTTTTTATAATGAACCGTCTCCTCCTAAAGGAAATTATGCTTTCATAGATGGACAAAATCTTCACTTGTGAACAACCAATGAAACTCCTCAATGGAAAATAGACTTTTTAAAATTTAGAAGGTATTTAAGTGAAAAATATGGCGTTATTAAAGCATATTACTTTTTATGATACATTATGGATAATAATAAAGAACTTTACACCAAATTACAAGAAGCTGGATTTATAGTAATGTTTAAACAGCAAACTTCACAAATGATAACCCATAAAAAATGAAATGTGGATAGTGATATGATTTTCTGTATGATGAAATCTTTGATTGAGGAGGAATTTGACAAAATAATATTAGTTTCTGGCGATTGAGACTATAAAATAGTAGTTGATTATCTTATCAAGAAGCAAAAATTTCTAAAGGTTTTGCTACCAAATACTAAGTTTGCATCCTCTCTTTACAAGAGACTAGAGACAACATATTATGATTATTTACAACATATTAAACATAAATTAATACAATAATGAGGAGTCCCCTTAGGTATTTCTCCTTTTGGATTCTCCTCGTCTGGAACACGTACAGTATACTCAAAAAAAAATAAAAATCAACTCTTTTTCATCAAAAAGTGTTAACCCCGCAAAACCGCGGTGGTCGAGTCTTTTTTATCCTCTCTTTCTCTCTACAAATGTCTAAACCTCCAAAATCAGATGACCTTCATATCAAAAACTCCATTCCAACAAACGACGATGCAGACCTTCAAGCAATGCTCCAAGAATTGGAAATGGAAAAAACTTCTACAAATCCGCAAGGGGATAGTCAGCCTTCTTCTCAATCTCCCACTTCTGAGGCTTCCGAGATTGAAATCCTTAAATTACAAGCACAACTCACGGAAAAAGAAGAAATCGCGAAAAAAGCTCAGATTGATTATATCAATTTAAAAGCTGATTTTGATTTTCTCGTGCGTCAGACGAAGATAAAAGAAGAGACCTTGGAACAAGACACGTTGATAAAGGTAGTGAAAAAATTGCTTCCCTTTGTGGAAGATTTGAGGAAGTCGCTTCTCCATTTGACGGATGAACAAAAAACAGGACCGCTTGGAAAAGGAGTGCAAATGGTGTATGACAAGTTTTTGGTTGCGTTAGCGGAATTGCAAATTTTCCCAATTGATACGGTAGGAGGCGAACCAGATACACAGTTGCACGAGCCTATCAGTATGCAACCTACAGCAGAAAAAAAGCTGAAAGGAAAAGTAGTACAGATTTTTGAACAAGGATTTTATTTCCAAAAAGGGGAGGAAAAAGTTGTACTCCTTCCTTCCAAAGTAGTTATTGGAACCTAACTTATTAGTTAATGCATACGGTTTGATTTAGATAACACAAAGATTAGCATCCTTGAGCATTCTAAAGAGTTCAAAAAGTTTGATAGTCTTTTTATAGTTGGTGAGAGCGTCGTATTCTGTTTGTGTCGTGGAAAAGAGTTGATTTAATTCTTCCAAGTCATTGATAATATCGCTAAACTGTAAATTACTTCCCAATTGTAATATATTAGCATTTACACGTTCTAAAGCACTTTCTGGAGAAATCTCTGAAGCAGTTTCTGTAGCACCAAAACAGAGGGTTCCCAATTTACTAGCGATTTCTTTGACTTCTTCTGTGGACATATTTTTTCCATAAACGTTGAAAGAAACTGACCCTTGGTACTGCGTAGTAGTATTGAGGCTGTCAGCTTGTTTGACTTTTTCAAAGGAGAAATCTTTGATACTAATAATAGGAGTTAATTCTTTGAGGAATTTCTCGAAACGGACAGTTTTATTGGTTTCTTGAGGTACACCTAACGTATAGGCAAAATAAGGCAAATCTCTATACTTTTCTCTAAAGGAATAAAAACATTCACTATCTGGTCTCGTATTATCACAAAGAGTATTTTCTCTAATCGTTGCTTTAATGAGTTCGTCATCAATGAGGATATTTGTTTCTCCAAATTTTATCCATTGGTAGAGATGATAGCCAATAAGTAAGTCTTCATTTTGGAGAACTTCTGGCGTAAATAATGAGGTATATTGCTCTTGTAATTGGCTAATTTCAGCTTTTTTATCTGTTTTGATTTGTTTGATGAGATAAAAGAAAAATTCATTCAGCAGAGAAATATTATTGCTACTGGACGTAGTAGAAAGTTTATTGACGAGCAAAAGAAAGGAGCGTTTGTCCGGTGAAAGGAAAGTAACTTCCAAAGGGATGATAAAATGCTCTTCATCTATATCAGAAATATCGCCTATACTAATGGATTTTACTTCATTGTATTCGGCACCTTCTCCTACATTTTTGAAAAAATCACTCCACTGCTGAATAAGATAAATATCCTGAAAGGGGTCTTTTTCCAAATATTTTTGCCCCATAAGGGTAGGATTGATGTTATCGGTATAAGGAGTTTTTCGGATGTTGATACTGGGTAAATAGAGATAACGCAGAAAGAGATTGTAGTATTTCCCCTGTTCGGTAGCTGTTTCACGGTTCTTTTCCAATTCTGCAAGGGTTTCTTCCTGTACATTAAGTAGCTCTGGAATGCTGACCACATCGTGGGTACCTTCATTGAACGTTATATCATATTGTTTGAGATTAACGAGCTCAGGAGCTGTATTATTGATAGTAAGATGGTCTTGATAAGTAATATATCCATATATCAGCATAACCAAAAAACTCAGAATACAAACTACCACAGCTGTTACTGCTTGTTGACGGGTCATAATAATAGTCCTAGAACCGCTTTCTTTCTTTTTTTCTGTAAGAGAAGAGAAAAATTGAGAGACGGATTTTCCGAGGTTTTGTAGACTGTCTTTTCCCAAAAGTTTTTCTGTAAGATTTTCCATAACGGTACGTGTAAGAAGAGATAAAAAGCTATTCGACGAATTCTTCAAATTCCATTGGTGCTTCCTCTCCTGCTGGAGGAACGGCTACCGCTGAAGCTTCTTCTGATTTTTCTGGCTCTGAGGGCATTTCTGAAGCTATTTCCGTAGAAGTTTCCGTAGAAGGTGCAGGAAGTTGTGTTTCGGATGGAGTAGGTTCTTCAGTCTCAGTAGATGCAGTTGGAAGAGGATTTGATGAAGGTGGTACTGGGAGCGGTTCTTCCTCTGTAAATTCACTCACAGATGGTTCTTCAGGAGCAGGAGAAGGTGTTTCTTCAGAGGGTTCTTGATATTCAGTAGGAAGAGTGGAAGCGGGAGCAGCAAGTGTTCCAGAAGAAGGAGCATTTTCAAGTTGAGACAAAGTAGTAGTATCCATATAATCAAAGATTTCTCTTTCTGTAGACTTTTGGATAGGAAGGTCAAAGCTTTTGGAAGAAGTATTGACGTTGTAGATAGTATTTCCTACAGTAATAGGTCTGGTAGTAATATCAATCGTTTTGGTATTGATATCACTTCCTACAATAAATACTGACTGTTTCAATAAATTGATAAGGCTGGTGAGAATAAAAATATGAGGATTTTTTATCTTATTATTTTTGATAAGCAGCTTTATTTCATCCTGTTTGGTGGTATTGATTTCAATATCAAAATTGATAGACTGAGAACCTGCATTAAATCAGTGAAAAAGGATAGAAAAACTCGGAATATCACTGTTTTCCAATAGTGTATCTATGTATTTCATCAGATTTTTGAAAAGTCCTCTATCAAAGTCTTTATCTTTCATAATGTCTTGATAATACAAATCAAAGTCCCCAATACTTGCACAGTCTTGATTGAGTTCAAAAGGATTAAGATAACACATATATACATAAGCACTCACATCTCTTTCTCCTCTGGCTGCTAAATCATCTAGGATATTGGCAACTTTTTCTTTGTCCATTTTGAGAGCATCAGCAATCAATCCCACCACGCTATCCAAATACGAAAAGATATTGAGTGCTGTACTAAATTTGATAATTTCTAGGGAACTCAATGACCTTTGAATAGAAGAAATGGCATTTTCTTCTGCTAAAATAGTTCTAATTTCTTCTGGCAGAAATCCAAATTTGGCGATATTTTTTTTCGTTTCTTCTGTTTCTCTCATAGTATTTTGTATGGTGGAAACCAAGGTAGTAACTTTTTCTTTGAGAATATCCTTTTTCTGAGCAAAAGAAAGTTGAGGAGTCGTGATAATTCTTTGGAGATTGGACTCATCATTAGGGGTTAAAAGATGAAGTGCTTTGTAAGTAGGTTCATAATTCATTCCCAAATAAGAAGTAACCAGATTGAGGTACTTTTTGGTAGTGGTAACAATTTCTTGATAGTTTTTACCATTTTGACTGACTTGGGTGATGTAGGTACGATAAGCAAAGAGCAGTCAAATCAACACAATATTGATAACGGTAATAATAGAAGCAAAGGTAAATCGTCTAATGTATTTAGAAACAAATTTTTGTTTATCATCTTTGTCACTTTCAGGAGAAGGTTCAGGAGTGGAATTATCCATAAAAATATTGGGAGAAAGCGGAGTATTTCCTGTAGGAGGATTTGCATTTAACGTATCTGCAGTCAAGGCATCTTGATTTGTTAAGGTATCAGCAGATAAAGAAGGATTGGAAAAAGGAGTATTCAAATCTTCCTCTACGAGTGAAGTAGGAGTAGTATCAATATCTGATAATGAAGGGAGTGGTGTATCAGTCATTGGAGGACAAGAATATAAAAGATTATGTACGCATTTCTATTATATCTAGATGTACTCAAAAAGTCAAAAAAAAGCAGACTTTTTTACCGTATAGAAACATCAAATGTTTTTCTGCTGGAAATTTACCTGTCAAATCCCTATACTTCACCAAGTCATTTTTTATGGTCTTTTGAAATCTTCTTTTATTCTTCCTACATCTTATGCCTACTTTCCATATTATCACGCTTGGTTGCCAAATGAATTACTCTGACTCCGCCAGAATAAAAGCTGTACTCACCAACTGTGGATTTTCCTATTCCGAAACAGAAGAAAATGCTGATATTATCATCTTTGATACCTGTTCTGTTCGCCAAAAAGCTGAAGATAAAATCACCTGAAAACTCAAAGATATTCCACCAGAAAAAAAAATCTGGATTACAGGGTGTATGATACAGCACAACTTTAGGTCTCCTCTTATGCAATCCCCCCAAGGGAGTATGGGGGGGACGTTAAAAAAATGAAACTTTCTCTGAACCATCACCACTCCCAATCCTACCATCATCTGAATTACTAACGAACAAATCAAAATCTTTCTCTGAACTTCTCAGAATTCTTCTGAAATTTTGTTTGTCAATCACGCTTTCAATCCTCAATTTTTCAATCTTCATCAAACCTATCCCAATTTGGAACTGTTTTTCCGCATTGATGATACGGGATATTTACCATTGATTTTGCAGAAGATAGGCTATGAACTCTCAAACTTTGATACAGAAATGGTCAATGAATACGAGAAAATTATTCCCAACGAGAACCCAAGTATGAACGCTCATCATCGTTCGGCTTATCTCCCTATTTCCACTGGTTGCAACCAATTTTGTGCCTATTGTATCGTGCCGTTTGCCAGAGGATTGGAAAGGCATTTTCCTGCGGAACAGATTATCCACGAAGCCAAACTTCACCTCCAAAAGGGAGCGAAAGAATTGACTTTGCTCGGACAGATTGTAAATAAACATCCCGATTTTGTCCACATTCTCAGAGAAATTCTAAAACTTGATGGACTGGAACGGCTCAGATACACCTCTCCTTATCCTACCTATTACACTTCCGAATTGCTCTCGCTTCACGAAAACGAACCCAAACTTTGTCCGCATATCCATATACCTTTTCAGTCAGGCTCTTCTGCTGTGTTGAAAAAAATGTTTCGTGGATATTCGGCAGCAGAATGTTATGACTTTATTGACCAGATAAGAAAGCTGAACAGAGACATTTCCATCACTACGGATATGATTATCGGGTTTCCCGGTGAAACGGAGGAAGATTTCGCGGAAAGTCTTCAGCTCGTGGAATATGGCAAATTTGATATGATTTTTATGGGGATTTATTCGCCCAGACCGTGAACCTTTGCAGCTAAACAATATCCAGATGACCTTCCCTATGCGGTCAAACATTCTCGCCGAGAACAGATGAATACGCTTCTAAAGCAGCTTTCTCAAGCTAATAACCAAAAAGAAATCTGAACCATCAGGACAATGCTCATCAATGAAAAAGGGGAGGATGGAAGTTTCAGTGGATATACCGACAATATGAAACAGATTATCATTTCTGGGAATGCTGATAGTTTTCGTCCAACGGTAGGAGAGATGTTGCCTGTTCGTATCACGGGAGCAGGGGAGTTTAAGTTGAGGGGAGAAATGGTTATTTAGGCTGAATAATCGTTGGTTTCCCTTTGTGAAAAAATTCATTGAGTTTTACCTTAATCAACGCTCTGTATTGTCGGCTGTATTGGGCAATGCTAAAGAGCGAAGTCGTGACGAGATACATTCCAATAGCGGAATTGAGAGAATACACCAAAGCTCCCATCATTAAACTCATTCCAATGCTCATCGTACCCATCATTTTGCTCATATCTGGCATTGTAGCCCCGGGAAGTTTCGCAGCTGGTTTAGGTTGTACGAGAGAAGTCAGTTTCATTTGTCCGTAATTGAAAATCACTACCAAAATAGTCAACACTCGATTTCCTTTTTCCAAAAGGTCGATACCAAGGAAATTCGTATCAATATTTGATAATTCCGTGTACTGTTGCCCAAAACTTCGGAAAAAGCTGTATAACCATTCTGGAGGTACTCCTTCTCCTCCTGCAAATTTTCTCACTACATAATATAGGCAAATGAAAATCGGAATTTGCACCAGCATTGTGAGACATCATTTGAGTGGAGCTTTCCCTTCAGATTTAAAAAGTTTCATTGTTTCTTCGGAAAGCTTTTGGGGATTGTCTGCGTATTTTTTTTGTAGTTCTTCGATTTTGGGTTGCAGACTGGACATTCCCTGTTGCATATTGGCACCCGCAGCAGTGGATTTAAACATTATTCCTCTGATAAGCAGGGTGAGGAGAATGATTGCTATTCCAAGGTTTCCTCCAAAGAGGGAAAGGAACACAATCAACACATTAAAAATGGGACGATAGAGGATTTGCGTGAGGAGGACGGAAAAGATGTTCATTAGGAAGCATTTCAAAGAAATAAAACGGAGAATTTCCGAAAAATTATCACATTGGTTCATACATAAGAAAAAGTTTGATATTTGCAAGAGAGAATGTGAAAATTGAGTGTTGTTTGTTGTGAATTATGGAAACTTTGTTTATATTTTATCTTGACTTTGTATTATTATTATGTATATCATCATTTAGAGATGGTAAGAATATTTCTTAAGCAAGTTGTTGCTGTTCCCATTTATGATTTGATAATTTGTAATGAAGTTTAGTTCATAAAAAAGCCCTGAAATTCTGTCAGTGATTTTTTCTTATTGTGCAAACGAACGTGTTGAACATACAAATTTATCTAATTTTGTTAAAAAAATGTGAAGAAAAATGTTAAAAACTCTAGGTAAAAACTATGATTTTCTCTTGAAAATGTGATGGATTTTTTGTATACTGGGAATATCTTTATCTTTCTATAATTACAAACTATGAAGATTATTGGTCTAATTGGAGGAATGAGTCGAGAATCCTCATTGGAATATTATCGCATTATCAATGAAACTGTTAAAACAAAATTGGGAAATTTACACTCCGCAAAATGCTTAATGTATTCTGTAGACTTTGAAGAAATCGAAATGTTACAACACCAAGGTAAACGAGATGAACTTACAGAAATTATGATTGACGCTGGGAAAAGATTAGAACAAGGAGGAGCAGAGCTCTTAGTTATTTGCACCAATACCATGCATAAAATGGCTGACAAAGTCACAGATAACATTGCTCTTCCACTAATACATATTGCAGATGCTACTGCAAAAAAGATTATTGAAAAAGGATATAAAAAAATCTGACTTCTTGGAACAAAATTTACAATGGAACAAGACTTTTATAAGGGAAGATTGATTGAAAAATATGGATTAGAAGTAATTATTCCCAATGAGGAAGATAGAATTATTATTCATAGAGTGATTTATGATGAACTCTGTAAAGGAATAATCAATCCAAAAAGTAAAAAAGAATATCTTCGTTGTATTGATACACTTGTTCAAAATGGAGCAGAGACAATTATCTTATGATGTACAGAAATTCCACTCTTAGTACAACAATCTGATATTTCTATTCCTCTGTTTGATACCACAAAAATTCACGCTGAAACGGCTGTAGAAGAATCTTTAAAATAATTCAATTACAGATTTTACAATCAGATATTTTATCTTTTTACCATCTCATTCAATGAAAAAAATCTTTCTTACAGGTTCTACTGGCTATGTTGGAACAAAATTTATTGAACTTTATGGTCATATCTACGACATTCTTGGAGTAGCTCGTAGTGACATTACTTCATCACTGGATTTGAGTGATTTGGCAACAGTGAAAACAAGAGTTTTAGATTTTTCTCCTGATGTCATTATACATACTGCTGTAGCATTAGGTCGTGATAGTTCAGTTCCTGATGATATTATCGAAATCTCTACAACTATCACCAAAAATTTAGTAGATATTGCAACAACACTTCATATTCCTTTTATTTTTACAAGTACTGAAGCGGTATATGGTAGGAAAAATGATGGAAATTATCTGGAAACTGATACACTTCTTCCTCGCAATATTTACGGAAAATCAAAGGTATTATGCGAAGAAATAATACAACAATCAAATCTTTCTTACCTAATTACTCGTGGTCATCGTCATATTGGTTGGAGTAAAAACTTTCATCGTACCAAACAATTTCCCGATACTATTACCGCACTTTTATCGTGAGAAACACTCCATTTTGACTCAAAAAAAATATTTACACCAGTTTTTATCAATAATCTTTGTGATTGGTTTCATCATTATATCCAAAATGACACAGACAAACAATTACTTTTGAATATAGGTATTGATAAAAATCTGACCTATTATCAGATAATGTCTGATGTTGCACGTATCCTCAATATTGATGAGAAGTTAATTCTTGCTGATGGAAATGAAGTAAGACGACCAGATAATAACATACTTTGTATTGAAAAAGCAAAATCTCTTCATTATCCTATTGTATCTTATGAACAAACTTTACAGACTTTACAATCAGATTTTTTATCCCTTTAATATATCAAACAGAATAAATCAGTCTTTTATATCTTTATGTAGTAATGTCTCAATCTCTCCCTACTCGCACCTCTCCTCGTGCCTCACGATATGATTATTCTTCCGCTGGTGTGTATTTTATTACCATTTGCACCAAAGGAAGAGAAGAATATTTTGGAAAAATTGTAGATAAAAAGCTGATTTTGAATGAGATTGGGAAAATTTGCGAAGAGGAAATACATCTAACAAATACAAGGGATGGTGTAGATATTGTGGAACGAATTATTATGCCCAATCACGTACATATGTTGATACACATTGATAATAATGCACCACCAAATGTAGGGACAACGCGTGCGTTGTCCGAACATAATAAAAATATGGATGAAAATGATTTGGAAAAATATTTGGATGAAAATGATTTGGAAAAATATTTGGATGAAAATGATTTGGAAAAATATTTGGACGAAAATAATTTGGAAAAATATACGGATGAAAATAATTTGAAAAAATATACGGATGAAAATGATTTGGAAAAATATACGAATGAAAATGATTTGGAAAAATATACGGATGAAAATGATTTGAAAAAATATACGGATGAAAATGATTTGGAAAAATATACGGATGAAAATGATTTGGAAAAATATACGGATGAAAATGATTTGAAAAAATATTCGGATGAAAATGATTTGGAAAAATATTCGGACGAGGCACGCCTCGTCCCTACAACAACAAAACACACAATAAAAATACATATTCAAAACCAATCCTTGGGATCGCTTGTCGGATCATTCAAATCATCGGTATCCAGAATTTGCCACAAAAAATGATTATCTTTCGCCCGACAATCCCGTTATCACGATCACATTGTCCGTAATGAAACAGAATACAACGCAATTAAACATTACATCCGCACCAACCCCGAAAAACGAAAAAACGACAAATTCTGGATAGAAATATAACATCAAAATACCATTCTTTTTACCTTTTATACCTATCATTATGAACATTCTACAAGCAACGAGAGAATTCGCTCTCAACGAAATCGAAAAATACGGATTACCAACGTTAATCCATTTCGAAATTTCAGAAACAAAAGCAATCGAACTTGCAACCAAATTGAATGTTGACAAAACCATCGTCTTATTAGGCGTATATTTGATGGATTGTAAATTAGGACAAGCATTTTCAGAAAAAAGACCCCTAGAACATGTTCAAATGAGCGTTGAAGCTTCTAAAGAATTTTTAAAACCGTTTAATGTAGATAAGGAAACTGAGAAAAAAATTCTGAATTGTGTACAAGCTCATCATTGAAAAATTCCTTATGAAAGTCTAGAAGCAGAAATTGTTGCAAATGCTGATTGTTATCGTTTCATTTCTCCGAAAGGATTTTTCTCATATGTGGCTACTTTAGGTAAAAGATATATATATGATTTCTCTCTTTGCCTTGATGAAGCAGAAAAGAAACTTGACGAAAAATATGCAATTCTTTCATTAGAAACTTGCAAACAAGAACTACAACCATATTATCAAACGTTCAAACATTATATTCAGCTTTCTAGATAATTTTATTTTGTTATTATTCTACTTATGAAAACACTTCTCGTTGATGCAGGTCATAGCCTCGTTATCCAAGGTCAAGGAATTTATCAACCATTGTATGAGTTGTTAGAAACGTATCCTAATCCAAAAATTGCTTTAACAAATGCTACATCCCAACAGCAAATTGATTTTCCACTTACCAATTTGCCCTATCCGCTTTTTAGTTGTAATCATCAGCCAGAAAAAACTGACCCAACATATTATAAACTATTACTTCGTCAATTTAATCTTTCACCTGCTGAAGTGGTTTACTTTGAACACGATATGTTATCTGTGGAA
Organism: Candidatus Peribacteria bacterium; assembly: GCA_031276875.1. Taxonomy (GTDB): domain Bacteria; phylum Patescibacteriota; class Gracilibacteria; order Absconditabacterales; family Absconditicoccaceae; genus UBA3291. The sequence goes on along the minus strand of JAISMG010000002.1, from coordinate 7,002 downwards.
AGTGCAAGAGTAGTAGGAATTACAACCTACCATTATGACGAGAAAGTTAGAGATATGAAAGCTTTGAAAGTCTTTTTAGATAATAATTTATAAAAAACAATGCCTGCAGATTACAACACCCCACCACACAATTTAGAAGCAGAAAAAGGAGTCATTTCCTGAGTGTTGATGGACAATGAAACAATGTGGATTTTTGAAGGAGATGGAATTCTCCACAAAGACTTCTACCAAAAAGAGCACAGCTCCATTTACGAAGCTATTCATCAATTGCGAAAAGACCACAAAACTATCGATGTCATCACACTTGCTGACCAATTAACAAAAAAAGGAAGTCTGAGTGAAATTGGAGGAATGGACTACCTTTACGAATTGTCTGGATTTCTCATTTCGACAGCACCTTGTGCGGAATATAGCAAAATTGTGAAAGAAAAATCCCTCTTGAGGCAGGTACTTAAAGTTTGCCAACAAATCACTGGGGACGCATACGAACAGAAAGATACCATTCAGATTTTTGATGATATTGAAAGAAGAGTGTTTGAATTGACTCAAAATCAGCTAGGAGAAGGGATTAAAAGTCTGGAAGAAATCCTGAAAGGCAGAGTGGAAGAATATATGGCGATTGTTGACAATCCTGAAGTTGTGAATGCAAAAAAAATCAATTCTGGCTACAGGTCTATTGATAATATGCTTGCTGGATTTAAGCCTTGAGAACTTATCATTTTAGCAGCCAGACCGTCAATGGGAAAAACTGCTTTTGCTCTCAATATGTTGACAAATGTCGCCTTACAGCAAAAGAAATCTGTCGTAATGATTTCGCTTGAAATGTCTTCTGAAAGTATTGTTGATAGAATTATGTCCGAAGTTTCCAAAGTTCCGATGTACAAAATCTCTAAAGGAGACCTCAGTAATGAAGACTTTGCACAAATGGGAGAGGCAATGGAAGAATTAGGCGGTGCAAAAATTTATTTAGATGACAAAGGTGGATTAACCATTCCTGTGTTAAAATCCAAGCTTAGAAAGCTGAAAATCGAAAAGAAGGGATTAGACCTTGTCATTATTGATTATTTACAGTTAATGCATGCAACAAGTTTTATTGGAAATAGAACGCAAGAGATTTCAGAGATTTCACGTGGATTGAAGGAACTCGCCAAAGAATTAGAAGTCCCCATTTTGGCATTAAGTCAGCTTTCTCGTGCTGTGGAGCAAAGAGTTGATAAAAAACCTCAGCTTTCCGACCTTCGTGAGTCGGGAGCAATTGAACAAGATGCTGATGCAGTGTTGATGTTGCATAGAGAAGATTATTATGACCCCGATACGGATAAAAAAGGTGCAACGGATGTATGTATTAGAAAAAATAGAAACGGGGCGGTAGGGGAGATAGAATTGCATTTTCAAAAGGAGATTATGAAATTTACCGAGAAAGAAAAGGGAGGAGATAAGACGTATTAGAAGCAATGAAATTATACTATTCTTCGGTATTTTATATATTTTTTACTTCGACACAAATAGATAAATATAGACAAGTTAATATGTTTTGTTAATTTTAAAAAACTCTTGACCATTACATCATCCTTTTGTAGTAGGAATAATAGCATTAAACTAACGATATATTTAAAAACAAAAAAAGACGAGCTAATACAGCATCGTCTAGGGTAGTCCTAGACCGCTGCAAACCCTTATCAATCGGGTTTATAGAGATGTGTATCAGTAAACACCCATCTGTATATACCCAATTCCTCAAATAATTAACAAAAGCGGCCTAGTTTTTTTGGTGCGAGCTTCTGACTTTGGTAATCGTCCACTTGCGGTATGAGAAGTCTCTGATACAGATAACGTTCTCCATACAATTCTTCCACGAAATACGGGAAGAAAATTCACATCACCATCGTGATTATCATTTTTATTGTGATTTTGATTTTGTACCCTCACTATATGGCAGTCAAATCAAAAATCAACTATAATATAAAAAAAACCTCTAACCACCCTTTATCACAAGTTTTGGATAGAAGAGGAGAATATCTTTACAAAAAATCCTTTTTTATGATTTACGACAACAAGGTTTCAATATGATGTAGTAGTTCATCTCTACCTTTTCACGAAATCGTTGAAACAAAAAAGAGGGGAGGGGAGGAAGGAGTAATTTTGCTCACTTGTTGCTGAAAAAGTTTCAGATTTTTAGCTCTTTCTTTCTGAGATACTTTATCTATTTTAGTAAAAACAATTGCAACATCTTGTTGTTCACTCTGCAAAGTCTGCAACATTTCAATATCAATCTTTTGTGGAGGGATACTGATATCAATGAGAAGAAAAGTCTGTTGTAAAGACGTTCTCGTCATCAAAAATTTTTGCGTCGTGTCCAACCATGTTGTCTTTTCTTTATCATTGGCTTTAGCGTATCCATATCACGGTAAATCAACAATTTGCCATTGGTTATTGATAAGAAAAAAGTTGAGAAGTCTGGTTTTCCCCGGAGTATTTGATGCTTTTGCGAGGCTTTTTCTTTGAGTTAACATATTGATGAGTGATGATTTTCCTACATTTGATCTACCAAAAAAAGCAAACTCGGGATAGAGTGGGGGAGGACATTGAGACAAATTGGTAGCACTTGTAATAAATTGAGCTGAAGTGATAAGCATTTTCATATGGTAGGATAAAGTAATCTCACGTATAACAAATTTAAACTAATTTACATTTTACTCTTCATCAGGGCAAATATTTAATAATTTACTACCATTTTCTTCAACTTTTAGTGGCATAAGAAATAAAAATTTGCCTTAGTTTACTGTAAAAAAATCTGCTTTATTTTAATTTTATATAAGATACACAAAGCAAATAAAAAAGCAATACATATATTCCTACACTTCACGAAAAAAAGAACGAACAATGAGCCATCGTTTCTGATAATTATAGTACCTGACTTTCTGTATGCTATGCTTACCACTGCTGAAGTCGCTACTATCTTTTCCTGTATGCTCCGAGGAATTAAATATTAAGGAAATGAAAAATGGCGATACCATAACCATTTGCTTGCACTTCAAAAAGCAGGAATTATCCCACGATTTGCCAATCCAATGAGAAAAGAACTCAGAGGTAATGTCTTTCAAATGATGCATATTAGCTTTTTATAAACCATTTGCATATCCACTCCTGCAATCTTATCAAAGGAGCAATCAACCATTGTCTAACATACGGGAAAAAGAAAGCTGACCCCAAAATTAAAGGAATAATAATGCCCAACACAAAACCACCCAAAATATCACTTGGTCGATGCACCACCGTAATAATCCTACACCATCCCATCACCAACGCACAAAGCATTAAAACATATCCAAATATCACCAACACACAAGCACTTTTTCATCATCCCTGCTTTTTCATCTTGTATCCCCATAATAACGTCGCAATGGCAATTGACATCCCTACTACTGCGTGGTCTGAAGGAAATGAGCTATCAGGCAACAGTCCGTGAAAGAGCGTTTCTCCGATATTTTCATTGAAAAGTTCAATATTAGGGCGATGTTTGAGAAAAAAAGACTGAATAAAAATATTGATGAGTACACTGATAAAACAAGATAAGAAGATAAACAATGCACCTTCTTTGAGTTCTTTCTGCTTTTTAATCATCCCTTTAAGATACAAAGCCACTAGAAAAATCGGATAGATAAAGGTAAAAATATCTGCTCCGAGAGGTGCAAAGTGAGCAATTCGAGGATAGGTATCAGAAAGTGCAATACTTTTTTGAAGTAAGGTATATCCCCATTGCGGTTCCATAAGGCGAAACTTTATCATCATCAAGAGTGAAAAAAAGCTAAAAATAGTACGTTAATATACTAAAGAAAAAATGAAATTATCCACTAATAAAAGATTGTGTTGGTGAACTATACTATTTTTACCATATTTTTCAACCTGTAATTTGTATAAAAACGGTTGCATTTCCTCCCAAAATTTTTATTACAAAGAAAATGCTAAATTCTTTACTCTTTCCCCTTTTGCTAATGCTTCTTCATCAACCTCAAAAACTACTCATGCTCACTGCATTTCTCCTTCCCTTTCTCGCAGGTTGCTCACTTTTTGAAACCAGTCCTACAGACATCACCTTGGATACCGTAGTCAATTCTTGAACAGAAATACTTTCTGGTGTGTGGAATACCACCAAAGAAGTTTCTCAAGACTTTTACAACGACCAAATAAAACCCACCGTAGATACCGCAATAGAAACCGTCCAAGAAGAAGCAAAAAAGCTGAAACAAGAAGCAAAAGAGCAATACAATCAACAAATTGACAAATTAAAACGAGAATAAATCAGCTTTTTATTGCTTGTACTACTATAATGAATGCTCTACCTTCTCTCCGAAAACTTCCTCCAAAACTCAAAATTCACGAAGCACTCTGAGCAATTGCCGACGAAAGAATAACGATTGAAGGTATCTTTTCAAATGAGGGAATATGTGTATCTGCTAGTAATCCCCACAACATCTATACTATCCACTATCTCCCTGATACCAATAGCATTAGTTCTAATGATAATGGCTCACTTTACCAAGGATACCTAGGATATCCCGCTATCGCCTTTTTACTCAAAATAGGAAAACTCACGTATCATCCTTCCTTGCTTCATTTTTGGAAAGCACTTCCTCGAAAGGACATTAAACAACAATGACACAAAAATCACGAAGAAACGCTCCGTATTCTCCTTGGTATCTTGTTTCAACACTATGATAACCTTGAACTACTCATCAATGAATGTAATCAGATTTTTCAACAATTAGAAACGCTCTCTCTCCAGAAACTTTCTCCACAACAGCTTTAACGCCTGCTTTTTAAAATTCTCCTCTTTTTTTTGCTTTTTTCTCTTTTCTGAATATACTTATAAAGGAGAAAAAGCTGATTTCTTTCTCTTGCGAATATTATGTTTTACCGTTTCTATCGTATTTTAATGGCAAATCCGCTTATCAATACCATTCTCGAACTCGCTGATGTACAAGCTTTACAAGTGGATTTTTATCAACTTCAGAAAATCCCGAAAGCAACTGCCGAAAAAATCCAAACTCTCATCTACCACAAAGACCCCAATAATGATGTGTATGTGCTTACTACCAATAATTACCCTGACGAACTCAATAAAATCACCAAACAACTCACTGACCAAGGTTTGAAACCCAAAATCTTTTATACTTCTCTGGAAGGGTTTCTCCAGGCTCTCAAACGATATGATGATTTGGCTCAACAGCAAGCTATCGCCCAACAGCAACAGCAAACTCAACAGCAAGCAGAAGGGAAATCTGCTATCAATATTATACAGCAGCTCTATGAAACGAGAGACCATATGGACCCGGGAGCATTTGTGATGGAAATTATTAGACTTTCTTTCCAATCAGGAGCATCAGATTTTCATCTCCAGCCTGAAGAAGATAACGTAATGTTACGTTTGAGAATTGATGGCATTCTCCAAGACGTTATCGCGTTTGACAATAAAGATTTCCGAAAATATCTCCAAAAGCTAAAATTTATTTCTGGAGTGAAAATGAATATTGATTATCAGCCTCAGGATGGAAGATTTAGCTTTGAAGCAAGTAATCCCAAAGGAGAAGTGAAGAAAGTCGATGCCAGAGTCAACTTTATGCCGGGAATGAAAACCGAGTCGACGGTCATCAGATTTTTGGATTCCCATAAAGGAGTATCCACCTTTGAACAAATCTGATTTACTGATATGCAGTACCAACTTATCAAGAAATATATTTCCAAAACCACGGGAATTATCATTATTACCTGACCGACAGGTTCTGGAAAAACTACAACACTCTATTCTATCCTCCACACCCTCAATACGGGAACAAATAAAATCATCACTCTGGAAGACCCCGTGGAATACGAAATTGCGGGTATTCAGCAGTCCCAAATTGATTACAGCAAAGGCTATGACTATGAAATGGGCTTGAAAGCTATTCTGAGACACGACCCGGATATTATCCTCGTGGGAGAAACAAGGTCTCAAGAAACCGCTGAAATTTCTATCAACGCTGCTCTTACTGGACATCTCGTTTTTACAACGCTACATACCAATAGTGCGATTGCTTCTATTGGAAGGCTGATTTCTATGGATGTTAAATCGTATTTACTTGCTCCTGCTTTACAAGCTATTGTAGGACAAAGATTGGTACGTAAAGTGTGTCCTCATTGTGCCACCAAAAGGCAAGCAAGTTATGCAGAAGATGAAGAAATCAAAAAAAGCATTGCAACGCTCCAAAATTTGGGGAATGTTGCTCTGCCAGCATATGATGGAACGATTGTACAGGCAAACGGTTGTGAACAATGTAATCACACGGGATATCTTGGTAGAAGTGCTATTATTGAGATATTGGAAATTACTGAAGAGATAAGAAAGCTGATTATCAATCAAGGGACAGATTTTGAAATTTTTGCCAAAGCGAGAGAAAGCGGATTTATCACGCTTCAAGAAGACGGCATTATCAAGGTATTGAATGGAATTACGACGTTGGATGAAGTGCATAGAGTGGGATAAAAGAAAATACCAAAATATCATAAACACACCTTTAAAAAAGGAGAATAATTTTATGAATGAGAACGGGAATAGCGGTTAAGACACGGGAAATATTGATATGGGAAAAGTGAAAAACCAACAAAAAAGATGTTCAAACAGGCGATGATTTAGGTATTATCAATACTTCTTTTTAAGTTCAGATTGGAAATAGTATTAGTAGATATGACATTGAGTTCACTGACACATCGCCATTTTCCCATTTTGTTTATTAATTTTAATAATAGTATTTTCCACAACCACCTGAAGTTTATCAGTAGAATGAGTATTTTTCATAGAATACGATTTACATTCTGTTCCTTGACACGATAATATATACGTATCATAACTACTATCTACAACTACAGCAATAGTTCATTCACTAGAAATCACCTGAAGTTTATCAGTAGAATAAGTATTTTTCATAGAATACGATTTACATTCTGTTCCTTGACACGATAATA
>JAISMG010000014.1 GCA_031276875.1 Candidatus Peribacteria bacterium | reverse complement strand
AGAGCGAAATACGGTCTCAAGTATCACGCAAACACGAAATGGAAGTCAATGGTTGCCAAGTCTAACAGGAACGTATAGCACAACAGGAAGTACCAGTGCATGTAACTTCAAATGTGCAAGTAATTACAATTGGAATGGAAGTAGTTGTGAAGCAGCTACCCAAACAGGAACTTGTACAGGCTTACCAGCAAATGCACAGCGAAATACAGTCTCAAGTATCACGCAAACACGAAATGGAAGTCAATGGTTGCCAAGTGTAACAGGAAGCTATAGCACAACAGGAAGTACCAGTGCATGTAACTTCAAATGTGCAAGTAATTACAATTGGAATGGAAATAGTTGTGAAGCAGGAACGCAAACAGGAACTTGTACAGGCTTGCCAACAAATGCACAGCGAAATACAGTCTCAAGTATCACGCAAACACGAAATGGAAATCAATGGTTGCCAAGTGTAACAGGAAGCTATAGCACAACAGAAAGTACCAGTGCATGTAACTTCAAATGTGCAAGTAATTACAATTGGAATGGAAGTAGTTGTGAAGCAGCATTGCCACCAGCAGGAGTATATCACAATACCGGAGCAGGTACTATCACCGTAAGTGATGGGACAACTACTTATACTATCATGGATAAAAATTTAGGGACAGGTGTAGTAGTAGGAACTGGTCCATTTTCCTATGGAAGTTACTTTCAGCGAGGAAATAACTATGGATTTGCAAACTCAGGAAGTATTACTACAAGTAATAGTTTAGTACCTAATGCTTCTAGTTATGGACCTTCACCATTGTTTTATTATAGTGGGTCTAACTTTATTACAGAACCTGGAGTAAGCAATAATAGTAAGTATGACTATTGGAAAGGTGGTCAAAATAACAATTTGCGATGAGGAAGTGAGGATAGGCAAGCTAATGGACGAGATAGTGGAAATGCGAGAACAGACAGACAATGACCGTGTCCAGATGGTTATCATATACCTAGTGCCGGAGAATGGAGTGGGGTAGTGATGACACGATGGAATGCAGTAGGAAGTGGAGGAGCATCTATAAGTACAGATAGTTGATTGCCTAAATTTAGTGATTCAAGCAAAGCTACTCAATTCAGGAACGACTTCCGTCTACCGCTTGCAGGGTACCGTGCTTACGCTTCGTCCGCGTCGGTCAACAGTAAGAGCAGCAACGGCAGCTACTGGTCGTCCAGTCCGGATTCCACCAACGCTCGTAACCTGCGCATGGATTCGTCTAGCGTGAACGCGAGCTACTCCAATAATCGCGCGTACGGCTTCCCTCTGCGTTGTTTTCAGGACTCTTAGCTTGATGGAGTCGAGGAGCGGAGCTCCTCGCTCGGCGATGTCAGGGCTTCGCCTTATACAACCCCCTTTTATTTTTCCCCTGTCAATGCGGAACTCCTATGATATGAAGATACATAAGTATATGTAATATAGCTTTAAAATTATCTTTTCTCAATGTTATTTTTTTCTTCATCAGAAAATACTAGGTATCCTCTTTTAACTTATTAGGGTGGTGTGAGTCGTCGTGAGATTTTGGCATAAGATTGAGAAAATTTTCTCTTGATTTTGCAAAGCAATTGTATATACAAGAGCAGATTTATTTTTTATACTTAGGTAACAAATGGAGTTTACAAGTAAAAACCTCAACAAAACGTTGTGGATAAAGCAGACTGACCAAGAGAAAAATAGGTTGCGATACAAGGTAGATGCAACAGGGAAAACGTTAGGAAGATTAGCAGTAGATATTGTTAAAAAACTAACGGGAAAAGATAAAGCGTATTATTCAGATTTTTGGGATGCGGGAAGTTTTGTTATCGTCGAAAATGCTGATAAAATCGTCGTGAGTGGTCATAAATTGCAGGAAAAAGTTTATTATTCCTACAGTGGCTACAAAGGAAATCTCAAAAGCATTACCTTGGGAGAATTACTTCAGAAAAATCCTCCTAAAGCACTGCGATATGCGGTTCGTGGAATGCTTCCAAAAAATAAATTGAGAGATGCGAGGATGAAAAGACTCAAAGTTATGAAAGGAACAACCACCAAATATGATACTTTTACTCCTATAATGTTGTATAAATAATGACACATCAAGAATATAGTTATGCTATCGGAAGAAGAAAAGCTACTACGGCAGTAGTAAAACTGTACTCCAAAGGAGGAGGAACGTTTATTGTAAAAACTTCTACAGGGAGAGAACTCCCATTGAAAGAGTATTTTGGAGGGAATGACTACTTGTACCAAAATGCACTGGCTCCATTTGATGTCATTGCTCCTGACGCGTTCAAAAAGTTTGATGCACAGATGAGGATTACCGGAGGAGGAATTGCAGGACAGGCTGATGCAATTAAATTGGCATTTGCACGTGCGTTGGTTGAGTGGAATGCAGATTTGAGACCTACGTTGAAACCGTATGGAGTTTTGAAGAGAGACCCAAGAATAAAAGAGAGAAAAAAGCCTGGTCTGAAAAAAGCGAGAAAGGCTCCGACGTGGTCAAAGAGGTAATTTTGGAATAATCTTCTGTTAGTTTTTTTGTATTTTGGTGAGTATTTTTGGATACCTTTCTGCTAGAGAAAGATTGGATTTTTTTGTAGTAGTACTTGGCATCACTAAGAAGTTTAGTAGATAAAAGTGTGGATATTTTTATCTTACTGATGAGTGGTGCTTTTTGAATTATAATTTTCCGCTTTTGTAATCCTCTAGAATTTTATGTGCATATTAGTATACTGTATCTGTTATTTTATTTTCTCCGTTATGCTATGCAACTTTTTAAAAGACTTTTGCTCTCTTATTTCCCTGATACGCTTGTGCAACATTCCCTGAACCCCGCTTCAATGTTCGTCTCTTTCATTTCATCCAAAGACTTTTTTGCTATCATCAATAGAAAAATCGTGGAAAATTACAAACTCAATCTTTTTGACCTAGCATTAGATACCTTTGAGTTTAAGATTGGATTGGGAGAAAAAGGAGAAGGTAATGCTTCCAAAATTTCAGATATTTATTACGGATACCTTTCTGCTGCAAATTTTAATGGTTACAAATTTTACAATGTTGCGAATACTTCCAATGCACTGGTTTTGGCAGTTTCGTTGTACTTACAAGATATTTTTACAGCAGATGAAGAAGACAAATCTTCTCGTATAAATCATCAACTTTTTGTAGACTGTTTATATGCGTTTTATCTGCTCAGTTTTCTGTTTGTAGCGAGAGTCAAAGTCTTTCCCGGAAAATCTGACCAAGAAGATTTCAATTGGTTTGTAGAACTATTTTTCGATTTTTATGGTGCAGTATTGGTACAACTCAAACATAAAATCTCCAAAGAACAGTTTGCCAACCTCAGAAAAAAGCTGATTACCAAATTAGAAGTCTTCTTTTTGATGTTTTATTTTTATCGTCGTATCAATCAGTTTTTTGCTTACCATTCCAATGAAGAAGCATATTTTGCGTGGCTGTTTGGTGAACATCTCTCTCCCATCCAAAAAAACTTTCTAGCCACGTATACGCATTCCAAATATACGTCCCAAATTTCTTTGGCAGAAGAAGAAATCCTTTTTGATGTAGCACCAGCTGATATTCATTTAAAATACTTGTTTTTGGATAATGATACTCAAGAATTGGTGACTCATTTGATTTCCAGTGTTTATGATAAAAAAATCTTGGATAAAAAGCTGGCAAATTTGATGAAAAATCCCGCTGAATTGGATTTTATTTTAGATTATCTCACTGACCCTACCAACTTCAAAAAAGGATATTTACACGGAATGCAGAAATATTTTATGTCACTCTTTAGAGATGACGACGAAGAGATGGAAGAATTTAATGAGATGATGTCTGTCATTGGCGATGATATGGAACAATTTGACCATTTGAAAATCCCCCAAAGAGTAAAAAGAGAATCCAAATTGATGGAACAGCTTCTCAACTTTTATATTACGTATGTAGGAGGATTATCCATAGAAAGGGCAGATACGTTTTTTCTCAGGTTTTACAAACCTCAAATGATACGTCAGCTTTTGGAACTTTTGGAAGTACAACGTTCAACGCCAGTCTCCTTGCAATGGTATGGATTGCAACAGTTTTTTTATTCCAAAAATGCGTATTTTTACGCTTATGTACATACCAATGTGAGGTCAGGAAAGGAAAAATTTTTGGTTCCGATGATGTCCACTACCCAAACTATCCGTTCCAACGTCTTTTCGCTCACGATGTTTGATGAGATTGCTCTGATTACCTTACTCCAAGACCTCAATCCCAAAATTTGCAAACTGTATATAAAAAATAAGTCGTTATTAGACTGGTTTCAAACCACCTATGCTGCTCAGATTTCTCCTCTGATGAAGAAATCTCCAGTGGCATTTATCCAAGCATTTTATCAGCCTTTATTATCTGTATTAGACCAAGGGGAAGCAATGATTAGTGTTTTGCAAACTGCTTTACAGCCCCAAGACCTTATCCGCCTCAAAGACGCTTTATATTCTTTTGACTTGCGACTATTTAGGAGTTTCTTAGAAAAACTTCATCTCAAAAAGATTAAAAAGCTGTATACTGACCAAGCATTGCTCAATATTTGTGCGGTAGCGAGAGAACTGTTGCCGGGATTTCTATTATTATATCATTTTATTTTAGCAGAAGATAGCAAACAAAAAACCTCTACACATCCTGAACATTTGCTCAAACTCTTTTTGGAGGAGGTATTGGGGATTGATACGTCGTTATTTTCGCTACTTAACGAGGAAATTGCTGTACTGCTGGAAGAATTCTGATTTGCATTGACCTTATTTGCAGAATTTGATGATAATAAGGAATTTTTTTCCCTCTTGCGGGAAAATCGAAAAACCTTTATGAAAGGCAAAGAAGCAGTAGCATATCTTAAATTAGGATATACTGCGGAAGATATTTTGCGACTGAGAGGTGTATGGAAACATATTACCTATTACAATAAAAGGTATCTCATCCCGTGATAAGTCTCTTGTATTTCCCATAGGTTTCATTATACGTAATACGTATAGAGTTTAAATAGTGTTTACTTTTCTTATCTTACAAATGCGTTGTGGAAAATGTAAAAATGCTGATAGCAAGGTGATTGATTCTAGAATTATTGATAATGGGCAAACCATTCGTCGTAGAAGGGAATGTGAATTTTGTGGGTTCAGATTTACGACCTTTGAGAGGGTAGGGATTACTGACTTGATGGTTATCAAAAAAGATGGCAGCAAAGAAATGTATGACCGCCTCAAACTCAAAAAAGCCATTCTTCTCGCTTTTGCCAAGACCAATTCCAAAAGTGATGATATTGACGATATGCTCAATACCCTTGAAATCAAGCGACAATTTCAGGGCAATGAAATCACGAGTAAACAAATTGGTGATGATGTTTTGGACCTCCTAAAACAGGATTACCCAGTGGCATATGTGAGATTTGCTTCTGTGTACAAAAGTTTTGCAGGATTAGAAGACTTTAAAAATCTGATTGGATAAAAAATTACGTGCAAAATATTTCAAAGGAGCCACATTGACTAACTAGTTGTTTTCTCATTCTCTAAAGGTTTCTAATCCCACATAACATAAATCTTTGCATCTCATTTCACTTCTCTTTCGCTATATTTCATTTTCAAAAGTTGACTGGAATTCTTACCGCAAATCCCTATGAACAAATGTGAACATTAGCAGCTCACTTTTACTCTTTCTCCTTTTTTCAATGCTTATCACCTTTCCTAACGACTGAAGAAAACTAAAAAAACTCATCATCGGACTCCTCAAATCTCACCTCGCAACCGAAATCAAAAGATTGAACTATCTCCAATCCTACATCCTCAACCAAGAAAAAATAGAAAAAAAAGCTGAAAAACTCGTATATATCCAAACCACTTCCCCCGAAAAAGTTCTCGCCTTTCTCCACAAATCCTTTCCTGAAGCTACTTCACTTCCAATTGCCTAATTTTATTTTACTTTCTCACTAATGAAACCTTTTACTCGTTATTTGCTCTATTATCTCGTTGGACGAGTGTTTGTCATTCTCTTTACTACGTTCATTTTCCCAGAAAATGGATTTCGAGGATTTATCGAATGTTATCGACGATACCTTATCATTGTCAGCCTTTCCTATTTCACCTATTGCTATTTTATTGACGAAACCGAGCAACCCTTCCTCTCAATTAAAAATATACTCTTTATCGGAAATTGCTATCTCGCATTACACCTTTTCTTCCGTCCATTACTCCACATTGAACCAGCACTTTTTCTATTACTTGGAATGCTCCTGCTAGGATTACGAGCCATCAGAAAACGACCTGCTCGTATCAGACAACCACTCAACATTCTAGGAATGCTCATCAGTGTTATTATTCTGATTTCTGGACTCTTTTATCTGTATCCAGAAGCTCCCGATAAAGACGGATTTATCGCTCAACAGCATCTCCAGCTTATCACCATTTCTGATACACAAACACCAAAATATCTTGCTTATCTCAAAATAACCGACCTCGCCACCCAAAGAAGCCAAGACCTCCTGTTTTCGGAAGGAAGAAGCACGTTTTCGCTTCCTGCCTCCGCTCAAATCAGCTATATTGCTACCCAGAATGATGCTCCCCAGCAAGTATTTTTGCTCTTCCCAGAAGGAAATTTGGTGCAAATCCCCCCACAAAGCATTTATACCATCGAGCAACACACCTTGAAAAACTTTTCAACTCCGACGAACGAGTTGCTCCTCTTTGTCGCTCCACGAACGACCAGTGAATTTTCTTCTTCCCTCAGTGCAGATGTCTATTATACGCTCACTTCTCCCTACCGACACCACCTCAAAAGCTACCTCATCCAACAAACAAATTCTCCTTTTATCGCTAATGCAACATTACAACAACTCAATAAAGCTGTCCTCAAACTTCTTGCAACTATGTTTCCCGGTTTTTTCACCAAAAATCTCCAACATTACGAAGAATTTCAATCATATTTTTCCTTAGCAACGTCTCAGCCTTCACTCCTCACTACAAACAAATACACTCCACCACCACAACAAAGCGAATTTAGTCTCTGGAAAAGCCTCCGAGAAAATATGCAACTCGCCTTCCCGCTTCTGTATGTGTTATAAACATATCTCACTCAATTCTTTCTTTACAAATAATGTACCTTACGTTATGTTGCAATTGTGTTTACAAACACAACTACCTTACGGAAATACTCTTACAATAAAATCCTTCCTGCGGGGGTTTTTTCTATCTTTCCAAGTTTTAGGAGTAAAGGCTCAATGTCTTCTTCCAAGGACTTTTCATTGATGCCAAGCTGTGCAGCAATTGCTTTTGCTCCCAATGGTCTGTCATAATATGCTAAAATGTCCAAATACTGCTGATGAAGGGGAGTCATTCCTCCTTCTTTCAATTGTGCGTGGTGGAGAAATTCCTGCCACAAGGTATTAGTTAAGGTTTCGTGTTCGTGATTGACAAAAAAATCTCTCAATTTAATCACCAAATTGTGGATTTCTCTCGGGACAGAGTCAACTTTTTGAGCTATTTCTTCTAAAAGTTCAGGAGCAAACTGTATCTGATACTGCTTCAAATATCTCTCAATAATCACTTGCTTTTCCGTTGGTGAATAGTCCATAAAATGAAAACTGTAGACAAATCTGTTTTTCATCGGCTGGGAAAGCATTTCCGGTTTCGTCGTCGCTCCAATCAGCGTAAAAGGATTGATGGGAATTCTCACACTTCCACCTTCGGGCATCACCATATCAATTACAAAATCTTCCATTGCAATATAAAGCACTTCTTCTATGGTAGGCTTCAATCTATGGATTTCATCGATAAAAAGCACGTCTCCCGTATCCAAACTATTAAGCAGACTCACAATTTCACTTGGTTTGCTAATCGCGTACGCCGTAATCAATTTTACGCCTACATCAAGCTCTTTGGCAATCAAATGTGCCATTGTCGTTTTCCCAAATCCGCTTGGTCCAGCAAACAGCGTGTGTCCCAGCTGTCCTTCCCTTTTTTTTGCACTTCAGATGGCGGTTTTCAGCATTTTTTTTATTTGCTGTTGTCCAATGAACTCATCAAAAGAAGTTGGTCTTTTGTGTCCTGTAGGTTCGGTGAGTTGTGTAGTGGTGATTTTTTTGATTTCCATTTGTTCAGGAGAAAATAAATCTGTTTTAACATAGTATTTTGGAGAGAAATTGCAAGGTTTTGTAATTAACTTTTGTTTTTTTCAATAGTGTAATTTTGTTATTTTTAGCCTATTCCAACTTCACGGAACATTTTTTTGTATACTTCAGCTTTTTCTTCTATTGGTTTGGGATAGGCACGAGAAGTGGAAGGCATACGATAGATATGGAGGGTTCTTTTTCCTATATTGCAAGGGGAGAATGTTCAAATTTTTGGTTCTTTGAAGGAAAGTACAGAAAGCAGAATTTCCATCGCTTTTTTTCCTGTGATGACGAGAGTAGTGCATTCCTGGAGAGATACTATAATGTTTGCAATATCAAAAGTTTGTATGACCTGTAATTTTTCGTCAGAGGCATTGTCTTGGAGGCGAATGATGGATTGAGCAGTATCTCCAATGCCTATCCCTTTTTCTCTACAAAATGTTTTAGCTTTCATTTCATCAAAAGCTTTTTTCTGAGGAAGGACAAAAAATGATTTTTCACGATAAAAAATTTGTCCTAATATTCTTCGCATATCGTTTTGGAAATTGGGATAATAAAAATGCATTGACCAGCGGTGCTGAGGTGGAGGGAAACTTCCCAGCAATAAAAGTTTTGTAGGTTCTGGAAGGAAAAATCCTAAAGGATGCTGTTCTATAGACTGTCAAGTATGCATACCAAAGAGCATAAAAAAGTGCTACCAAAAAACAAGAAAAAATGCAGAAGAAAATTCCTATTGCATTTACCAAACAGATGGCTAATAAAGAAATGTATTTAAATACTCAAATTGATTTATTTTTTATGCGATATATAATGGAAACTTTAGCAGAAATTTCGTGAGGAATAGTTTCGGGTACTTTGCTTCCTTCTGATACGCTAACCTTCTCTTTATTTGGAAATGACGGATGGCAAGCTGTGGTAGAAACCTTTTCGTGATGAAACAATTTCCGACTTATTGGAGGGCTGATTTTTTTCTTCTTTTGGATAGTGAGTTTAATTCGAGTCATCAAAGATGCAAATGCGAGAAGTAGCAGTGGTGGATTTCAATTTGTTTCTATTTTGATGATTTTGTTTTTGACGCCAATTTTTGGGCTTCCTCTCTATTATGCGTGTAGACCTCAAGGTTGGAAATGGGACAAAACCCCACGGAGACAAGCATTACTAGCTTCTTTACAAGTATGTGAAAATTGTCATACGCTCAATTCTATAGCATATACTTGCTGTGCAACGTGTGGAGAAAAACTAAAAACAGAATGTCGTGAATGTGCAGAATGGTATGTTTCATCATATGAATATTGTCCGTTTTGTGGAGCTCCTAATATAGATAAAATATAGGTTTTTTATTCCATTGTGAAATATGGTCGTTGCAATTGTTCTTATTCTTTTGATAATTGGTGCAGCTATTGTGGGAGCGTTGTATTCCAGCTTTTTGGCGTTTTATACCAATTTTGGTGATACGATAGCATATAATAAGGCATATTATGCAGCCATTTCAGGATTGGAAAGGGCAGAATTAGTTTTGAGATACAGATTGCCGTGATACCAAGGCAGTGGAGGATGGCTTGCTACTGCAAATTGGGGAGAAAAAGCTGACCATCAACCTAAGGATTTTGGCTATTTTTTTACTGGTGAAGAAAATGGGATATTGCGAGAGATTGCTTCTAGGACTAAACGTATTCCAGCCACTGGGCAAGGAAATGTTGAATGGACATTAGTAACGGGAGATGCTCGTGATTACAATAAATTGGATTATCTCAATGCGGAAAATTTTATTTTTTCTGTGGATGATTTAAGTAAGAAACCTTATGAAAAAGGAGGTCGCACAGAAAGTCAGCTTACTTCTTTTTCAGGAACCATTAGATTACCACCATTTCTCAGGAGGGACGGTTGATTTGAAAAGCTAAATGAGAATGATGATATTGATGGAGATGATATTAACAACGATGCTATGGTGGATTGGTCATTACAAGGGAAATATGATTGAGATGATTTTCAAATAATGTCTACCAGAGACATTAACTATACTGATAAGAAAATAAAGCCGAATAATGACTCGGTAATTAGAGAAAGTAGAATTAATAGTGAAAATTGAGCTGTTTTAAATTTTAACAATAATAAAAATCCTTTTTCTTCAGTTGGAACAGGATTAACCGTTATTTCTGCCAAAGAAGATGAGTTGAAAGGTTTGAACTTTTCTCAGCTGACAAATAATACGAAGATAACAGACAAAAAATTCAGACTTTCTCTCCTCAATTTGTTGACTTCTACGAATGGGCTTATTTATCCTTATTTGGAATATCAGTTTTCTTTTCCTACTGAAATTGCTGATAGGTTTTACAAAATTACTACGATAGGAAAATATGGGAATTATGAAGTAAAACTTTTGGTAGAAAAGCCGACGATTAAAGAAAGTATTTTGTGAAGTTTTACGGTGATTTTTTAGTGGAGGCTTCATTCGGTTCTTTTCTTCTGGTAATGTGCAAGCGAAATGCAGCAAAGGGCTAATTAAATAAGATGAACGATTTTTTGCTATACATCAAACGTTTTAAAGTGTTTTTGAAAATAATCTATAAATTCCATTGGTTCCCATCCAAAAGAGAGTTGTTTCCAATCTTCACGGTCTCCATTTCCTATATCAAAGCGAAAATAATAAGTAGTATTTTTTGCTATAGTATCTTGTTCCAATCGTTCTCTTCCACCTATCTGGTCCTCCCAAAAATCTGCATAATAATTTTTATCGTCTATAATAATAACTTGAAAAGGAGCCTGCCATCCATTGGGGAGAAGATGAGAACTTGTTCACATTTTTCGTTCAGGAACATCATAAAAATAAAAGAACCTGAGATTGTTTGTTTCTGTTCCATCTTTGAAAATTGTAGTAGATTGTTGAATAACACAGTTATCATCCCATTCATTAGGTAGTTGAATTTCAAATCCATACGTTTCATTTTTATAATGATTACAGCTTCCATAGTAAATAAGTTTATAGCTAACTATTCAGTATCCTTCATCAACCACTACTTCATTTCCTCCTGAAAATTGAAAACTACCTTCTCAAATATCAAAGGTTTGAAAATGCTCTTTAATATACTCCGTGAACTGTGGAGGATTCCATCCAAAAGCTATTTGTCCCCAAGATTCTCGGTCTATATTGCCTCGTATAAGAAGAAAATAGTGGGAATCATTATGACCTATATCTTCTTCTATGTCTATTGGTTCTTCAAAAGTTTGGTTCTCCAAATGAGAGAGAAATCAATTATAATCTTCTATATTTTTTATATTAATTCTAAAAGGAGAATACCATCCATTGGGAAGTATTTTTGAATCACTCCTAGCAGGTCGTGGAAGTTTGTCATTAAAAAAATAAAAACGTAAAGAAATTCCTTGCTGTTTAGTTTCTGAATTCACAGTGACATATTCTTCTACCGCACAAGTGTCATCCCAATTGTCAGGAAGTTGAAGGATAAATCAATATTTTTCATTTCTATAAGAACTACAATTTTTTCCAGAAAGGAGTGTTATATATTCTGTTCAATAGGTAGTATCCAGGATAAGGTCTGCTTTTTCAGCCAGATTTTCTTCTGTTTCTTCCAAATATTGCTCATTTTGGATAAGAATATTTTCGGTGTTGTTTCCTGTGGCGATGGTTCTATCTCCTTCAAATAGAGGAGAACATCCTCCCAAAGCAATACCTAATCCACCAAGAAAAACTATCATTCCATATGTTTTACTTTGCATAAGATACCATAAAAAAATAAATATGTATTAGTAGAGTATATTTCTTCCTCTAGAATACAATATAAAAGAAGTTTAAAATGGATATGTCTTTTTGTTGTAATGGGTTGATTATGTATATTTCTAAGATGTAAAACAAACATTTGTTATCTTACTGATGAGTGGTGCATTTTGAATGATGATTTTCCTCTGACGCTTTGCTCTTGAAAATCTGTTGCATTTCCCTATCAAAAAGAAGGTTCTACGATTTTATTTTGTTTACTTTTCTCGTGCTTGCTTCGTCATTGCGTTTGAGGTCTAGAGATGTTCGTTATTTGACCAAAAAGAGAAACTACTTCGTCAAAGGAGGATTTGGATTTTTTTATTATCCCCAATATTCCAATCGTCCTTTTCATCAGTTTTCTTGCCATATTACTATCAAACTTTCCAAACACGCTACCAAAAGAAATCTCTTGAAAAGAATGGTGATGAATACGCTTCGTCAACAAAACGCTCCACACCTTGCAATTCATCATCAGTTTTATAAAATCTTTATCGTACTCGACAAAAATAACCTTACGTACCTCCAAACATTAGTCCAAAACAAAGAAAAAAATCTGACACGTTTAGTTCAGCAGGCTTTTCTTTCCGCTTTTACTTCTTTCCAATCTTTCCTATGCTCCAAAAAATAAACCGTTTTAAGCGTTCTATTGCACAACTTCAGCAACGTTGACGTGAACAATTTGCTTCTCTCAAGGCACGATGACTCAAGCTCTGGAATTTCACCTTTCCCAAACCCCACAAAGAAAAAAAGGAACTACCTCTGCATATTGTTGCTTCCAAATCTGGAGAAACGTGGTCAGTGCGTCAGATTGCTCTTTTTTGGATATGGGGTTTATTGGCAGTAGCTTTGGGATATTTTCTGTATACGAGTATGTCGTATGTGTTTCTGTTGCTGGCAGCGTTGATTATTTCTTTGGCGATGGAAGGAGTGGTGAGCTTTCGGTGGAGATTAACGCATAATAGGGGGGTGGGAATTGCAATTGCATATCTGCTATTATTGCTTTTTCTCTTTTCTGGATTTATCATTATGGTGCCGTTTTTTCTTAGTCGAGGAACGCAAATTTTACAATCCATTATGACGTCGGTACAAGGCATACAGACTGCTATTTTAACTCAAGGTATAGAAGGATATATTAGAACGAGTAGTCGAATTCCGACTTTTTTTCACGATGATATTTTGGCATATATTCAGACTTCTTCTTCCCTTTCTCTGATACAGACTATTTCTGATAATCTTGGACAAGTCGTCAATCTTACCAGTACGTACCTCAAGACTATTGGAGAATATACCGTTAATATTTTTGGAGGAATTTTCTCTATTGCAGGAAAGATGATTATTCTTTTTACGCTTTCCATCTTTTTTTCTCTTTCGCATTATGAAGTGAAATATGGCTTGAAATATCTGCTTCGCAGAGTAGTAACCAGTAGAGAAAAAATTGATGCAGTGTATGAAGGGATTGCTTCACGACTCAAATCTCAGCTGTTGCTCTGTGTATTTATTGGACTGACAACCTATCTTTGACTGTGGATTTTGGAACTTTGTCATATTTCATTACCTCAGAAAGGTGTTTTGGCATTATTAGCAGGAGCATTGGAAATTATTCCTTATGTGGGGCCTTTCCTAGGAGCGTTTCCTGCGGTGATTTTTGGACTGATGTATCATTGATTTGGAGGAGTGCTTGCTGTCATTATCGTGTATACGATTATTCAGCAGTTTGAAGGCAATGTGCTTATCCCTTTTGTGATGAATAAAACGCTTGGACTCAATCCGTTATTGGTGTTTGTGTGTCTGCTTTTTGGTGGTGTGATTATGGGAGTATTGGGAATTGTGTTGGCGGTGCCTATTGCCGTGATTGTGTCTATTATCTTTGAATATTCTCACAAAGAACAACAAAAAAAAGAGGAAGAAATCTGAATGCTTCCTCCTCCTTCCTCTTCTTCTTCCCGTTCTCAATCCCAGAAAAAGGGTAAGTAAGAGATGTATTGTCTTAAGCTTATTTGTGCTTATTCGTTGAGTAAAGCTTCTATTTCTTGAATGGTCTTAGTTTCAGTAGAAGCGGTTTCTTGTTCTCGTGGTCTCTGGCATTCTTGAGCTTCTTCGTTTCGACTGTAGCCTGCTGAACCGATACATCCGTGTTCATCTCTATCATTTCCTACCAAATTAGTTGTTGGCGGGGTGGTTCATTCTGTGGTGTCAGTATTTTGTTCTGGTTGTTTCAGAGCAAAGAGGAAGGTATTTTGGTCAGGTGTAGTGATAGCGAGACGTTCAAGGTTGTCTCTTGCGGTACGAGTGCTGGCGATAGAAAAGCTTGCTCCATTGAGTTTGAAAGCAGCTTCCAAACTATTTTTCTCTTCGTCCATACAGAGCATTTCCGTTTGTACAAACTCACCATAAATCGCATTTTTTTCTAGGCGATACGTTCCACCAATGGTATTACAAAAGGTAATAGAAAGCAGATTTGTACTATCAAATGTTAATTCATAGGTACCATTTACAGACTCTCCATTAACTTCTCTGAGAAGTCGTGAAGTGTTTGGAAATGGTCAAACTACGATAGGTTTTTCTGTCGTTGAAATGTCTGCTGGCAGTCCGTATTGAGCAATCCAAGCATCTACGCTTGCAGGGATTTCTTCTTTCAATGTCGTAAAGGTATAGGTGGTAGCGTTCGTAACTCTTTCCTTAAAAGAACCCTCAGCAACAATACTTTCCCAATCGGTTATTTTCATTGTTGTTTTTATTCTGTTTTCCAAAAAGCTTTCAAATCATGGTTGTTTAAATACTGTTTCCATCGTAGGATTATGTTTTATTTCATCTTGCATCCACATTGTAAAGCCAACAGTTGGCTGAATGATAATGCGACCAATCACTACTGCAAAGTACGCAATACCTCCCAGTACCACTCCAGAGATAATTACACTTCATCGAGCCTTTCCTTTGGGGCTTTTGAATAGAGCGATAATTCCGAGGATAAATGCAAGTAAAAGCAGAGGAATACCAAAAATTATTCCAATGATGGAAATAGTAAGCAGTAGTCCCACAATAGCGAGAATGAGTGCTACAAGTCCCAAGGTGTTGTTTCCGCGATAAGCGGTAGTAAGAGTTTCTTCTGTCATTATAAAGAGCATAAAAGATAAAAAGCTATGTTCCTTTTATAGAAATGTCTGCTAAATGCAAGAGATATTGCATTTTGAAAGAAAGGTAAATACCTTTTGTGGTTTAAGGAAAGCAGATTGTCTTTAGTTTTTCTGGACTATTTTTCACTTTTTATCGGAAAAACTCACTAAAAAATTGCTTTTTTTTACCATTATGAATATAATTAGATGTATTTTATCTTGAGAACGTGATAATGACGACAGATGATACTTCTACTCAGCAAACTGGTATTGCTCCAATACTAGTACCCACATCACCACAACCTCCTTCTCCACCAGAAGATACTTTTGATTTGCAACTTTCTGAACCCACCGAAACAATCCCTCCAGCTTCCACTTCCTCTTCAGATGACTTTCAATTAGATTTAGAAACCCCTTCAGAAAATACTGATACTTCTCCAAATACTACTTCATCCACTGATGATTTTCAGTTAGATTTGGAAACCCCTCCAGAACATACTGATACTTCTCCAGTTTCTGTTGAAGCTTCTTCACCTGCTAATAATTTTTCATTACAATTTGATGATGTGGTGGCTCCTGATGAAACGCCTACTCAATCTTTAGCTGAAACACCTACGGAACCAATTTCTCCACTTTCTTCGGAAATATCTTCAGAACTTTCTCTTGAAACCTCTCCAGAACCACCTCAAGAACCATTTTCTGAAACGCCCACAGAAACACCCATTGAACAACCTTCTTTTGAACTATCTCCAGAACCACCTCAAGAACCATTTTCTGAAACGCCCACAGAAACACCCATTGAACAACCTTCTCTTGAAACCTCTCCAGAACCACCTCAAGAACCATTTTCTGAAACACCCACAGAAACACCCATTGAACAACCTTCTTTTGAACTATCTCCAGAATCACCTCAAGAACCATTTTCTGAAACGCCCACAGAAACACCCATTGAACAACCTTCTTTTGAATTATCTCCAGAACCACCTCAAGAACCATTTTCTGAAACGCCCATAGAAACACCCATTGAACAACAACCTTCTCTTGACCCTCTTTCTAGTTATGAACCGACTCAAGACGCTTTTGACCAAACCGTAAATGCTTTACAAACAGCAAAAGCAGAAGGCAACAGCTTTCTTTCTTCTGATAGCTTGGAAACCAAATCACCTGAACCTCCTAGCGATGATAAAGTCCTCAATTTAGACCAAATGGTAGCAAAATTTAACGGAGAAGAAATCCCTTCCGAACCAAACCCTTTTGAACCAATGAAAAAAGCATTGGAAGAAGAAGAGAAAAAAGAACTCTTGGAAAAAGGAATAGATACTAACAGTATTCCTCTGGTTATCACTCCAGAATCAACAGCATTTTCTCCAGAACCAGCACAAAAAGCTGAGGATATCCCAGATTTCACTACACCAACTGCTCCCCAGGCAATAGAAGAAGTTCCTCTCCCTGCATCTATGGGAGAACAAGTTTTGGAAACCTCATCGCAACCAGAAACCACCTCCCAACAAACCACCTTATCATTAGATGATATTGTAGACACTTCGCTCACCCCACCACCTACTCCTGCTTCCACATCTCTCACCACCAAAATGGATATGTCGGCTTTGCTAGAAAAACTCAAAAATCCTCGTATGTTGGTAGCCGTTGCAGGAGGATTGGTACTAGTTTTTGTGATTTTTACAATGTTTCCTACACTTTCTTCTTCCTCTTCTACACCTAACAATCCTACGAATATAGAACAGCAACCTGAACAGCTTCCTAATGTGCCAGAAGAACCCTCTCCACCATCACAACCAGAACCTCCTTCAGAACCTGTTCACAATGCACCACCACCGCCTGTAGTTCCCGATGCACCAACTCAACCTGCTGTGGAACCTCCTGCTCCTATTGATACACCTTCCACTACGGAGATAGAGCCTTTTATTCCTGATGAACCAGAACCTCCGATTACTCCAACCGTTGCTCTCACGTCTGCAGAAATGATACAAAAACTCACTGAACTTTCGACTCAAAATCAACCGTATTTAGAAATGGGAGAAAAGGAAGATGACAGCATTCTCACAAAATATGCGGGATATATTTGGTATCAAATAGAATTTATGAAAAATCAGCTTGAAAGTGGAATGCCTTTAAGTATAGACTATACTATAATGACTGAACGCATTACTACCCTTTTACTTCGTATGCAAGAGTATCTTCGTAATGGCGAATTTCAAGAACTTTCCCCACCATCAACCACCACAACCACCGCAGAAGATAGACAAGGGCTTCAAGATTTCATCTACCAACAAAACGGTATCTACTCCTCATAATGCACCTGATTTCAATCGTTTGAGTACCCATTTGGAGAGGTTTGTAAATTATCTCCAATATACCAAAAATGCTTCCCCAAAAACCATCGAAAACTACACCTTACGAATTAACAGATTTATTACGTATATGCAAGATATTGAGGCAGACCAAGTCAAAAGCATTCATATTCAGGATTTTAGAATTGTACTCACCAAACAAGGACTCAGTCCCAAAACCATCAATTATCACATCGTAGGCTTGAGGTCGTTTTTTAAATTTTTGCTGAGAAATGACGTCGAAATCATCACTCCCGATAAACTCGATTTAGCCAAAATTCCTCCTCGTCAGCTTTTTTATCTTTCTGCCGAAGAAATAGAAAAAATGCTGAATGCTCCCACCCTTTTTGAGAAAAACCCTTTGAAAATTCTGAGAGACCAAGCAATCTTGTATGTGCTTTACGGAACAGGATTGCGTGTGTCGGAATTGATTTCTTTGAAAAAATCAGATATCCTTCTCTCTGAAAAGCAATTTTCCATTATTGGGAAAGGAAAAAAATTGAGGTCGGTATTTATGACGACGCAGGCGAGAGACAAACTGAAACACTATCTTTTGGCGAGAGGAGACAATTCAGACGTACTGTTTATTTCTCTCTCTGCCAATAGTTATGGAAACGCACTTAGTAGAAACAGCGTCGAAATCCTCGTAAAACAGTATGCAAATTTAGTCGGTATTACCAAAAAAGTGACACCTCATACCTTGAGACATAGTTTTGCCACGTCGCTTTTGAAAAAATGAGCAGATATTAGGTCAGTACAAGTATTATTGGGGCATTCGTCCATAATGACTACCCAAATTTACACGCACGTAGATGATAAATATTTGCAGCAAGTCCACCAATTACTGGACGAGCCCGAAGACAATCTCTCTTTATATGAAAATATCTTATAATGAAACCACTCTGACTTTTTTTCTCGATGGTGCTTGGCATCGGATTATAATGGTTTGATGCATTTGATAAGTATGGGTTTTATCTGTGAGGAAAAAAACTAGAGGAATAATGGAATAAAAAAATCACTCAATCCTTTCGATAAGATTTTTTTGCTTTTTTATAAAAAATAGTTATTATTACTATAGCTTTATTTATTCATTATTATCACTATGATACTCACTTCTACCTCCGAAGATTTTCCCAACAATTGAAAGGAAATTTCAAATGCTCCTATAGATAATTCTAAAAATAATCAATATATATATGATTTATTTTCAGAACCACCAGAAAAACACTTAATACCAGAAAAACAGTTAATAAGTGCCGTTAAAAATGGAAGTAAAGAGATTGTTGAACTAAATATGCGACAAGAAAAATTAATAGACCTTGAGAAAAATCCTGAAATTAATACCATATATACTTATGGATTATGAGGATGTAATGCAGTATCCATAATTACAAAAAATAAAAATGGAAACATTATCGCCTTAATGAGTCATTATCCTCCCATATCATTATCTTGACAGTGTAATAACCTTGAAAAATTATTAATACAAAATAAAGAAAATATTGATTTTGATACTCATACAGAAATTGCTATTGTAGTACCATGAAATTGGGAACAAATAAATAATAAATGGGTAATGACAGCTAATAATGGAGAAACTATCAACAAATTACAAAAAAGTATCACTACATTTTTCAAAAACAATAAACTTACAATAATTCCTTATTGAACAGTTTTAGCAATAGGACAATCACAAGCTTTTATTATAAATTTTCCAAAAGACAAAGGAGAACTTATTAGGTATCAGGCATTAACAGAATATTGAAATTTTTGACCAAGATAATACTTGTTGTTTTTATTTATCTGGTCCCATCTTCAATTTTGTTGGAAACAATTTGTTTCCATTGATATTCAAAATTTTCTCTCTTTCTTAGTTTTGTAAAGTAATCTTAGACAACTATCGCATTTATCGACATTATCTCCCTCTACCCAACGTAGACAAAGCCAGCTTTCAAACTCTATGAAGAAGCTACATATACGGACAAACGGACTACAGCAGAGACAAATCGCACGTATATGCAAATGCAGCCCTCATCACGGGAGCAGACGCGAAGACGTTTAAAGTTATTGGCGGGATTGAATGGTTTGATGCGTTTGATAAGTATGGGTTTTATCTATGAGGAAAAAAGATTGGAAAATAAGGTAGCAAAAAAGATACAAAAAGTGGGAAAAATTTTCCCATAAAAAAGCATTGCTTTTTCAAAACGTTTCTGTATCTATTCATAATGGATTTTTATTTTTTTTCTCCTTCATATGACTACACCACTCCTTACGGTTGCCGAACTCAAAGAAAGATTTGTTGATGTCTCAGATGTGATGCAAGCAGACATCAAAAAGCTGGTGCAATACCAGCTCCAAAATAAATGTCAAACACTCCTCAAAAAAATTTACTCCAGAAATCCCGACGCAAAGGTGGCGATAGAATACACCATTACCAAAAATAGACAAGGGAAATATGAAGCTGACTTTGTCTTCACAGCTGATGGAGAAAAGTTTGTGACTGCTAGTCATCAAGGCTTTAAAGTAGCAACAGATTTGATTACGCACGCCTTTGACAAATGGAAAAGAAATATTTTGGGAGTATTTGGATGGAAAAAACTTTTCAAATAATTTTATTTATTTATGTATTATTCCGATGGCACAAAAAAAATTCCTCAGTAGAGAAGGATACGAAAAATTAGTGAACGAACTCAAAGAGCTCAAACAGGTAAAATTACCTGAAGTCCTCAAAACGCTCGCAGAATCCAAAGAAATGGGAGACCTTTCCGAAAATTTTGACTACAAAGCAGCGTTAGAAGAAAAAGACCTTATCAATTCCAGAATGAAACAAATTGAAGAATTGATTGAGGATGTTGAAATTGTAGAAGAAAAGCAAGGAGAACAGCAACAAACCACCACAGGGAAAGTGGTAGAATTTGGTTCTAAAGTTCTCTTGCAGATTGAAAATGATAAACCGTATGAAGTAACCATTGTGGGAAGCGGAGAAGTAAATATCAAAGAAAGCGATACTTTTATTTCATTTGACTCTCCTGTTGGACAAGCTATCAGAGGGAAATCTGCTGGAGATATTGCCAAAATGAGACTTGCAACAACCAGAAAAGATGTGAAAATTTTGGAAGTAAAATAACGAGTACTCAGCTTTTTTAAGCATTTTGTAATCATTTTAACCAATGATTACCTTAATCAAGGGTTAATCCTTTTGCAATTTTTTTCATAGGAGAAAGTAAAGCAAGGGTAATCGCTCCATTAAAGAGCAGACCTACTGCCAAAAAGCCAATCAGACTGATTTCGTGATAAGTTAAAATGCTTCTTATCCCCATTCCCAATAAACCAGCTATCAAGAGTACCAGTATCACGTGCCACAAAGGTTTTTGGGGGAGTAAAGGAGTAAGTTTGCGATGATGAGCAATCCCTATCGCTCCAAAGGTATATACTAGTTCAATAAAAATCTGCGTAATCACTCCGCCCAGCAAATTCCATCTCGGAATAACCCGCAATCCCAATAGCACTCCCAGCACCACTCCAATCACATTATTTTTAAACAGTACATTTTGTTCATCTACCGCAACGAACAGGTAATTATACACCTGCTTAATAAAACTCAGTACCAACACTATTCATAAAAAGGGTAAAATCTGATTGGCTCCTCGTTGGGAGAAATGTGCCCGTGAACCTACAAATTCCTGACTGGAAACCAGCTTGATAATCTCTTGGTCAAATACGAAAAAATTCATTGCAATTCGTATACCAATTCCCGCAATCATTGTCAGCAGATTTCCAAAGCTTTTTCTTTTGTGTTCGGTGCTGTAATTGGGGATTTTGTGGAGCAGAGAATTTCCCAGCGACGAAGGCACAATCAACAAAATCTCAATCAACGACAGAGCCAACGCCCAAAATCCCACATACTTAAAGCCTTCCGAAGTCGGGAAAAACCGCCCGAGAAACATCAACACAATCAAGGTATGAAAACTACTAAAAAAATACGAAAATCCATATTGTCGGTTCTTTTTAAACAGGTTCTTGATAAACGAAAAATCAATATCAATCTTGAAAGGAAGCAAGCGTTTGCTTCTATGGTGGATTTCCACATTTTGTCCCAGCGAGCTTGCAACCACAGAAAATACCACCATACAAAATGCACTAATCATTACCCAGCTTGCGGGTTCCTTGCTTTCAAAATCAACTGTTCTAAAAAGCAGATACACGGTCGGAAGCAGGACTGCCAATTGAGAAAACCTTGCAATGATGAGCGACCAGCTTAATTTCTTCATTTTCCAAAACAGCTGAAGAGGCAACTGCTGAATACCCACAAACATATTACTAGCAGAATAGAGCATTGCAAAAGGCAGTCCTCGAACGATAAATTGATTGTCCGTATAGGCAGGAATAAGATATGCCGTGATGATAGCGAGCGTATAAATCAGGACAATCATCACCATTCTCGTTCCAACGAATTTATGGTAGGTGCTAGCGAGGGGGGAGGAGTATTTCGAGGAAGAATTTCAGAGAATTTTTTCAGAGAATTCCAGAGAATTAGAAGATTTTGAGGGATTGTGTTCTGAGTTTGGAGATGTAGAGGTTTCAGCTTTTTCTTCTTGTTCTTTTAATGCTCCGAGTTGTTTGACAGCGATGACGTAGATACCAAAGTCTACCAAAGCAGTTCGCCACGCAAAGTATCTAAAAATCGTCCCATAATCTCCATATCTGAGAGGTCAGAGGTAAGATGCAATAATTTTGGTGATAACGAAGCCAAAGAGTGCAGAAAGAATTCTCCCAAAGAGTTGTCGTGCAGCATCTTTGACGACGAGTTGATGAGAAGAGGACAAACGACCTACTTTACAAGATAAAAGTGCAAAAAGCATACGGTTTTGGAGGGAAAAAGCAAAAGAAAAATAAATTTGATTTTATTACACCTGTTCCCTGATGAATTTGACCTTTAGAGATGCTTTATCTTATAGGAAAACTTAAATGATTATCTAATATAGAAATAGACAACTTATTGGAAGATAATATACTGTTTAGTGAATTTAAAAATTAAAATACTGGACAATTGAAATATCAGAAAAGTTACTAAATTTGGGATAACGGGACGCAATAAAAGCAATTATGAGGGAATAGTAAGTTTAATCTTGATTTTCAGAAATGTTTTCTCTATAGTATCACAATAGTTATTATATAGATAATGTTTTACTTATTACCTCTATTCCTATGCCTCTTATGAATTACCAAAACAATAATACCATAAATTTAATGGCATCACTAGTGAATGCTTTTTCTCACCAAAGTAATTCATATATATATCCTGAATTATCCTCTCTTCCTGCGGAAAAAATACAAAGTTATGATAATGTAGTGCTGTTAATTTTAGATGGATTATCATATAAATTTTTAGAAAAATATTTTCCGTTTTTCTTAAATAATTATCCACATACGATTTTACAATCAGTTTTTCCATCTGCTACTTCTATTGCACTGACAAGTATTGCTACCTGATTTCCTGCACAGCAGCATGCTATCACCGGACGATTTATGCTTTTAAAAGAATTATGAATGGTAGTTTCTCCACTTCCATTTTCTAGTAGATTGAATGGAGACAGTTTAGCTCTCAATGGAGTGCAAATGAAAGAAATTTTTGATATACCGCCTATTTTCCAACAAAGCAAGAGAAAAAGTTATATACTCAATAGAAAAACTCTGATTAATTCTGAATATTCCCAAGTGATGGGACAAGGAGCAGAAAGCATTGGTTGTGAAGATTTTACAGAAATGAGTCAGCAGATAGAAACTCTCATAAAAAGCTGACTTGAACAAAAATATCTCTATGCGTATGATCCAGAATTTGATAGTTTAGGACATAGTTTTTGAATTAATAGTCAGGAATGTATTTCGTATTGTGAATATCTATTTTCTCATTTACAACAGCTTCATAAACAGCTAGAAGGCACAAATACCCTATTACTTGTATCTGCTGACCACGGAATGATAGACACTATACCAGAAAGAACCATTATCGCAGAAGCATATCCTGCATTCAAGGAAATGTTGAGTTTACCATTATGTGGAGAGACAAGAACAATTTTTTGCTATGTTAAAGCTCACCAAAGAGAAAAGTTTTTCCACTATGTACAAGAAAAGTTTTCAGCTTTTTGTGAAATTTATCCTAGCGAACAGCTCGTAAAAGACTGACGATTTGGAATAGGAAAACCTCATCAACATATACGAGATAGAATTGGAGATTTTACCTTAATTATGAAAGAAAATTATATTTTACTAGATAGTGTTATTAACCAAAAGAGAGAAAAATTGATAGGAAATCACGGAGGAATTAGTGAAGAGGAATTATCTATTCCATTAATACCATTATTTGCTTAAAACTTTTTATTTCAGGAATATCAAGAGAACTTGACTCCAGAAGCTCAATTTATAAAATCTTTAGATAAATTAGAAATTTTCTTATAAGCCAACTATCTCCTCTCCCTCAATATACCACCCCCCATTAAACGTATCTCTCTTCACTTTTCCAATTACAGACATCTTACTTGGCAATTGTTCACTTTGTCCTCCTTTTCACCAAAATAGCACGTGTACTAGCTGATTTCCCCATTGGGCATACACTTTCAGATGGGCTCATCAGTTTTTTCCTACTTTTTCTATTCTGCATACTTCCAGTTCTTCAAACAAAAAATGCGGTTCTTCATTCCCTTCTCCGAAAGGTGCAAACTGTTCAATCAAACCAAAATCTTCCCCTTTCCATTCATGAGGAAACAGTTTGGTATCAACGAGCATAATTTTTTCCAAATCCGTATCCTGAATTTTATCTGAACAATATGCTTGCATTTTCTGGCAGAGAAGCTCCAATTTTTCAATTTTTACCGTCAGACCGCCCGCTCCTTTGTGTCCACCGTATCTTTCCAGAAAATGTTCGTGAGCCAAAATCATATCAATGACATTGAAATATTCCGGACCTCTCAAACTCGCAGAAGCTAACCCTTTTTCCGGTTCTACTTTAAAAATCATTGAAGGTTTATGATATTTTTCCGTCAGCCTTCCTGCAATAATCCCAATCACTCCTTCGTGAAATTCTTCGCTTCGAGCAAATAACAGATTACTTTCAAGGTTAATCATTTTTTCAGCTACTTTCACGCCTTGTTCTTGGATTTTTTTTCTGTCCGTATTGATGACATCAATTTTTTCCAGAAATGCTAACTGCTCTTCTCCTTCGTGCAAAAGAATATTCAAACTATCATACGGCGACTGCATTCTCCCTCCCGCGTTAATTCTGGGTCCAATCATAAATCCAATATGATAGGTATCGATAGGGTTTTTGATATTGAGATAGGAGAGAAAGCCTTTTAATGAGGGAGGCAAAGTCTCTGGAAAGTGATTGATAAGTTCTAGTCCTTTTTTCACGATACCTCTATTTTCATCCAATAACGGGACAACATCGGCTACCGTCCCTATGGCTACAATGGGTAAAAAGAAATTAAAAATCTGATTTTTCTTTTTGGTATCAATGGTAGATTTGGTAAGCATTGCCATAATGAGCTTAAATGCTACGCCTACGCCTGCCAATCCTTTGAACGGATATTTTGGCGAACAGCACGGGTTCACCACAGCGATTGCTGGAGGAAGGTCATTTAACGGGTGATGATGGTCGGTAATTATCAAATCAATTCCAATCGTTTTGGCATAAAAGGCTTCTTCTATGGAAGTAATCCCATTATCCACCGTAATCACCAAATGAACTCCCTGCTTTTTCATCTCTTCTAAATGTTTGATTTTAAGTCCATAGCCATCTTCTTTTCTACTAGGATATCTAATGCTGACGTTGGGATATTTCAGAAAATATCTAAAAAATTTATACAAGCAATAACTGGAAGTAATCCCATCTACATCATAATCTCCAAAAATCATAATTTTGTCGTGGTTTTTCATTGCTTGGATGATATGTTGCACGGCTTTTTCCATATCATTGAGGAGAAAAGGGTCTCTTCGAGTATTTCCAAAACTGGGCTGCAAAAACGTTTCAATCTCTGAGGTGATATTTCTGATACGCAAGAGCCTTTCTACAAAGGGAAGCTGATATTCTTCGTTTAACAGGGTATATTTCATATTGGATACATAATGCAAAAAATATTTCTTACTGTATGATTTTGAGGTACATTTACAAGGGAAGTGTGTGCAAAGTAAAATAAGATAAAAATACTGACAAAAACAAGAAAAAGAACCTTGTCTTTCAATAAAAGATTGCTATCATACTTGTGTAGCAATCTTTATTTTATATCTGCTCTGTGTATATAATGCAACTCTTTATCAAAACTCCTCTTTATGAACATAATAAATACGTTCCTCATCTCTTGGAACATTGTGTACTTTTTTCTTCTGAGAGAGAAGAAGCATTTACGTATTTTGGAGATATTAATGCAGGAACAACCTATGGGGGAACGGAATTTGAATTTTATAGTCCGCTTTCTTTATCTCATCTTTTGAAAAAAATTAGTCAACCTATTTCCCAAGAAACTTTTCGTATCCAAAAGAAATATCTCGCTTATGAGCTGAAAAATCCTATATTTTCTCAGAAATTACGAGAAAAATTTATGCAAACTGTGGAAAATAATTCTTGTATTCGTGCAAATACTCTTCAGAAAGGCGTTAACTTAGAACTTCTTACCAATTACCAGAAAAAATGGTATCAAGAACAGCAGATGATTTTTGTAGGGGAAGATAATAACGTGGACTTGCAATTTTGAAAGGGAAAAAGTTTAAAAAAGCTGAACGGAAAATGGGATAAGAAATGTTTTTCTGTAAAACATTTGATGTATCAAAAAAGAACTTATTCACTGTTCGTTTGCAACTATCGTACTGCAAGTGATATTTTGGTACTTGATTTTCTTGAAGGATTGATAAGTCATCGAATATTTCGAAAATCTCTTCAGCAACAGCAACCCTTTGAAGATATACTTGATATTACTTTAAGCGACCAATATATGTTCTTATCAGCTATAGAAATGCAACCGTTCAAAGATATTGATGCTGATTTTTATTCCTTTTATCAACAGCGTTATCTAGCAGGATTGGCTTTTAATCGTTGGAGAGGACTTATTCCCAGAATTGCACTCTATACGTGAGAATATGTAAGCAAAAAAGAACATCAACAGTTTATTCAACAGCTTACTTATGAAGGAATTCAAAGCCTCCTAGCTCTCTTTTCTAGATAATTCTATCTATTATTTTAAAAAATCTTAATTTTATCTTGCAATTAGTACACAGATAATTATATTACATTATGTCAATTTATTTTTTACATTCTACTTATTTATAACAATGTTAAACAAACTCTTTTCTCGTCCAGGGAAACCAACCGAAAAAGAAACTGTCGGTGAAAACAGTTCTAAAAAACAAAAAAGTATATCAGCTAATGATATATATATCGCTTTAAAAAAGTATACAAGTATAGGAGGTAAACATTTTAAAATTGGATTGTTTCCTACTCTTCCAGAAAGATGAGTAGTAGTAGGATTTTTTGCTGCTATTGCAGAAAAAGGAGGAATGGCATTATCATTTGGAATAGCTCTTACAAGAGATGAAGCAATTGCTGAAGGTATACATGAAGCTAAAAGTCCGTGGTATAAAAGAGTAAATATCACTGGAGGTCTACTTTGGAATGACCAAAGAGCGGGAGATAATAAAACCAATATAGCGTTACCTACGATATTATCTTTCCAACAAGCAGGTAATGGAGGAATAAATATAGGATGCTGAGCAATAAGTTGAGCAACTCAAAGAGCAGGTGATGGAGGAATAAATATAGGATGCTGAGCAATAACTTGAGCAATTCAAAGAGCAGGAGATAATGGAACAAATAAACAATTATGAGCTGGAATTTTAGCAGGTCAACAAGCAGGAGATAATGGAACAAATAAACAATTATGAGCAATAATTTGAGCAATTCAAAGAGCAGGAGATAATGGAACAAATAAACAATTATGAGCTGGAATTTTAGCAGATCAAGAAACAGAAAATAATGGAACAAATAAACAATTATGAGCTGGAATTTTAGCAGGTCAAGAAACAGGAAATAATGGGGGAAATAGACAATTATGAGCTTTGGTAGGTGCTGTACAAGAGGGGAATCCAGAAGACTCCAAACAAATTTGAGCTATTTTTTATATGAAAACATAACGAAAATTAGATACATAATGCAAAAAAACATTTCTTACTGTATGATTTTGAGGTGCATTTACAAGGGAAGAATTTTCTTCTCATCTTTGCTTGCATTTTGAGATAAAATACATATGCTACAACAAGCAAATTTTTAATTTTTTTCTGAAAGCAATGTTAGACTTTATGTATGACAGTTTGGAAACGGTGAAAAACCTCAAACATCCCAATAAAAAAATGTATCTTACCCTTACGATTGCTATTTTTGTGATTGTGATTGTGGCGGGATTATTTTTTGTACTGGCAGACGCAATTTTTGGTGAAGGATACCAAGTATTCTACCAAATTATGACTGGACAAGCGTAGAAATTCAGCATTTTATTTTTTATTTATAGGTACTAATGCAAGAAACCAATACGGTAGAGATTAAAAAGCAGATTGAAGATAGGAGTTTTAAACGATATGTGTTGAGTGTCACTTCAGGACAGGAAGAACTCGTGATGGAAAATCTCAAAGAAAGGATAAACAAACAGCACCTCAATGAAGATGTGGTGGAATTTATGAACCCCAAAGTCAACGAAACCTCTATCAAAAAGGGAGAAAAAGTCGTGAAACAAAGAAAACTGTATCCGTGATATTTGTTTTTTAAGTCGAGAATGAATGATAGAATTTGGTATATTGTGAGAAATACGCCCGGGGTGAGATTGATTGTTGGGGCAGAAACCAGACCCGTGCCGTTGACGGATACAGAATATCAAGAGATGATGAAACAAATCAATCAATCACAAGAAAGGTCTGCGTTGAATGTTCCGTACAATCCTGAAGATGTGGTAATGTTGAAAACGGGTGATTTTAAAGGAATGCAAGGAACGATTAAAGAAATAGATGCAGAAAAGGGACAAGTAGTAGTGCAGATAGAAATGCTCTGAAGACTCACTCCTGTGATTATTGATATTGATAAAATAGAACTCTTGTAATCATCTTTAATCTCTTGTACTCTTACTCTTATGCGGGAAGAAAAAAAAATTGTCAGTTGGTCATTAGTTATCTTGTTTCTTGCGTTGACGATTGTTTATTCTCTGGCATATATGAAAAAAGCAGAGCTTTTCACTGCTCCAAAGACTACGTCGCTTTCAGGCAGCTTTATTGCTACTAGTTCTGGTGTGCAAGTGGTAGATATGCAAAATAGCTTGTGAAAAAGCTGAACCTGAATGTCAGGAACGGTTCCTTCCACGTCGCGGATGACGTGAACACTTACTCCTTCAAGTTGAGTAAACACCTTACATACTCAAACTCCTCTAGATGATAGCAAGGTCCTTGCTTCTACAGGGTCTATTCGTTTCCTCTCAGGAACTTCACAGTTCTTTGGGATGTTGGATATTGTCGATGTTCTTGGGGTCCAGCCACAGTATACGTTGCAGGACACGAAAGGAAATTACTTTGCCTACTATGGGAAAACGAAACTTGACGCTGTTAGGACGGTGCAACAGTTAGGAGGAGACGTGTATACGATGGCTACCGAAAGTGAAATCTTGGAAAATCAGCTATTCGGTGATAAAGTCAGCTTTATCAATATGCTCGTATTCAAAAACAAATTTGTACTGATGGTGATAGAAATCGAAGAGGAAACGCGATTACTTCAAGTGCCTGCCGATAAATATCATCACGAAAAAGCGTATTTAAAATCCTTATTTATCTCTTAGAACAACAAACAATGGCAAAAATTCAAACTATTCTCAATCTAGAAATTCCTGCTGGGAAAGCACAACCTTCTCCTCCACTCTGACCTATGCTGGGAGCAAATGGAGTCAATATCGGACAATTCATCAAAGAATTCAATGAAAAGACCGCAGACCTTATGCAAAAATTTGGAGGCATTGAAGTGAAAGTAAAAGCGAAGCTCACCATTTATGTGGATAGAACGTTTTTATTGGAAATCGGAGACCCGATAACGTCTGGACTTATTAAGTGGAAATTGAAACAAACGAGCGGTTCAGGAGAGCCAAACAAGAAAAAAATCTGAACATTAACCAGAGCAGATTTGGAAGAGATTTACGAACTCAAAAAGAACGATTTGAATGCTCACGATGTGGAAGCAGGAATTAAAATCATCGCGGGTACAGCAAAAAATATGGGAGTAGAAGTGAAATTGTAAAAAATTCCTATTATATAGGAACAGAGCTTGCTCTGTTCTTTTTTGTAATATAAAATAACAAAAAATCTCTAAAATTATTTTTCCTATTGATTTTTTATAATAAATGTATATATCTTATATTTATTTTTTATATTTATATTATGGCAAATATTTATGCTCCATGAGATTTATTAGAAGGAAAATATACTACTGAAGATAATTTTAACAAATCTATCAGCAAAGGACTAGATCTTTTAAAAGATTTACTCTTTCAAAATTTGATTATTAGTGGAAGTTTATTTGGTGCAGCTGCAAGGGGAGATTATAAAAGAGGAAGTGATATAGATATGTTTATTGTTTCTTTAGATAATAAGTATGATACTGTCATTAAAATGTTAAATGATTTTTCTATTGAGATAAGAGATGTTCTAAATATTCCTTTAGATTTGCATGTTAATGCTTTATCTGCTTTGACAAAAGGGAATACTTATTATGATCCAAGTTTTGTTTCTCATTTGGTTACAGATTGTCCTCAGTCGGTTAAAGTGGGGGAACCTTTAGAAAAAATTATTGTTACAAATTGGAGTGCTAAAGATGCAGTAAGTGCTAGAATGAGAAGTGCAAAATTAGATTTAGCAAGACTACAAGCATGATTACAATATCATAAGAAAAACTTAGATGAATATTTTTTGAAAGGTTTACAAAAATTATTTTCTAGAACACAACACACTACTAGAAATATGCTTTTTATAAAAGGAGAATTAGAATATTATACTAGAAGTGATAGGAGTAAAAGAGCTTTATTACAGTTATATTTAGAAACATTTAAAAAAGATCAGATAAATGAGATCGAAAAAAAAATCATTGATGCTGAAGATAAATATTATGATATTTTAGAAAAAACTATTCAAAATATTGAAGAAGGAAAAGAAGATGTAAATATATATATAGAAGAATATAAAAAGTTTTTGTTGAATATGGACTATTTAATACCCTTAGCAATTAATTTTTTTGATATAAATCTCGATTTATTGCAAAAATTATAACTAATCCCTTTTTCCCCTTGAAAATTTTCAGCAAATATTTATATAAATCAACAGTGTTGTTATTAATAAAATAGGAAGTAAATTTAGTTTTTCGAGTGAAGAAATTATGAAATTAATTAAAAACTTGTATGGATTTAAATAAAAAGATAAGTAATAAGAAAAAACATCTCGCATTCTTTATTTTTAATTCTCTAATATTTTTCTATGAAATATTTCCCAAAAATTGTCGGAGAAAAAGTCTATCTCTCACCTCTTCATCCTGAAGACTATGAGCTTTTCACAAAACGGATGAATGACAGTAATATTACTGATGGAACTGGCGGTACTTGCTTCTTATGTACTCTTACAGGAGAAAGAAGGCGAGTGGAAGAAATGATGGCGAATACCAAAGGTGATATATGTATCTTTTCCATCATTAGAAAAGAAGATGATCAATTACTAGGAAATATTAGTCTGTGAAATATTGATACTGTTCATCGTAGAGCCATATTGGGGATTTTGATAGGAGAAGTAGATGAACATAGTAAAGGATATGGAACTGATGCGATACAATGTCTATTGGACTATGGATTTAATCAGCTTAATCTCAATAGTATTGAACTTCACGTTTTTGATTTTAATGCAAAGGCAAAAAGATGCTATGAAAAATGTGGATTTAAAGAAATTGGACATAGAAGGCAAGCTTACTTTAATAATGGTAAGTACCACGATGCAATTTATATGGATATTACAAGAGAAGATTTTACTGCAAAATCTTTACAATAGCAATACAGAAAATTATCATTCAAAATGCACCATCCATCACCTGCTTTTACCTTGTTTGATTATTTTTTTTGCATATGTTACTTGAACATTGACCAGGATTACGAAATGCGATAAAAGATAAACAGTAAGAAAAAGCTGATAATACAAAGCGTAATTTTCCACAGCAATTCTTTTTTCGTATACTTTCGGATATATATATGAGGTAGTATTTTATAAGCCAAAAATACCAAAAGGAATGAACATAAGGGCTGCAATCCATTGGATATAGTTTGTACAAGTGCTACACTGAAAAAAAGTGCAACAAAATTTAAAATACTATTTGCCACAATAGAGAAGATTTCATTTCCTAAATTTAATATTCCTAATTTTCGACCAGCTTTTTTGAAATATTGAAAAGAAGAATTTCTTATGTTTCTATGCAAGAGTACTGAAAGTAACACTAGAGCTACTCCGATATAATTCCAAAAATAGATAATTCGTATGTTGTCTATGTCTTCACCTCCAAATTTAAATCCTACATGTGATAATGCGTAAAATATAGCACTGATAAGCATTAACATAATCCCTTTTCGATTTACTTTATTGGTACTAAAATTCCACATAAATAATCCTGTAGTAATGATACTACTTATCATCAGAAAAATACTGAAACTACTTAACGTTTCCCCTAGTAAAAGATTTGCGAATATATAACTAAAGAGGGGAATAGTTTGGAAGCTGGGAGTAATATTTTCTATTTTTTCGGTATATAATGCTTTAAAATAAGGATACGAAGCTATTCATCGAGCCATTCCTGCACCGATAATTTTTAAAATAGAAGGAAAAGGAATTGCAACTACTTCTGTTCCAAACACACAAAAAATTCCTATCACAAATAAAAAGGCTACTAGTCATCCAATGACCATCAACGTTGCAATACTACTTTTTAATATTCCTTCAGTTTGTTTTTTCCTTAAGGTTATAGTAAAATAGGTATCAATGATACCTGTTAGAGCAAAAAGTAATGGAGGAATACAGGCTAATGCTAACATTTACAAAGTGTGATAAGATAAAAAGAAATAAAAAGCTGATTATTCATCTCATATCACGGTATACAAAGAAAAATATATGTAAATTTAACATAGTATAATGATATGTATGAGGTATATTAAACATTTAAACAGACTTTTCAACGGAAATGAAAAAATAAATTGATGTTGCATTTTATTTCTTATTATTTATTCTTATATCAGATAAAGAAAACTGATTTATTTTTATTTTTTATCAATGGACATTATTGTATCGCCAGAACTCGAAAGGCTCTTGTATGAGAATACAAAATGATGACCACCGTATGAAATCGCAAAGAAATATAGACTTGTGTATGCATTCTTGTGTAATGCTGATGATATGAGAGAAGTATATGCTAGAACAAGTTTACATTGTGAAAGACTCAAAAATGACCCCAATAAAAAAATGAGTATCAAATTAAATGATGCTTGGAGATTAGAATTTGTTTTACGGTCAGAAGGAACAAAACAAATAATAAAGCTTATCAGAATTAGTAATCATTATGAATAATTTTATTTACTAGAAGTAATAGGAATGAACAAAATTATTATTGCTTATCATCCGTGAGAAGAGATTTGAGCAGAATTAGAAGCCAGAGGGCGAAGTTATGCAAATTTTTCAAAATTACTGGGAATTTCTGTAGAGCAACTCAATGCTATTATTCACGGTAAACGTGATATTACTCCTGAATTGGCTATATTGATATGAGAGGCGTTTGGAACGTCTGCAAAGGTACGATTGGGTATGCAAAATATGTATGATTTATATAGAGCAAGCAAAAAAAAGAAGCTATTCAACAATTAAGAGCAATTGCTTTGATGAAAAGAGAATTGGAATTGGTGTAGGATTATGCAATACATATTGTCATTGGTATTGGCGTAAGTAGTATGTTCTTTTCTCATTATTTCTTTTTCTTCGTTTTTTTCTCTCCATAGACTTTATTAAACATTGTTTTTAGGGTTTTTTAATTTGAAATAATGTTTGAGAAGAAAATATTTGTTTGGTATAAAAAGTGAGAAATATATTGTAAGTACTGGCAAAACTTTTTTCAAAAAAAGACTTGTATTATTATTATGATTTTATATAATGTCTAATAATATAAATACTAAATAAATTT
Organism: Candidatus Peribacteria bacterium; assembly: GCA_031276875.1. Lineage (GTDB taxonomy): Bacteria > Patescibacteriota > Gracilibacteria > Absconditabacterales > Absconditicoccaceae > UBA3291. The sequence continues at coordinate 19,842 of JAISMG010000014.1, read as the reverse complement.
TTTTTGTTATGGCACATACTAAAACAAGTAATGGAAATTACAAAGGTAAACGTGACAAGCACGAAACAAGAGATTGGACTTCTGATAAGAAACGAAAGAAGCCAGGCTGGAATGATTCTGGTGCACCGAGTCACCCAAGTAATTCAAGCAAAAGGAAGAAATAGTTCTTGCCTTTTCACACAAGATTGCTATCGTTTATGGTAGCAATCTTTGCTTTTATCTGTAAATCTACTCAATGAACCTCTACATCCAAACTTCTTTGTATCAGGATAATAAATATGTTCCTCATCTCCTAGAACATTGCGTTTTGTTTTCACAGGAAAGGTCAGATTTTTTTACCTATTATAATGGAGTAGAAGGAACGACATTTTATGGATATACAGATTTAGAATTTACTGCACCGCTCACAGTAGATGAAGTATTACATAAAATTACTCAGCCTATTTCGTTAGCGACGTTTTCTTTCCAAAAACGCGTCATTGCTGATGAACTAAAAAATGCAACTTATTCTCAGAAATTACGAGAAAAATTTTATCAAGTGCTGGCAAATACTCCCCAGATTGTAGCAAATAAAGTACAAAAAGGCATTAGTTTGGAACTTCTCAATGCATATCAAAAAGAATGGTACCAAGAACAACATATGCTTTTGATAAAAGATGATGAACAAATAGATTTTACCTTTTGAAAAGGGAAAATTCTCAAACCGTTGATAGGAAAATGGAATAAAAAGCAGATTGCTCTCAAGCATCTTACCTATCAGAAGGAGAAATATGAGTTGCTTTTTTGTGAGTATCGTAATGCAAGCGATATTCTGGTGCTAGATTTTTTTGAAGGGTTGCTGACGAGTTATCTCTTGTGGAAAACTACCCAAGAAAAAAAGTATTTTATTGATACGATACGTCTGACGCTCAGTGATAGATTTTTTTTCCTTTCATTGGAAGAACTCCCGTCTGTTTCAACGGTTGATGAAGATTTTTTCACGTTTTACAAAAACTATTATCTTACGGGATTAGCATTTAATCATTGGAGAGGATTTGTCCCTATTATTGCTCTTTTTACAGGAGAATATGTAGATGTGCCACAGCACCAAGCATTCATCAAACAGCTTACCTATCAGGATATGCAATACATATTGTCATTGGTATTGGCGTAAGTAGTATGTTCTTTTCTCATTATTTCTTTTTCTTCGTTTTTTTCTCTCCATAGACTTTATTAAACATTGCATTTAGGGTTTTTTGGTCGGCTTTTTTAACATTGGAATATTTGCTTTCTCTTTTTGGGGGAGTGCGTTTGGTGGGGGTGGATGTTTTTGTTTTTTTCGGATGATGAACGGCTTCACCGTTTTTTTCTCGCTTTCTTTTTCCTTTATTGCTGTAGGGGTTATTTGAAATAGGACGTTCCGTTGAAATCATCTGGTCAAATCCTCCAAAATCTTCTGTTCTCAATTTTTCATCTCAGCTTTCTCCTCTGTTTTTATATTTTATCACTAACGGTACTCCAATAAATCCAAAATGCTTTCTTATCGTGTTCTCGACCCGTTTTTTAAAGGCAAAATTGACTCTAGACTTGTGATTGACGAACATCACAAACGTTGGAGCGTCAACGGCAATTTGGGTGGCATACAGAATTTTGGCAATCTTATTTTTGGGAAATCTGGGTGGACGTTGTATCATCTCAGATTGTATCGCTTTATTCAATTCTCTCGTCCCAATCCTTTTCTGATTTTCCTGATGCAGCAAACTTACCATTTTCATCATTTTATCAATGCCTTCACCTTGCGTCGCAGTCATAGGAATGATGGGCAAATATTTCGCAAATACCAAATACTGTTGAGTTTGCAATATCATCGCCTCAATGCGTTTGGGACCTACCAAATCTGCTTTATTTAGCACCACAATAATCGGCAACGCCAGCTGATGAATTTCCTGCAAAAGCGTCATATCTCTATGGCTCATCCCTTGCGTACAGTCAACCATAAAAATCACGATAGGACGCACAAATTCCAGCATTGCTTTGGTTTTATCATAAGCGATTTTTTCGATGCCGTGGATTTGTCCTTTCTTTTTTATCCCTGCGGTATCGTAGGCGAGATAAGGTTTTCCTTTCCATTCAAACGCTCCCACCACATAATCTCTCGTGGTTCCCGCGGTATCAGCGACTTTGGCAAGCGGTTTCCCCACCAACGTATTGAGTAAGGTCGATTTTCAGGCATTGGGTTTCCCGACAATCGCCAGTCCAATGCTTCCTTTTTCGTTTCACGAGTTTTCAAGTTTCGCTTCTGGATGGGCTTTTTTCCATTGAGTAAAAAATGAAAAAATCTGGTCTTGCATTTCGCTCAGATTTCTTTCTGTTTTGGCACTCACCCCAATAATGGTAGCAATTCCCAAATCATAATAATCAGCCAAAGCAAGCTGAGTCTGTGCTTCTTTCCGCTTCACGTCAAGTTTATTGACGATGAGAAGGGTTTGGGTCTGCTTTTTTTCTGCTCTTATCAAGCTGAGAATATGCTGTTCTTTCGCGGTTATCCCTACCGTATCGTCAACGACAAAAAGCAACAGGTCGGACTCTTTCACGATGTGCTGGATATAAAAAAGCTCATCTGTGAAATCGAGCAATCCCGGACTATCAAAAAAGGTGAGGACTTCGCCGTTATCTAGGTGCAATTGATGATGAATGATGTCGGTAGTCGTGCCGGGAATATCCGTGACAATGGCTCTAAATTGTCCAATCAGACGATTGAAAAGGGTGGATTTACCGACATTGGTCGCTCAGATTAGTCAGATATGCATAGGGAAAACTAAACAGTAAAAGTGAAAATAATGCTCATCGCCAGCAAAAAGCAGACAATGTATTGTACGTACTATACCTATTCACGAGGAAAAAGCAATGTCAAATATGTTGATGGTTTGGAGAGGGGAGTGTTTGGTCTGCAACACGTGAGGTGATTGTATATGACACTAAATTACAAAAATAAATAATTATTAATATATATATTATTTAAATAAAACAACTCAAAGTGACTTCAAAACTGGTAATTTTTTGCGTTTATTTTTTTTTGTATATAATAACATCATAACTTTTATTTATTACCCATTTATTACGATGTATTTACCGACCAAAACCACCAGAAATCATTGAGGAAATTCCCTCTTAAAATAGTGTCTCCTTCAGAGGACTAATTTGATAAAAATCTCTTTTCGTTTTGACTGGACAAGAGGAACGAAATCCTTAGGATACCACATAGTGTGTTTCAACGCAATTTATTTTGGTATCCTCAACAGATGAAAAAAAGGCTGATGTATAGTATCGGGTGCTTGGTAGCAATAGGGGCAGCTTTTTGGATAAGTTTTTTCTTTCAACCCAAAGAAAAAGAAGCTTCTTTGGGAGCACCAACACCAAATGACGCTTTCCCGTGAGCAGAATATTTCTTCACTCAAGAAGAATGTGAGGCAACAGGAGGAACAATAGTTTTTTATGATGGTCCGTACTATCCTAGACCAACGGATACAAATTTTTTTGCCTATCGTGAAAGAATTTGTGGAATGTCAGGAATACTTTTGGGGGTATGGAATAGTGATGTGATAGGTGTATATTGCTGTAGATATCAGCACTCCTGTATGTCTGCGGAAAATTTTGTGGTCAATCCCTATACTGCAAGTGGATATAGTGCTTTTCGTGAACAGTTTCTCCGAGACTGGAAAATGAAAACCTTTGACCGGGACAAAGCTCTTCAGCCGGTGGACATCTCAGAACAAGCAAAAGCTACCGTTCCGGTAGAACACGGCATTTGGTATAATTTTTTGGCAGTGTATACGTGAGAAAAAATTACAGAACGAGTACCACCTTTATCCAAAAACTGATGTGTGATAGCTACAGGAAAAGTCTTTTCAGGAGAAAGAGAAATCAGCATCAGCAAAGAAATTTCGTTGGTAAAGTATCCAGATTTTCGTGCTGAAGAACTCTTGTATTGGCAGCAGAAACGTTATGCTGGTTCTTCTCCCGGGAAATGGGATATTCCCACTGAAGCTCAATTGAGACAACGCTACTTGGATATCCATTTTATGTTCTTTTTTCCTCAGCAGAGAGGAGGAGGTTTTCCTACTATGATTAAATGGCTGTAGGTTTGAAAGAACATTTGGAAGAGAGTTTTGTGTAGCCATATCTTATTCCGCTGTCCAGTCCTACCAAATAGACAAAGTAAAGCAGAAATGGTAACATTGGATATTGTATCAGCCAGCGTTCTATCTGATGATACTGTTCCAAAGAAAACATCATTCCATATCCCGCAATACTCGTCTGCACCCCATCCACCAAAAAGATGAACGAAAAGTAAATCCCCACGCGTATCACATACATTCAGAAAGTGTGCTGAAAAGGATACCATTTATGAGCAATCAAAAAGCTGTCTATCGGAAGCAGAACGAGCAGAAAAAAGAGTTGTATCACAAACACGTGTCGATTTTGACCAAAAAGATGATATGCAAGCAATCCCATACTTCCTGTAAAAATATTGATGGCGATAATGAACATAGAGAACGAAGAGATTGATAGTTTGGAGAAATGCATTTTACAAAAAATAAATAAAAAGCTAACGTAAAAGTTTCCAAAAGGCGACACCGTCTCCATAACTTTCGCCACCCAACATCACCGTTTCTACAATATCAAACAAATGTTCTTTTCCGTCATTTACAATGGCTTTGAGGGTTTGGATTTTTTCGCTATCTGGAGAGAGTTTTACGGGAATTTCTCCATACAACCGCCATCTATGAACATCTTCAAAATATCGCTCATTCCTATAAACTAGAGGAAGATTTCTCTGATACATATAAGGAGGATGAGTCATAGGAGTATTGCTGTCATATACTCCAAAATCCTTTTGATAACTAGGAACTAACGACAAACACGGTTTATAATGTGATGGTCTTATATCTTCACTACATTTTTCCCCTTCAGGGACATTTTCACATCACAGAAACCAACATCTATCAGAAATAACAGTTCCTGTCAGTAGATAGTGAGCAAAATCATATCGTCCTTTACATCATTGGGTAGTTTCTACGGACATTTCCTTTTCTGAGTCCCATATATTACAGCTAGGAATATGCATTTTGGTAGCAATCAACTCTTGGTCAAAATAGAAAGGTTCATAGGTAGGTTCTACTATTCGTTCATCTCCATATGCTTTAATAAAATACGGAAATCCTTCACCATTCCCATTACCAAGTATCGTATAATATAAACAACTCAAATACGTATTGCCTTTCAACGTTTCGTACTCATTAGTCAGAAACGCTTTATCTGCCACATAGTCCAATGCACACGTACTCACTCTCTCAGAAAAAGAACGCAATGCCAAAAAGTTGTCAGAGGGTAGAGCAGCATTTTCTTCTAATAGAAAAAAAGGAAACAAAAGACTGAAAAGAACAAAGAGCTGCATTGTAAAAAGAGCAAAGAAAAGTAAAAAGTGATTATGTTGCTTTTACGTTTCTCTGCTTCCTTTTCAAGTCCTATTAGAAGAAAAATTAGAAGAAAAATTCTACTTTCCAAAGTCAAGTCAAAATACATTCTTTTTTAAAAAATGAAAAATGCTTTCCTCTTGAAAAGCTCCTCCCTTTTCCATACAGTATGGGTAATAATATGAATACCAGCTTTTTATACTCTTCACCAAGACGCACAATGGAAACTGTTCTTCAACTCAAAAATGTAGAAAAGCATTATGGCCATAAAGGAACTCTGACGAAAGCAGTGGATGATATCAGCTTAGAAGTCCCCAAAGGAGAATTTCTCGCAATTATGGGAGCAAGTGGAAGTGGAAAAACTACCTTACTCAACCTTATCTCCACCGTTGATACCGTGACCAGCGGACATATTTTTGTGGATGGAATAGACATCACCAAAATGAAAGGTAATGCTTTAAATAAATTTAGAAGAGAAAAACTCTGATTTATCTTTCAGGATTTTAATCTGTTGGATACGCTTACGGCTTATGAAAATATTGCTTTGGCTCTGACGATTACTCATACGCCGGTTCACGAAATTGAGACCAGAGTACACCAAGTAGCTCAAGAACTGGAAATTTCCAAAGTATTATCCAAATATCCTTACCAAATGTCGGGTGGACAAAAACAAAGAGTGGCTTCTGCTAGAGCATTGATTACCAATCCTGCTCTTATTTTGGCAGATGAACCTACCGGAGCATTAGACTCTGCATCGGCTAAAATGCTGATGGAAAAACTCGCTTTCCTCAATGATGAACTGCAAGCTACTATTTTAATGGTGACGCACGATGCTTTTACGGCAAGTTATGCGGATAGAGTCGTTTTCATTCAGGATGGCAAACTTTTTCAAGAACTTTACAAACAACAACAATCCAGAATGAGTTTTTTTGATAAGATACTAGAAACGGTTGCTTTACTCAGAAATGAACCACAAAATGATAGCTAAACTTGCCATTAGAAACATTAGAAAAAGTATCAAAGACTATAGTATCTATTTCTTTACTTTAGTGATTACCGTTGCTATTTTCTATGTATTCAATTCTTTAGAAGCACAATCGGTGATGTCGTCCTTCTCTTCAGCCAAATCGGGCATTCTCCAACAGGTCGCCAAAATCCTAGAACATCTTTCCATCTTTATTTCTTGTGTTTTAGGATTTCTCATCGTTTATGCCAATAATTTTATTGTGAAAAGAAGAAAAAAAGAAATCTGACTCTATCTGATGTTAGGAATGAGCAAAAGAAACGTGTCTGTGATACTCACATTAGAAACAATGTTGGTTGGATGTTGTTCATTACTGATTGGATTATTGGTAGGGATAGGAATTTCGCAAGTGCTTTCGCTTTTCATTATTCAGATTTTTAATGCTGATGTGAGTAAGTTTACGTTTATCTTTTCGGGTGAGGCATTGCTCAAAACATTGCTGTATTTTGGGATTATTTTTGTGTTGGTGATGATGTTTAGTGTGATGATGCTGTCCAAATACAAACTCATTGATTTGCTTACTGCTCACAGAAAAAATGAAACGATTGTTATTAAAAATAAACAGCAAACACGGTTTCTCTTCCTCCTTTCGTTAGGATTGCTCGCTTGTGCCTATTTTTTGCTTTTTTCTGGTGGAATGATTGAAGCGTTGATAGGCGTAACGGTGATACCTATTGCTGGATGTGGGATAATGGGAATGTATCTCTTTTTCCTTTCGTTAGCCGATTTTTCTCTTTGAATAGTACAGAAATGCAAAACCTTCTACTTCAAGGGATTGAGAATGTTTATTTTGAGACAATTAACTACTAAAATCAATACTAATGTTGCTTCTATTACAGTCATTTCTGTTCTATTGCTTTTCACTATTGTTATTCTTTCTACCTCTATTTCTATTACCAATGTCTATAATAGCAATTTAGAACGCAATAATGTATCAGATTTTACGCTCAATGAGACATTTTATTCCCTTGGAGAACCAAAAACTTTACACCTCTCTTCCCTCATTTCTGAAGCACCGTTCCAAAAAGCTGTGAAAGACTTTGTCTTGTATGAGGTATATGAAAGTGAAGACGTTACCTTGGAAAATCTGCTTACTCCTGCCACGAAACAACAGATACGTGCAGATGAACCTTCTGTGAGTTTTGATGTACCTATTCCATTGATGAAAGAAAGTGATTTTCACCGCTTGATGGAAGTTATGAACCAACCAGATTTTATCATTGATATTACTCCTCAGCAGTATCTATTGGCAGCTAATTTAAATCAAATGATTGGGTATTATCAACCGACCTTACAAGAACATTTGCCTCTCAATATTCAATGACAAACGTTGCTTCCTGCTACAACTACTGTACTTACGACTACGCTACAAAATAGTTCTAATGCAAATAATCAAGGAGTATTGATTGTGGATGATAGTGTAGTGCTTTACGCTAAAAAAGTTGATACCAAACTGGTGGGAAATTATAATGATTTCGCATCTCCTGAACACATAGAAGAAGAATTTACAGCTTTCATTGCAGAAAAGTTGAAAACTAAGCGTACAGCAGAATGTTTAGTTACGAGACAAACATTGGAAGTTTCTAGTGTAGGACTGGGGATTACGGTATCCTTTATTGGACTGTATCTGGGAATAATTTTTGCGATTTGTTGTGTGACCATTCTGGCTATCAAACAGCTTTCTGAAACGAGTGATAATAAAGAAAGATACCAAATTTTGAGAAAACTCTGAACCGATGAATATCAGATAAAAAAAAGTCTGTTTGTACAGATTGGGATGTATTTTCTTTTGCCGTTGATGGTGGCGGTTGTGCATAGTATGTTGACGCTTCCAGAACTCAATCGTACCTTACAAAAAGTGGGAAATTTTGATATTTCCAGAAATATTGTGCTGATTATTTGTTTTATTGTTGTGGTGTATGGAGGGTACTTTTTGGCAACGTATCGATGTAGCGTGAGTATTATCAAGGAGAAAAGGGAGAGAATAGAGTAAATGAAGAGAAAAAATGAGAGAAAGGTTTTGTGATTGTAGAGCTGTTTTAGGTTGGATATTTTATATTTGTCAAGGATAAAAGCCTACATTCTGGTTCAGATTTTTGCTTTTTTTGGGAGTTGTGAGTATACTAGAGATGATTTATTTTATTACTGAAAACTCTTATGACATTCCCCGTTGAAACTCCTCCTTCTGTGGAAACTCCCACTTCGATTGAAACAATGCACGATTTGGAACATCAAATCAATGAGCTGAAAAAGAAAAAAGACGCTCTCAAAGTGGAAATTCAGCAGAAAAAGCTTAATCAAACAGAACAGACCAAAAAGCAGACTGAAATTGACCAGAAAGTTTCTGAAATTCAAACGAAATTACAGGCTGTAGAAGCTCAAACTGAGGAAGAAAGACTGAATAAAGAAAGATTGTCAAATGAACTTATGAGCATACAAACTGACCTTGCAACGTTAGCAAATGAGGTGGTGAATGGTGCAAGTGCTACACTTTTAGCTTCACAAGTGTCTGCAGAAGTCATAGAAAAGGAGGTTATCAATGAAAATAATGTTAATAATGAAAAAGAAGAACAGAAAAAAGAAGAACAAAAAAAAACTGAAGATAAAAATTTGTTTCAAAAATCTTGGGGTTGGCTGAAAGAACAAGGAGAAGCTGCTACTTCCAAAGCAGAATGGAAAGAACATCCTCGAAAAAATGTTGCTCGTGTTGCAGGAGGAATAGGAGCAGGAGTTTTAGTGTATAAATGAATTAAAAAATTACGAAATTGGGCATTTGGAGATAAAGATAACAAAAAAGCAGAGGGAAAAGAAGAGAAAAAGGGCGAAAAAACTTCTTGGCGAAAAAAAGCTTTAAAACGAGTTTGAATAGGAGTAGGAGGAACTTGGCTGGGAAGAGGATTTATTACGGGTAATCGAGACCTATTTGGACGAAATCCTTTCAAAAAGAAAGCACCCTGAGATGGAAAAGAAACCATTCCCGGAACAAATGTACATTCTAGGGCAAAAGAATTTCTCAAACTTCCAGAAGTTGAACAAACTACGTACAATAGCCTTGCGGAACAAATAAATACCTATTACTGAAATGCTATGGGCGATATGGGTGGAGTACAAGGAATAGAAGATATGCTTGGAGATTCTGATTTTGAAAAAAAGGACGGGAAGAATAGTATGGGAGTAGTGCCTTTTATTCTTAATAATAGATATGCAAATATTGGAGCAATGTTAAAAGAAAAAGCCTTTTTTTATGAGATTTTGTGAACTGAGGGAAATATTTTTTGGAATAAATTAAAAGACTGGGGAGTAGATGGATTAAAGGCTCTTTGTACTCCTCTTGCTGGACTTGTAGATGGAATGACTTCTTGGCTTGTGGATTTGGATGCTACAGGGAATGTAAATGTTTTTTTGGATAAACTCAAACAAGCTCCAAATATGGAAGAAACTTTGAGAACCGTTTTTAGAAAATCAATATCAGTTATTTCTTATTACCAAAGCAGAAAAAGAAAATTGGACTATCAACTTGCATTACAGTATTTAGAACAACACGAGTCAGGTTTTTCTTCTTTTGATGAGAAAAAAAAGCAGAGAAAAATTCGTGATTATCTTTCCGATGGTGAACGATATGATAAACATATCAAATCTGGTGTAGAAGCATTTCTGGGGAAAACACTTTATACATCTGTGGAATATATGCAGAAACCAGATATTGCTATTTTCGATGGAGAAGTTGACCCTTTAATTGAGGAAAGTATGGAAATGGTGGAAGAAAGAAAAAATGATTGTTTGGAAATTGATGATGAAGATGATGAATCCGTGGTTTTTGACATCAAAGCAGAAATAAAAGAAGGAAAGCTGACTCCAAAAGGAAAAGAAAAATTGCAAAATCTCTGTGAAGATTGGGAAGAAGAAATTGATTCGTTCGGAAAAGATGCACGATACAATAGATATTTGCCAATTCTGAGTATGTTTGATATCAATGCGAGTGATACAATGGAAAAATTGCAAAGAACAGGAGATTATGAAGAAGTAGTAAAAAGCTATAAAGATAAAATTCAAGAAATACTGAAAAAATCTTCAGACGGAACCTTAAGAGAGGCAGATTTGGATGAGTTAGAAATTCAAATCAATGATTACTATAAATTTGAAAAATCTTTAACTGTATCCGCATTAAATGTGAGTGAAAGTAGAGATGAAAATGGGGATATAGTAGCGACTTGGATTTCCACTTTTTACAAATCGTGAGAAACTTTTGTAAATGGTATTAAAGCAACCGGTAAATGAGACTGGCTAAAAGGTGGTGCTATGATACTTTGATGAGGAATTTCTTTGGATATTATTACGTATCCCATTAGACGAGGTGCAGGAATTATCCGTCATTGAAAAGTAGGGAATATTTTACCACCAACCGTAAGACCTCTGTGGAAAGGACTAAAATATCTTTGAAAAAAAACAGGAATGCAAATAGGAAGAATGAATGCTGACTGGCTTCCTGCTAGAATAGCACAAGCATTTCATAATGAACACACATTAAGAGTAGCGTTTGCCAGAGGAGAAGTTTCCTTGGAATCGGCTCGAAAAATTGCACAGCAAAAAGGACGAAAAGTTTGAACTACTTGAAATCCTCGTGTGATTGCAAATGCAGATGATTATTTGGAGTTTCTTTTTGGAAGAAGAGCAGACTTAGGAGAGATTAAGACTTTATTGACTAAATATGGAGATAATCCGAAGATGTATAAGCAGCTTTTTTCTCTTAAATATCAAAATAGAAAACTTTTACATCCAAAAGATTGGTTTAAACTAGATAAATCAAAACTCCTTTTGGATATAGATGTAATGCATTTACAGAAATTAAAAGATTTGGATAAAATAATTAGTACTGTTGGGACAACTGAAAAACAAAGATTTTGGACTATATTATTAAAGAATACAAAAAATTTAGATAATGTAGAAGCTTTGATGAAAACGCAAGCACTACAATATACTGATGATGTAATGAAACAGCTTTCTAGTATTAGAAGTGTAGTAGCAAGTACGAGTGTTCAAAACGTATCAACTTTATCAAAATCTTATGAACGTTTGTATCAATTAGGAGACGGTGTAGATGATATTACGAGAAAAATTCTCCATCAGCGGAATATAGCAGACAATGCTAATTATTTTGTGAATACACAAAAAATTGCAGAGGCTAAAGCAATGGCTCAAGAAATGATTAAAACAAATCCTATAGCCACCGCCAAAAATCTTTGAAAATATTTGGCTAAATATATGACAAACATTGATACAGCGGGGATACAATCATTAGAAAAATTTTTCTTAGAAGCTTCTAGTCAAGGAAAAATAGGGAATAATGCTGGATTATTTGTACGTAATAGCTTGAGAAACTTCGAAAAAGTGAAGGCTTCGTGATTTGATATTACGAAAATTGATGATTTGAAACTCAATACTTCTAAATGGACGAGAATTGCAGAAGCAACAAAGAAAAATACTAAAAAGATGATTGATTCTCTATGAAAAATGGCTAAAAATCCAAGATTCAAACCATTTCGAAATACTATCCAAAAACAAACTACAGCTTTTACAGAGTATGTGAAGACTATTACTCCTGAAGGAATGAAAGCTATCAAAAATATGAGTTGGTTGGATAATATTTCAGGATTTTCTAAATTATCAACGGAAGGTATCCATGAACTATCTAGATTAAGTTATTTATTAAGAGATGTTGATAAGGGTGCAGATATATTAAAGGCTTTGAAAGGAGCTACAAAAGTTGATGATGTAAAAACAATTTTAGCAGGGAAAGGTATTGTTGTAAACCATATTGATGATGCAGTTTTAATGAAACTAGCAAAGACGAAAAATCTGACTAAACTCCAAGACATTATAAATTATGGTGCAGAATTCAAATCTGTGCAAGGATTAAAAAAACTTATTACTAATCCTACAATGAAATATGCTGGTAAAGTTTTGGGAAAAGCATTAGTGGTTGCAGATTTTGCATTAGTTGGTCGGACGTTTAGTAGCAATTACTCTGAGGCACAAAAAATCAAACTTAATAATGAAACAAGAGGAGAACGAAAGGAAGATCAAGCTTATTTTGAACTTACTACTTGATGATTGGGGGCAGTGGCTGGTGCTTGTATGTTTATTCCAGGGGCAGGATGGATTGCAGCAGGGGCTTTAGGAGTGATAATCGGAGTACAAGCCATCGGAAATAAATATTATGATGACATCGAAAAATTTAAACAAAATTATGAAGACTTTCTAAAAAAATCTCTCCCCGCAGTCAAACAAGAACTCGTGAGTGTCCAAGGATGGAAACAATGAATAGGTAAAACCCGAATAGATGCTATTATTCCTTCTTCAGCAGAACAAAAAAGATTAGGTATACAGCCAACTACTGAAGGTGCAGTAAAAGCTTTGATTTTCAAAGAAGAATGTCAGAATTTTCCTTATGCTTCATTTAGTTTAGATGATAAACAGGTGAAAGCTGATGACGAATTATTTACCCTAGTAAAACAACACCAAGATGCAGTAGACGCAAGAATGGAGAAAAGACTTACTTACATTCAAGAAAACTATATCAATCAAAATAAGCCATTAGTTGATAAACAGCAGTATGAAACATCTTCTGCGGTAGGTGCTTTAGATAAATTATTACGAGAGTCTAGAGTTGCTTTGGTTGTAAATGATGATACAAGCTATACTGATAAACAGAATGTGCTTTGATACTCTGGATTTTTGAAAAGGAAATTAGAGACAGAAAATGCTGAAATGTTTACCAAATTAGAAGAAATATTTGCTACTCAGCCAACAAAACTTTTCCTTTTATACGCTCAATTGCCCTCTTATAAAAAAATGTTGGTAGAGCACCCCTTTGAAGGAGAAGAGAATACTAACCTTTCCAATAATGTGATGTTCTTTGCAGAGTATATGGTATACAAAACATTAGGAAAACTTTCAGCAGAATTCCCGCCTATTGATTTCGAACCAGAAAAGATTGACTATAATCCACTTCACGAACTCTTGACAAGTTTCACCATAAGTCCCAAGACTATGGAAGCATCTGAATTAGCAGAAAGAGCAGAATTCTTGGATAATAAAGCATTTTGTTTAAGATATGGAGTTTCTGTAAATTTGGGGCAAAATATTTTATATGAGTTTGCTAAAGCACATTTAGGATACGGTTCTTCTCCAAATGATATGAAACAATTGCAACAATTTTATCACGAATCTCAAAAAGAAACCTACGGAATATATTATAATGTAGATAAAGACACTCGATACATTAACGAAAATAATTGACCTGATAATGCTTTTGCAAAAACTAATGAACTGAACGAAATGAAAAAAATTCAAATACTACAAAAAGAAGTACAAGATGCAAATGCAGAAGGATTTATGACAGGAAAAATGTTTACAGAGGGAGACAATAACAAAGAATATACGAACAATTTATTAGGCATCATTAATCATAATGTTGAGATAAGAACAAATGCTAAACAAATCAGAGCCAAAATTTTAGATCGAATTAACCAGCATACTTCAGGAGAAAATTATGTAGAACTTCCTCTGGACCTCTTAAAAGAATGAACTAAAGCTGGTATTGCAAATCTTGCTTCTGCTGTTTATAGAATTAAGGATGGAAAAATTGAGTATAAATCAGGTATTCAATGAGTAAAACCTTGATTATAACTTTTATCTTTACCACTTCTTCCAAATGACTATCGAAATCCCACAAACTTCTACAGACAATCCCCTCACTTGACTTGGAAAAATCCGGGAAGAGCTTTCTTCTTTTACCAAAGAAATGTTCAGCAAAAAAGAAGCAAAAGAAAAAGAAATCTCTGCCCAAGAAGTCGCTGATATTGCCTATGAAGACTTTAAACATCAGCTTTTAGCAAAGAAAAATGCTGAAGGAAAACAATTCTATTCTGCTCAACTTCTCGGAACGCTCGATTTTCTTTGAGAAACATTACTGCACACGCTTTTTGAACAAAGACACGAAGGTGGGTTGCGAAATAAACTTTCTGAACTGCGACAACTTCCGGCAGTGACAACTTCCCTTTCTCTCGCAGGAGTATCAGAGGCAGAAAGGACACTTTTTACGGAAGATTTGAAAAGCTATCTGGATAAACTTCCCGATATTGCTACCAAAGCAGATTTAGATGCATTAAAAAATCAAAACCTGCTTACCGCTGGACAGTATACTACTGCCGTAGATACTCAACTGGAAACGCAAGTCCAGAACGAAGTTTCTACTGCCAGAGCCAAATACATTGAAACTCAGAAAAAAACTACTACTTCACGGTCAGAAACTTCCCTCATCGTTCCCGGAAGAATTGGAATACTCCCCAAATCCTTTCCTGTGCGTTCTGAACCTTTCGAGAGGAGTAATAAAGGAACCACGCTTTGTTCCAGAACTGCTTGGAAAAATGGTCAGAATTTTGGTATCAATTTACCCAGAGGTGATGCTTATGTTGCCAAGGATTTAGCTCCGATTTCGTCTGCTTTCCAGAAAAAGACTACTCAAGTAGATAAATTAAAAGCTGATTTTGCTGCTCTTGCGGATGGAACGAATTTTGCGGATATTTATACCACGTCTAAATCTCAATATGGACATAGAGCTGTTGCATTTCTCAATCAAACAGACAAAAAGCGATATGTTTTAGACCCCTATACGTCCCACAACTATAAAAAAACAAATGCTCCAATGTTGCTTTCTGACTACCAAAAGCAAAGACAGATTATTCAAGCAAATTTCTATAAGTCTGAATATTATGTAGCATAAATTTTACTGTTGTCATTATACTTGATAATCTTGAGCTATAATAGATATTTCCACTTTCCCTCTTGCATTTCTTACCTCTTTTTTTATAGTTATTTCGTCGTTATCCCGATTACATCATACATCGACTCTTGGAAACATCGGGGTAAAATACCATCTTTGCTTTTTCTTGCAACATAGAATATCTCTATCTCTTTACTCATTATCAACAATGAAAACACTATGATGAATACTTCTCTGCATATTGGTAAGCCGATGTAGTTTTTCTTTTGCTCAATCTTCATTGGATGTGATGGATTTACCAAGGTTGGAGCGATACGTTACTGACTTTACCGAAACGTTAACGATGGATGCATTGAATGCATTGGAAGCAATTGCAGAAAATTATCATACCAATACTGCTCATCAGCTTGTTGCTGTCGTTATTCCTGACAGACAAGGACGTGAACTGTTTGATATTGGGATGAAGCTGTTTAATGAAAATGAGATTGGAACTACAGCCAATGACGGTTTATTATTGTTGATAGCCCATAACGAAAAAAAAGTCAGAATGATTGTCTGATATGGATTGGAAGATGAAATCCCAGATTTGAAAGCCAGTCAAATTATTGAGCATTCCATTCGTCCGTTCCTCAATGAAGGAAATCTGTTTGCAGCGATACAAGCGTATTATGTGGAAAGTCAAAAAGCGATAGATGGGTCAGTCATTGATAGTATATGGCATCGTATAGAACAGGGAGGAGAAAGTAGTGACATTGTTTTGGTTGTTGCATTTATTTTGGGATGGATAACAGGGAAAATTGTCTCTATTTGACGACCTTTACTGTTGTTTGGTGCAGTGAGAAAAAGCGTGAAAAAGTCTTCACTTTGACGAATAGTGTTGGTAGGAATGGGAATTCTGCGAATTATAGGGTGACCTATTGCCGTGTTGGTGTATCTTATAGGCGTAGCTTCAGGCTTGGGAATTATTAAACTTGGAAATAATGGAAGCGGAGGTGGAGGCTGACGATGAAGCGGAGGCTGACGATGAAGTGGTTCGTGAGGAGGCAGAATGTGAGGAGGTTTCAGTTGATGAGGCGGAAGAAGTGGCGGTGGAGGTGCTGGGGACTAAGGTTTTTTCAGTTGCTTAACTTACACACAGCATTTTCTCTTTTTTTTCTCTGAAAAAACATTATGATAGGGTATGCTTTTTTATACTTTATACGAAATACGAATGCAAAACACGAAACTGAATGTCTCTTCCGAACGACGCTTTGGAACTAAAGAAGTCATTGCACTTCTTATCATCCCTCTCACTATGCTACTGGCATATGCTCTCACGTATACGCCTTTTGTACAAAATCAATGGATAGGTACTTTATGGTCAGTAGGGGCTAAACTTATTGCTCTAGCGGTAATCCTCCGACTCTTTGGAAATGTCTTTAAACAAGACCGACAAACCTTTAAACAAAACAAACTGAATTTTGTGCGATGTCTGCTAGGATTTTGACTAATTCTCGGAGTGTTATTCCTCTCCAAAGCAGCCATAAAACCGTTTCTTCTCACTACCAGAGATGACCTTTATGGAGGTACAAATATGCTACTAATACTTATCGCTTCTTTAAGTCCTCTCGCGGCTCCGTTTATTGAAGAACTCGTTTTTCGTCACCTCTTAATGTATAAATTTAGAAATCATACCCGTGTAGTGCTAATAGGAGCCATTATCATCTCTTCTATCCTCTTTGGAGTAATGCATTATGTCAATTTTAATGCACTGCTTCCTACGGTTCCTTATATGGTGATAGGAGCTGTTTTCTGTGGTATTTACCTTTTTTTCAAAAATATTTGGTTCTCAACAATTATTCACCTTCTCTTCAATGCAATGAATTCTATAGGAGCAGTCCTTTTGTTGCTTTTTTTACAACTTACTCAAGGATAAAAAAAGAGAAAAAGCTGGCTTTTTTATAGGGATATTTTTACCTCTCACTTTTTATAAATACTTTTTTTGCATTTTCTCTTGTTTTTTATCCAAAAAAGGATACCCTTGTATTGTTTAGCATTTGCTTACATCATATGAAACCTTTTTTCACTCTTACCACCACAACTACCACCACACGCCAACTTTGGTAGGAGTTTGTGATAAGCAAAAAAACCTTCTCCTACCGTAACTCAAGGTAGGTTTTTATGTAAAAATGCATAACATACTTCTCAACTTTTTATTCCTTATTCTTATAACGATGTGTAATAATGAAAACCACAATGAACACCTTCACAAACTCCGCCACAGCCTTTCGCACATTATGGCACAGGCGGTCCAAAGAGTCCAACAAGCTGACGTAGAAATCGCGATTGGACCTGCTATCGAAAATGGATTTTACTATGACTTCCTCTTCAGTCCCCAGCAACAAATAAAGGACGAAGATTTGCCCAAAATCCAAGAAGCGATGACGCAAATCATCAAAGAAGGTCAGCCTTTTGTCCGCCTAGAAGTGAACAACGAAGAAAGCAAGTATATCGTTGAAGAGCTTCTCAAACAGCAATACAAAGCAGAACTCAGAAATGAATTTGCTGCTGCGGGCGAAAACATTTCCTTTTACGTCAATACCATCCCAATGGCAGCTAAAGATGTCTTGCTTAAAAACGTACTTCCAGCCTATGTGCAGTATTACGAAAGGATTACCGCTTACTTCCAAGAGAAATACCCAGCGGAATTTGCAGACAGATATATTACCTTTGTGGATATGTGTGAAGGTCCTCACGTCGATAGCACCAAAGAAATCGACACCTGAGCATTCAAAGTAGCAAAACTTGCAGGAGCCTACCGAAGAGGTGATGAAAAAAACGTAATGATGACGAGAATGTACGCCTATGCGTTCGAAACCAAAGCAGAACTCAAAGACTATCTCAACTTTCTCGAAGAAGCCAAAAAAAGAGACCATAGAAGGCTGGGGAAAGAACTAGCATTATTTACGTTTAGAGATAATGTGTGACTGGGGTTGCCATTATGGTTACCCAAAGGGGCTATGATTTTCAATATTATTGAAGATTTTTGGAAAAGAGAACACGAAAAAAATGGATATGAATTTGTCAGAACTCCGCACATCGGAAATAGAAAACTCTGGGAAACTTCCGGACACTGGGGATTTTATGCTGATAGTATGTATCCTCCGATGGAAGTTGGACAAAGTTTATCCGAACAAAAAGAGGGAAAAACAGCTGAAGAACCTGAACAATATCTGATAAAACCAATGAATTGTCCATTTCACGTCGAAATTTACAACACCTTACCAAAAAGTTATAGAGACCTGCCTTTGCGTCGATGTGAAACAGGAACGGTATATAGATTTGAAAAAAAAGGACAACTCTGAGGATTGATGAGGGTAAGAGGATTTACTCAAGATGATGCTCATATCATATGTAGTAAAAATCAGGTAGTAGATGAATTAAAAAGAGTAGTGAATTTTATTTTATTTATGTATGAATCGTTTGGATTTAATAAAAATGCTGTTAAAGTATATCTCTCACTTCGTGACCCAGAAAATAAGAAAAAATATGCTGGAAATGATGAAGGTTGGGAATTTACAGAAAAGATACTAGAACAGATAGCTCAAGAAATGCAGTTGGATTATACCAAAGAATTATGAGAAGCTGCTTTTTATGGTCCTAAATTGGATTTTAAGGTAAAAGATGTCTTATGAAGAGAATGGCAATGTTCTACGTTGCAGTTTGATTTCAATCTTCCAGAAAGATTTGATATGACGTTTACCAATGATAAAGGAGAAGATGAAAGACCCTATATGCTTCATAGAGCATTATTCGGAAGTTTTGAAAGGTTTATCGGAATACTGATTGAGCATTATGCAGGAGCATTTCCCCTCTGGTTGGCTCCCGAACAAGTGAGAATTATCCCCGTAGCCGACGCATTCCTTCCCTATGCAGAAACTGTTCTTCAAACCTTAAAAAATCAGCAGTTTAGAGCCAGTATTGATACGAGTACGGATAGTTTCAGCAAAAAAATCAGAAACGCAGAACTCTGGAAAGTGCCGTATATCCTCATTGTAGGAGAAAAGGAAGAAAAAGCTGACTCCCTTTCCGTGCGTGAATTCAAAACCAAAGAACAATACGAGATGAGCGTGCAGGAATTTGTAGACAAACTTACCCTTATCAGAAAAGAAAGGAAAAGCTAGAGATAGTCTTTGTCTTCTCATCTTTTGGATACATTGATAAGGTGTGGTATAGTATTTTTTCGGAAACTAAAAAAACATTTGCATTCCACATCCAAAAACATATACCTTTCAGCGAACAGCAATTACTTTACGTGAAATTCTATCTCATACACCAAATAGCAATGCAGAACGTGAACAGCGAATAATTTTTATTTCTGCATTTCGTTAGAGTAATGTCCTTTCCAAATGGAACCATCTCAATAACTCTCGATATATATATCACTATTTTATAGTTTTTTCAACACTTCGTAATACATTTCATTCCTTTTTGTCAATGCAAAAAGGGATTTTTTTACGTTCACAATATGTTCAAATATTCTTTTATCTTTTCTCTTCTACTCTCAATGAAAAAATCAATGAAAACCCTCGTATGAA
>JAISMG010000038.1 GCA_031276875.1 Candidatus Peribacteria bacterium | reverse complement strand
AGTGGGTCTTTCACCCCATTTTGAACACAATAGTCTAAACAAACAGTAGTAGTATCACAGTCAGAAAGACAATTACTACAATCATTTTTTCAACAAATTCCATCACAAAGTGGATTATCGGATTCACAAGGTCAAGTATCAGTAGGACAATCTCTACACGTTTCACCGGGGTCAAGTTTTCCATTTCCACAATTTGGATTGGAAGATGTACAATCTTCAGGACAGTTTATAGAAGATTCACCAAGTTCACATTTGTTATTTCCGCAGAGCGGTTCACAAGGTCAAGTATCAGCAGGACAATCTCTACACGTTTCACCGGGGTCAAGTTTTCCATTTCCACAATTTGGATTGGAAGATGTACAGTCTTCAGGACAGTTTATAGAAGATTCACCAAGTTCGCATTTACTATCTCCGCAGAGCGGTTTGCAGGGTCAAGTATCGGCAGGACAATCTCTACATGTTTCACCAGGGTCAAGTTTTCCATTTCCACAATTTGGATTGGAAGATGTACAATCTTCAGGACAGTTTATAGAAGATTCACCAAGTTCGCATTTACTATCTCCGCAGAGCGGTTTGCAGGGTCAAGTATCGGCAGGACAATCTCTACACGTTTCACCGGGGTCAAGTTTTCCATTTCCACAATTTGGATTGGGAGAAGGACAATCAGCAGGACAATTTACATTGGATTCACCGGGTTTACAAATATTGTCTCCACAAATGATACACGTGCTTCCAGCATCTTCTGGACAATTTTCACACGTTTCACCGGGGTCAAGTTTTCCATCTCCACATAGTCAAGGAAGAGAAGCGTCACAGTCAAGGTTTGCAGTAGCGTTTCCGTTCAATACAGGACATCCATTGTCTTTGAGTGCACCGGGAATACTTGGACAACGGTCAATGCTATCAGGTACTCCATCCTTATCTTGGTCGTAATTTCGTTGCAAATCAGCATTTTTATCTATTTGATTGAGTAGGTCTTTGGAAAAGGTTTCACAGATATCACCTATTCCGTTATTATTGATGTCAGATTGAGTGGAGTTCGCAGTAAAAGGGCAATTATCCAACGTACAAACTCCGATATGTTTTTTGAAAACTTTACCATTCACATTGTCTGCATCGTAGCTACAATCTGCTTTTTCATAGCTGATAAGTCAGAGTTCGTTTTTCATCCCGTCTCCGTCAATATCTTCATCACAAATGTCGGCGATACCGTCATTGTCCATATCACATTTGAAAGTTTTTAAGGTTCCGTTTTTCAGTGCCGTTAAACAAATGTCGGTAGTAGTAATATGTACGGTTCCTTGATTGAACACGGATACACATCTATTGATTTGCCCAAAAGAAGTCAGCGTTTTGTTTCCTTTATCTTCATAGCTTTTTTGGAGTTTAATATTTTCGATAGTGGGATTTGCAAAACTTTCAGATTGGGTAATGCTAAAGGTATTGGTGATTTGGAGAGCAGTTTTGAGCGTTTTGGGAAGGAGGGAAAGGCTGAATTTCAACGGTTGGTATTGAGGATAAGAAAGAGTAGAACCCTGAATATTCAAAGCAACGGACTGTGTTTTAAAAGGATTTTTCACAAAAAAAGTAATCAGCGACGTCAATCTTTCCCCATTGGTAAAATACATCGTTTGTTGTACAGTTTTTATCCCAGAAGTGGAATAAAGATGTTCTTCTATGAGGTTTCTTCCGGAAGTGGTGGTTCCATCTCCTCGATTTCGCAAGATACTTTGGATGTCTTGAAGCTTTTTTCCTACGAGATTGGTGGTGAGTTTTGCTGGAGTTTGCAGTGAAGGAGTAGTTACGTTCAAATACGAAAATACAGGAGATGAGGCGTGATGAAGTGTGAACGATGCAACGGCTTTCAACGTATTTTGTACGTATGCTTTTGCATTGACAATGATTGTTCCTCCGGAAGCGAACGTCTTTTTGAGTCCTTCTGTAGGGAGTTTTTCGGTGCTTTCTTTACCATTAAAGGTTCGTACGATATGGTCAATGTTTCCTTGCACAGGGGATTGAAAGGTATATTCAATCGTTTTATTAGCTTTAAAGCTGAATTTTGGAAGGATAGTGAGTTGATAGTGTTGCTGTTCTCCTTCTCCAATGTAGATGTTGGTGCTGGCTTCAGCTTTTTTTCCTCTTTTATCTGTTCCGATGACGTTGATAAGATAATTACCCGGAGCACTATACGTATGAAGAAGCGAAAGGTTTTCTGTGGTATAGCTTTTCCCATCGCCCATTTCCCATTGGAGCGTTTTCAAATCGCCATCGGTAAGGACGTTAGCAATTACTTTTGTCGGGAAGCCTTCTCCCAAAGTATCAATATTTATCAACAGTCCAAATCCTTGTTTATTGTCTCCCAGAGGGGTTTGGTCGGTCGTATTATCTCGTTTCCCGACAATGATATGGTCATTATCATCCACGAGTCTTACAGGATTAGGCTTGCCATCACCATCAATATCTTCATCACAGACATTTCCTTTTTTATCACCATCCAAATCAAGCTGACTAGGATTGTAAATGTAGGGACAATTATCGTTTCGGTTTAAAATTGTATCACAATCATAATCCGTATTTAAACTACAGGTGCGATAGTGTTCATATACATAGTACAAAATGTTGATGGCTTCGGGTCAGGTAATATTTGCATAAATACGGCTCGTTGCTTCGGGAGTGATTATTTGCTCTTTCACGAGAATATTCAGTTCACTGATAGGCCAAAATCCTTGTTTAATTGCTCCAAACGTCTGAAATCCACAAGCAGTGAGATGAAACATACAATATTTGAGATACGCTTGAAATTCAATCGGAGTAGTAATGGCTTTACTATTGGCGTTAGCATTGGTGATAGCATTTTTATCTGCTTCAGAAAGCACTTGGTACTGATAACTAGTGGGAGTCAGATTTTTCACCCAATTTTTGATGTCTGTTCGGTTGGTTTGATATTTAGATAAGAGATGACTATTGATAATATTGAGGATAGATTGATAAAATTCGGAGGTCGTGGTAGCATTTTGTCCACAAAATTTCCCTCCACACAGAGGAGAAGTCGCGGCAGGATATCCTCTCATATATTCATTATCGCCGACATAGGCTACACAGTAATAATACGATTGTTTATTCCGCACGGCTTTTCCATATGCAATATCCTGAAAATCTTTATTGGGAAGTGTAGAAAAGGTTTGCCAAAAGCTGAAATTATACGTCTGGAGCATCCACGGTGCAGCAATTAGACAATCCGTACACATAATAGCATTCAAAAGTCTGGCAACTTCAAAACGTGAAATGCTGGATTGAGCTTCAATTGCTTTGACTGAAACCCCTACTTGAGCAAGATGTTGGGTGAAAGTTTCATACTCTGCAAAAACAGGAGCTAGAAAGTTTCAAAGAAATAGAAGAGCACTACCTAAGAAGTAAACAATATGACGTTGTATGATATGCATTATAAAGAGGGTACAAGAAATAACTTTCTTCACCTTATGAAAATGCTTGCTATTTTCAAATCAAAATTTCTTATTTTTTGGCGTACTAGCTTCACAAGAAGATTATTTGTACTTCTCTTTGAGTTTAGCGATTTTTTCAGCTTTTTCGGTAGCTCTTTTAGCGTCACGTTCAGCTTTGAGTTCTTCTTTGGTTTTTTTAATGTCTTCTGTAGAAGTTTCTGCGTTTTTCGTAGCTTCTTCAGCCTGTTTTGCGTCTTTGCCACTCAGTTCTCCTTTTATCTTTACCACAATCTCTCTTTTTAAATTATTGTATGCAAAGACAACGGCATACGTTCCCACTTCTGTCAGCTTTTTTTTCAATTTGAAGAAATGAGGTTCTACGTCTACTTGGTAGATTTCCTTGATTTTCTCAGCAATATCGTGTTCATCCACTTTCGCATACAGCGTGTGGTCTTTGTTCGCTTTTTTGGTGATTTCTATCCCTTCGTCAGCAGAAATCTTTGCAAAGAGTTCTTCCAATGAAGTAGCTTTTTTGGCTCTGGTCAGAGCTGCGGCTTCCATTTTTTGCTGGTACGCGTTTTTGTTTTTTGCGTCAGCGAGAAGAGCAATCCCTTTTGGAAAGAGGATGTTTCTGGCGAAGATAGGTTTTACTCTCACGATTTCAAACTTTTCTCCCAAGTGTTTGTCATTTTGAAGCAGAATGACTTCAATAGTTCTATTGGTTGCGGTTCTTTTTGCCATTTGTTAACCTAAGGTAATAAAAGACTAATGCTAAATGTATAGGCATTTCCTGTTTGATTGCAACTCATTTTTTATGAATATCTGTTTCAAAGTAAATTGCAACTGAAAATGAAGTGGTCAAGTCATCAGGAAAATTTTGAAAAAATAAAAGGGGTTGTAATGGTGTACAATCCCGTTTATCGTATTCTGTCCATTAGGCTTCTTTATTGTCCGAACCAGAACTAACGCTGTAGTGTTTAACCTACGCATCAATCACTTCACCTTCCACAGGACCGTCAGGCTTTTTACTTGCCTTTATCAAATCTTCAGGCGTAAATCCTTCTGGTGGAGGTGGAACATCTCCAGCAGCAGTCTGTGCATATTTCTTAAATAACGGTTCGCTTTCTTTCTGTAATCTATCCGTTTCATTCTTCACTTCTTCCACCGTTGCGTCTTCTTTGTCTTTTACAGCTTTTCCATCAGCAACCAGTTTATTGATTGTTTCCTTATCTTCCTCACTAATCTTTTCCTTAAATTCCTGACCAAGCCCTTCAATCGCATAAATCAGCGTTTCCAATCAGTTTTTTGCTTCTATGAGTTCTTTTCTCTTTTTATCTTCTTCTGCAAACTTTTCTGCATCAGCTTTAGCTTGAGCGATTTCTTCATCAGAAATATTTGTAGAACCTTGAATTTGTACGGATTGTTGTTTTCCTGTGGATTTTTCTTGTGCCGTCACATTCAGGATACCATTCGCATCGATATCAAAGGTCACCTCAATCTGTGGTTGTCCTCTTCTCATCGGTGGAATTCCTTCCAAATTGAACATTCCCAGTGATTTATTGTCTCTCGCAAATTGTCTTTCTCCCTGCGTTACGTGTACCGTTACGGCAGTTTGATTGTCTGAAGCGGTCGTGTAAATATTAGATTTTTTCGCAGGAATGGTCGTATTACGTGGTATCATCGCGTGAGCAAGTCCTCCTTCTACTTCCACAGCCAGAGAAAGCGGAGTCACATCGAGAAGCAGAATATCTTTCACGTCTCCCTGAATAATCCCGGCTTGAATAGCCGCTCCCTGAGCTACACTTTCATCAGGATTAACGGTAGCTTTTGGCTCTTTCCCACACACTTTTTTCACGATAGCTGGCACCTGAGGCATTCTTGTAGAACCTCCTACCAAAATAATTTCGTGCACATCTGCATTTTTTAGTCCGCTGTCTTGCATTGCTTTGCTCACGGGTTCTTCACATCTTTTAAATAAGTCTGAACAAAGACTTTCAAATTTTGCTCTGGTCAACGTCACTTCCAAATTTTTTGGCGTTCCATCTGCTCCCTGAGTAATAAACGGAATAGAAACATCTACTCTTTCCATCGTAGAAAGCTGCTTTTTAGCCTTTTCTGCCTCATCTTTAATTCTTTGCATTGCCATAGCGTTTTCGTGAAGGTCCAGTCCTTCTTTTGACTTAAATTCATCAACCAGATAGTCCATAATCCTTTGGTCCCAGTCAGCACCTCCGAGTTGGGTATCTCCAGACGTTGAAAGCACTTGAAAGGTTCCTTCACTAGAGATTTCTAGCACGGTCACGTCAAATGTTCCTCCTCCCAAGTCAAACACCACAATCGTTTCATTTTTTTCTTTACCTTCTCCATAGGCGAGAGCGGCGGCTGTCGGTTCGTTGATAATTCTTTCTACCTTCAATCCGGCAATTTCTCCAGCAGCTTTCGTTGCGTTTCTCTGAGAGTCATTAAAATATGCAGGAACGGTAATCACCGCCTGACTTACAGACTCTCCTAAATACTTTTCAGCATCTTCTTTCAGCTTTTTCAAAATAAATGCAGAAACCTGTTCTGGTTTGTACTCTTTCCCATCAACAACGATAATCACGCCACCATCTTTTCCTTCTTTGGTTTCATAAGGCATTTTTTTCAGGTCAGCTTTCACTTCGCTGTATTTTCTTCCAATCCATCTTTTCACTTCATAAATCACATTTTTTGGCTCCAAGATAGCCTTTCTTTTTGCGAGGTCTCCCACCAGCAGTTCATCACCTTTGATGTAGACGATAGAAGGAGTTGTTCTGTTTCCTTCAGCATTTGCGATTACTTCGGATTTGTCTCCGATAAGACAGGATACACAACTATTCGTGGTTCCTAGGTCAATTCCAATTACTTTTGCCATTGTTCATTACATATAATGAGATAAAAAATCTGATTATTTGGCAACGTTCACCTTGCTAAAGGGAATGTGTCACCAAAAATCTAACGGTGCTATACTACAGATTTTTTTTTCAAATGCAAGAGAATTATCACTTTTTTTCTTTGGGTGCTATCAAAAAGAAGAAAAATAATTTATATAAGAAAAAGAGATTCTTGCCTTAAAAAGGTAGAATCTCAAAGGAAACTTATTGTATTTCCTAATTTATCAATGAATGATAATGAAAGGTGCTCGACCTTAACAAAGAATGCCCGTGTAGTTGTTCGGCTATCTCCTCTTTTATTCTTATTAGAGGCCTTTGATCTACGCTATTATATTGGGTATTTTGTTATGCATTCTATACCCAAACGTATATGCCACATTTTGAATGCTTAAAATGGTCGTTTTTATAGGTTTATAGAGTATAATTAAAAACGACATAAAATAAACTCTCTCTATAAACCCTTCTAATTTTTTATTTATATATTTTTTTTATGATAATATCATAGGTTTTGTATGATAATATCATAGGTTTTGGCTGTTGTTTCGCAACGATTAATATCATTATGTGTTAACAACCAATAACTACTTCTCATTTTTCCACAGATAGTTTGTTTAACCTCTTGTGAATAATGAGGAATTTCTTTGCCATCACTATTTTTGCAAGTGATTATTCTCGACCAATGCCCAGATTGTCGAATTATGTACCAGCCTCTTTTATCATATCCCACCCAGTATTTGGATGAGATAATTTTTTCCCCATTGGGTTTAGTTCGGCCAGTATAAGAAATTGCATTCGCTGGTCGTTTGGGAGCTTTGCAAAGCTTCCAAATAGTCGTACTTTTCGGAAAAATCTCTTTCCAGATTTTTAGTTTTCTTTCCATTTTTTTTATTGTTATTATTGTTAGATTAACGCTAAACATTATAACGAATAATAATATAAAGTCAATAGATAAATTTCCGCATAAAATAGCGGAAATCGAGAAATACGAAAAAAATATCCCTTAGCCTTTATTCTCAAAAAAGTCAATAATCTGATTTCTCAGTTCTCTATATTTTTTTATGCTGAGCATTCCAGATTTCCATTCTCTGCTTCCAGGAATACCTTTGAGATACTGAAAGAGAAATTTTCTAAATTCTACGGTACTGTGTGCTTCAAAGTCAGCTTTTTTCAGATTGCTTTGGATTTGTTCTTCCAATTGTGCAGTTTTCAGGCAAATCTCCCTTCTTCCATTCAAAAATAATGCTTCAAAAAGCTGGTCGCACGCAACGCTGATATCCAGATGACGCAAAATAGTTTCCAATTTGTCAGAAAGTGTCGGCTGATACGGCGTGAAAATTCGTGGATTTCCTATAGCGGCTTGTCCAATCATTATCCCATTGAGTTCATAATGTTTCTGTAAGGTTTTCGCTTGTTCATACGAGGTGATACCGCCATTCCCAATGATTTGACAGTGAGGAGAAACAGCTTTGATACGTTGCTGAACTTGTGCGATGAATTCCCAGTCTGCGTCTCCGCTGTAGAGCTGTTTCAACGTTCTGCCGTGTATGGAAATTGTACTACATCGTTGACTTGCTTTGACCAAAAAATCAGCTTGCTGTGGCTTATCAGCTTCATTCAGTCCAGTTCTTACTTTAATCGAAAAGGGGAGTTGTTCCAGTTGTTCAGAAAGGTGTTGAATGATGGTCAGCGTTTTTTCTCTGTTTTTCATCATATCACTGCCTCCGCCACATTTCATTACAGTAGTGGAAGGGCAACCTAGATTGAGTTCAATTCACGAAAAAAGGTGTCCATATTCGCGTTCAATGCTTATTGCTGCTTTGAGGAGAGTGGTTTCATTTCCTCCGTAAATTTGGGCGATAGGCTGTTGTTCAGGAGTGGTTTGCAAATGTTTGATGACGTTGTCAGGATTGATGAGGAAACCATCTACATTCATAAATTCGGTTCGGAGTGTGAGTGTGTTGTGCGGAGCTCAGCATTTTTCAAAAATTTCCTTCGTGAGAAGTCTGGTAGCACAAGTAGTTATTCCATCCATTGGGGCGAGGCAAAGGTGCATAGTATTATTCTTCTTCATCTTCCAAATGTTTTCTAATTAACGGCATAAAACGTATCAATTCAAACAGTTGCAATCCCGTAAATCTTCCGACAATGATAATCGCCAGCAGTACCACCAATAACACTTCTGGATAACTCAAAAGAAACGTTCTAAAAAGCTGATTATCCAACATCCACCGTGAAACAAACGTAATCAAAGCAAATTCCAAAAGAGATATTCGACCAGATTTTTTAGTGATATTAAAGGTATCAAACAGCTTATCACTTACCATAATAAAAATAACAATCGGCAAGATAATTGCATTGGTGTTTCGCGTGGTGGTTCCCAAAAGATTTATTCCAAACTGTTCATCTATTCGGAAGCCGACCAATAATAGAAAAATGTATAAACACACTAAAAGGCTGATTTTCCCGCTTTGTAAGAGACGAATATAATGAGAAAACGTACTACAAATGAAATTTGCCAGCAAAGCAATGACTACAAAAAAACACGTAGCTTTCCGTCCAATGAGAAAAAGCGTTAATGCAAACAGTAGTGGATGATATACTCCAAATACCGAAAGTCCCACAATTTGCCTCAAGGTACTGATAACTAATACCAATAATGTTATCACAAAGAGCGTTCCGAGGATATGCAAAGAAATGCCGTGCATAATAGCTTGGTCTACCAAATACGAAAGGACAAAGTATCGTGCAGTATGTTGGTTTTGGAGATTATGAGGAGTTGCGAAGGTAGTGATAGGTTTTATTTCCGTTGAAAGTACAGCTAATAAGTTCAAAAAATCTGAACTCTTAACAGTAAAGACTTGCTGAGGAGAAAGGTCAGGAATAAATAGTGACAATACTCTATTGGTAAAGGACTGATTTCTACTGCTGACGATGTAGATACTTTTTCCTTCTCCATCAATCAATCCTTGTTGGAGCAGTTCAATGTAGGCGTGCAGGATATGGTCAAAATTGGTGTATTTAATAATAATCCCTTTACTGTAGGAAAGGTCACGAAGTTTTGTTCTAAGCAGCGTTTTTATCTCTTCTTCAGGGGTATTACGTTCCATCAAGAGTTTACTAAAGTAGGTATGTTCTTTCGCAAAATTCTGTTCAAAATTGAGCTGAAAAGCATTTTCATCTTCTCAAAAATATACGAGAGCATTTTGGTAAATATGCAGCGTTTTTTCTAGGGTGTAGGTACATTCGCCTTTCGTGATGGTTGCAGTGATGGTTTGTGTTCCTTCTGTATCAAAAGAAAGCTGTAAAGGGGAATTTTTGCTGGTTTCTTGGCTTTTTTCTTCACTATTGACGGTGAGTGTATAAAAAACAGGAAATACCAAATTGGGGTCTACCGTTGGGGAAATGGAATAATTCAACGTTTCTCCCAGATACACGGTTTCTGGTCCGTTAAGTGTAAAAGTATCTTCACAGAGAATGGACGTTTCTGTGGTTTGTTCAATGGGATATTCACTTTGAGCAAGTGTAGTTCCCAAGAGTAAAAAAAGGCTGAAGAAGAGATATCAAAAGAGTTTATTCATTGAGAAGAGTGGTAATAAATAAAATACATATTTGTTAGTTATTGAGCTTTTGTGACTTTTTGTATAAGATGGTCTATCAATATTCCTGCAATATCTTTACCAGTTTTCTTTTGTGTTCCTGCAAAATCACAAGGAGCATTTACTTCAGAAATATAAGGATTTCCTGTTGAAGTTTCAAATAAAATATCCACTCATCAAAATTCAACACCACAAGCATTGACAGCTTGTACAGCTAGGTTTTCTATCTCTTTAGTATAGGTATGAGCTTCCCAAATTCTGGTGGTATCATCTCCAATATTTGACCTAAAGTCGTGGGTAATCGACATTGTAGCCCTATCACTTGCCACTACTTTATCACCTACTACCACTAATCTTCCTTGAGAAGTATGAGGAATAAATTTACGAAGAATAGTTTTTGTCTGTGTGGCAGATACATAATCCAGCAAAGAACGTAATCCTGCGATACTTTCTGCTTTCATCACACCTACACCGTGGCTACTTCCTGTAGCTTTTACAATAATGGGAAATCCTCAGAGATATGCTACATATTCTGTTAATGTTTGTTTATTACTTATATCAGGGATTGTAGGGATAATGGGTAATCCTACCATTGCATTGATGAAAAAACTATCATTAAGTGTACTCATTCCACGTAGAAGTGTAGTATAGTAAGAAATGGCATTATTACGTAACAGGAAATATTCAATGGCTCTACAAGCATCTGTTCCACTAGACCTATAGACCAAGTCATTTGGTTGCACCGATACAGTGAGATAGTTAAAGGTTTTTGGCGTGGCTTCCACAAATTCAATGTTGCGTTGGGCACAAGCTTGTTGAAACAATTGTTTAGCATTAAGGTTAGCTATAGAGCTTTTTACCACGAAAAAAAATTTCATTAGCAGTAGTTATATAATATAAATGATATCTTCTTGTTTGATTTTACCCAAAGAGAGTTTTTTATCAAGAGTTTTCTGTTCCTTCATTTTTTCGTATCCTTCCAAATAGATTTTGTTTTTTCATCGGCAATGACCGATATTTCTTGTTGTATTGTGAATATTTCCTTTTCTTATTCTAATGCACGTTTTAAATTTTCCTTCCAATGAATATTGAGGATATATAATACTTACCAAATCAAAAAGCTGTTTGAAATGCAGATTTCTGGCTTCATAGAGAAGATAATATTTTTTCCACATTCCTAAACTTTCCATTCCTTCCGGCAATTTCTGCTTCGCATTCCAAATCGCCAATCCTTCTTCATCTTTCAAATACTTCCCTGTTCACGACGCAAAGATTTTTCGTCAGCTTTTTACTCCATTTACATATCTGACTAAATGCGTTTCGATTTCGTGGGCGAAAATGGCTTCAATTTCCTGTTCTCTAAATTCCACACCTTGAGAAATGTTGATGGTGGTTTCTTCTCCCATCGTGAGCGAAATACGCGAAAGATTAGAAGCATTTTCTACAATATTCACCCCGAAAATTTCTAGTGTATTCAGCTTTTTTTCTATCTGTTGTTTCACCTCTTTAAAGCTGACTTTTGCTCCCAAAAGCTCCCTATGCTCTGTTTCCTGACTTTTTTCCTTGCTGATTTTGATGAGCTCTTCGTCAAAATCCCCCCACAACAGGCGATTCCCTGTTTCAATCTTCGCGAAATCTTGATGTTTATACGCCCTCAAAAGGTCAAGTCTGATAAAAAGTTCGTCCAGTTTTTCACTAAACAGTTTGATAAGTGGACTTTTCAAAGTGCCATTCGTGCAGCTTTCTTTCAGATACTTCAGTTCATCATTTCGCTGTTGGAGTTTCCTTTCATCGGGGAAATTATAGGTAAATACGGGAGCATAATTTCCTCATCGAGTAATGAAATTGTCCAGCTCATTCAAATAATTCTGCGGTCTGAGTTTGGCGGTCAGATTTAATCTTTTGTGTAAGCGTTCAATATTTTCATCCAGCTGATGTAAAGCGATATGTTCACTTTCAATCAACATTTCCGGCTTCACAATATTGATGGTGATTTGCTGTTTCGTTTGCGGTTTGATGAGAAAGTTTTCCGCAACATTCCTGCCCAAAATGATGGTTTGTTGCAAGGTTTCTGAAGGGAAGAATTCCAATTGGCGGAGGAGAATGCTATTTTCTGGCAATTCAATATGGAGAGCGTGCTTCGTCTGCGATAATTGAGCATACAGTTCTGGTGAAATATAATTTTTCTTTTTCTGCAAATCCACCTGTACTTCTACTTCCACTTCTTCTGAATGTTCTTCTTTTTGGAGTTTGAGTTTTCCTCTCTGTGAAAGATACAAGATTTTATACGTATCTCTTTCGTGGGTTCTCGTTTGTCCAAATAAGGTTTTGGCAATATCTACACCTTGTGAAGGGTCTTGGATATGCAAATCTTCAATTTTATTTAACACTTTTTTAAGTCTGATGTCGGAGATTTTTTGGATTTCTAGTCCTGCTCTGGCGTTAATTTCCAGAAGTTTGGGTCATTCTGGCGTAATGACTCGGTCAAGTGCCAAATATCACAAATTCACGAAATATTGGATTTTACTAGAAAGAAAAAGCAGGTCATCCCAAAAGGGCAGCTTTTTATCCTGATAAGGCTGACTTTCTGTGGGAAAATGGTCTTTGTAGAGTTTCCCGTTCACAAACGAAGAAAAGATTTTTCCCGTTTGCATATCAATGCCACATCCCAATCCTCCCGCACCAATATTGGCTTTCCCTTCAGATTTCTCGGTGGGAATTCTTATCATTGCAGCCACAGGCACCAGATTACAGACGATAATCCTAATATCTGCCAGCCCATAGGTACAAAAAATTTTGAATTCTGTTCACGGGAGCAGTTTTTCCTCAATGAGAATACTGTCATTGTACGTCATTGAATACGCTCCATCCAAAATATCCGCCAATTGATGTTTCAGTTCTGTTTCCGTCAATGTATGTTCTCCGATTTTAAACAAGAGGGGCTGTGAAGGGGAGGAGGGGAGTTTTTTTACGATGGAAATTCCTCTTCCTTTGCTACCGTGATTGGGTTTCACGACAAATTCTGCTTTCATCAATGTGGAAAAATCGAACGTACGCAGTTCTTGTCTAGTTCTGATGATGGCAAAGGTTTCAGCAAAAGCAATTCCTCTTTCTCCCAAGAAATTTTTAGTCTTTTGCTTATTGTCAGCGAGGCGGACGGACTTTCTGGGATTAAATTTTTTGATATATTGGAGGTTTCTGGCGTTATTCCCTAGAATTCAAAAGTTAAACATCTCACAAGGATGAGCGTATAAAAGTATGGTGATGAGTATAGGTATTTGGGGTTGGAATGCAAATGGGAATACCTTGCATAGGGTTTCTGCTTTTCTCTCTACTTTCTTTTACTCTACAATATCTCTACAATTTCCAAATCCTTATTTACAAACTGAAATAATTTCGCAGGTCTGTATTGGTTCCCCATTTCTTTTTCTCCTGTTGCTTTGATAATTCAGAGTTTATCAATCTTTTTCCTAAAATTTCTGACATCTAGTTTCTGGTTTAAAACAACTTCGTAGACGTTTTGAAGCTGGGTAAAGGTAAACTTTGTGGGGAGAATGTATTGAGCAATGTTGGTATATTCTAGTTTTCGTTTCAATCTTTTTATCGCATAATCCACAATTTTTCTGTGGTCAAATGCTAATTTGGGAAGTTTATCTACAGGGATAAATTTTGCTTCACTAGCATCAGAACCTCCTTTTACAAAGATATGTTCTCTGGCAACCAATGCAATATAAGCGACAGAAATATTTCTTCCTCTAGGGTCTCTCTTGATATCAGAAAAAGAATACAACTGTTCCAGATACACATTTTTTACACTCGTTTCTTCTTCCAATTCTCTATATGCAGCTTCTTCTAGTGTTTCTTCCTCCAAAACAAATCCTCACGGTAGAGCTCGCATTTCTTTGTAAGGTTCTATTCACCTTTTGATAAAAAGGATTTGAAGTTTATCATTGATAATAGTAAAGATGACATTATCTACAGTAACAAAGATATCCTGTGTAATCATTAGTATTCCATAAGGACTAAAAAGCTAATACAAAAGATATGGTTTTTATCATAATTTTCAAGGGAAGATATGTTTGAGAGGTATTTCTGTAAGATAACAGGTATAAACCAGTAAATGTAATTTATACATTTTCTCTTGAAATTACTATCTAATTGTTTATAATACAATTACTAAACCAAAAGAAAAATCAGACTTTTATTTCTTATCTTCTTTTCTATGCATACTTTAATATCAGAACACGGTTTCCTGAGGGTAGCGGCAGCAGTTCCCCAGCTTAAAGTAGCTGATGTAAGCTTTAATACCCAAGAAATCATTGCTCAAATCCTTAAGGCTCAGGAGCAGGGAGTTCAAATCCTTACGTTCCCAGAACTTTCCATTACTGGATATACGTGTGGAGACCTTTTTACACAAGACATCTTATTATCCCAAGCAAAAAGAGGACTTGAAACTATTCTTGCTTCCATTCAAGGAGATATTATTTTTATTCTTGGAATGCCTCTTCCACTTGATAATCAGCTTTTTAATGTTGGTGTAGTAGCACAACAGGGAAAAGTACTAGGAGTAATTCCCAAAACCTATTTGCCCTGATATGGGGAATTTTATGAAGAAAGACAGTTTGCATCAGCTGATGATGCTCTTTCTACACAAGTATCATTAGGCAAAGAAACAGTTCCTTTTGGTACGAATATTATTTTTCACGATGTGCATAATGTTCAGTGTGCTTTTGGAGTAGAACTTTGTGAAGATGCTTGGGTTCCTATTCCTCCCAGTGCTGAACATTCTTTAGCAGGTTCTTTACTTACTTTCAATCTTTCTGCAAGTAATGAGGTTGTAGGAAAAGCAGCATATAGAGAGCAATTGGTGAGAGCACTTTCTGCTCAACATATTTCTGGATATGTCTATGCTTCTGCAGGAGTAGGAGAGTCTTCAACGGATTTGATGTTTGGTGGTGCAAGTTTCATCGCTGAAAATGGAACATTGCTTCAGCAATGAGAAAGACTTACTCCAGAAAGTCAGCTTACTGTGGCTGATGTTGATACTCAGAAATTGCTTCACGATAGGCGTACAACTACGAGTTATATGCACGGAGCCAAAAAGCTGAAAACTCCTTACAGAAAAATTCCTGTGCAATTAGCAGATACTCCAACGGACATCCTAAGAACATATGAAAAAACTCCTTTTGTTCCTAGTACTCTTTCAAAAAGAGCTCAAGTATGTGAAGAAATCCTCAATATTCAAGCAAGCTGATTAGCAAAAAGATTACAACATACGTGAATACAAACTACAGTTATTGGCATTTCTGGAGGATTAGATTCTACGTTAGCATTTCTAGTTATTATGAAAGCCTATGAAAAATTGGGGATTAGTCCAAAACAGTGTATTGCGATTACGATGCCCTGATTTGGGACAACGGGAAGAACCTATCAAAATGCTCTACAATTAGTTCAGCAGTATGGAGCTAGTTTTCAAGAGATTTCTGTGAAAGATGCTTCTCTTCAGCATTTTAAAGACATTGGACATAATCCTGACGTACACGATATTACCTATGAAAATACCCAAGCTAGAGAGAGAACACAGATTTTGATGGATATTGCCAATAAAAAAGGAGGATTAGTGATTGGGACAGGAGACCTTTCAGAATTAGCACTTGGGCGGTGTACTTATAATGGCGACCATATGAGTATGTATGCAGTGAATACTTCTGTTCCCAAAACGCTTGTGCGTTATCTGGTAGATTATGTTGCTCAACAGACAAAAAATGCTGATTTACAGCAGACTTTGAAAGATATTTTGGATACGCCCGTAAGTCCTGAGTTGTTACCTCCAGACCTTCAAGGAAATCTTCAACAAAAAACTGAGGATACTGTGGGACCTTATGAGTTGCACGATTTCTTTCTGTATCATTTTATGAGATATGGTGCAAGTCCTAGAAAGATTTTTGATATAGCAATGCTTACCTTTCAGGATGACTATTCTAATGAAGAAATCAAAAAACGATTGAAAGTGTTTTTAAAGAGATTTTTCGCTCAACAGTTTAAAAGAAGCTGTCTTCCAGATGGTCCCAAAGTAGGAAGTGTAAGTCTTTCTCCTAGAGGAGATTGGAGAATGCCGAGTGATGCACAGGCGAATGTGCGATTGGAAGAAGTAGAAAAAATTTCTTGGTAAAGATTTATTGAATGTTGTAGAAGCATTTAGAAAAAAATATAGTATAACGACCGTGAAATAGAGCTTCTTAGCTATTATTGTTTGAACTATCGTATAAATAGTGTTATTGTTTGCACTTTTACTTGACATAATAAATGAAATAATTATACTCATTATATATAAATATTTTATCTTCTTTTTTTATACTATGTCAGAAAAAGATATATATATGCCAGAAGTTAGTATTCTTGTTCCGGGGAGACATCATCTGACTACTACTTATTGGGAACAGTATATTGAAAAAGTTGTAGCTAAAGAGTTATGTCAGAGTTTATCCGTACAAAATACTCCTCTTAATTTCCAACAAGGAAAAAAAGCTGCTAATGTGATTTTTGCTATTACTTCAGCAAATCATAGCGGAACCAAAAGAAATCCTTTGGATTTGTCTAAAAGGACAATGCTTTTAGATCGTTTTGGACAAACATTACCTGTGAGCACGTTTCAATATCCTATTGATGATATTCCTGTCTCAGATCATTTTGCAGAGTATATGATCAAAAAAATTTATGTGGAAAGTCAGGGACGTTTTAATTTTACACCAGAAAATATGGTGGTGATGACTTCAACTCCCAATGTGATTAAGCAGTTTCAACGTCTGTGATACCAAATTTTACCTGCAGAACTAAAACCGTGAACCTTAGAACAACCAGAATATTTAGCAGAAAGACCTTGGGAATGGGTAGAATATTTAGTTACATTAGCAAAAAATGGTTCTTATCGAAATGTGGATGATAACGTATTAGATAAAGTTAGTAAAAGTACTAGGAAACTCTATGAAACCTACCAATTAGTTCCTTATATTCGTAATCTTTTTGAAGATGGACTTTTGGGAGGAGATGGAGATTTAACTTCTACGAGAGATTATAGGGAATATCTCAGATCTTTTGATGATGGAGCAGAAAGAAAATATGCACAGATTAAAAAGTATCTTTATCCCGGTAAAATTGTTGATATTGGATGTTGTTCAGGTTCTCTCATTGAGCAAATGACGAAAAATCCAACATTACAACAGAATGCTGATTTTTATGGGATTGAAGTAGCAAGAATATTGTATGACGAATGTATCAAGAGAAAGGAAAGTGGTCAGTATTTCAAAAATGATAGTGTCTTCTTTTTGCAAAAAAATGTAGTAGATAATCAGATTTTTAGAGAAAATTTTATAGATATTTTTACCAGTTTTTCTCTTACGCACGAAGTGTATTCTTATCAGTCCAAACAAGCATTAGAAAAAATGATTCATCTGCTTTTTACTC
Source organism: Candidatus Peribacteria bacterium (assembly GCA_031276875.1). Classification (GTDB taxonomy): domain Bacteria; phylum Patescibacteriota; class Gracilibacteria; order Absconditabacterales; family Absconditicoccaceae; genus UBA3291. The sequence continues at coordinate 55,073 of JAISMG010000038.1, read as the reverse complement.
AGTTGAAACCTTGAGGTAGACGAATTAATGTGGATGTTGTATGACCTGAAGAAGGCAATAAAATGGTTTTGGCGGCATTTTCTCAGACTGATGGAAAGGAACCTCATCCTGCACCTAGTGAGGACTTAAAAAAGAATAATTATGAGATGTATAAAACAGCATTGAAAAATCATTTGGAAAGTCTTTCTACCTATGAGAGATTTCTTCGTTTTGCTCAAGACTTTAGAAAAGAAGAAAACGATCAAATTTCCTATGAAAAAGTAGAAAAAGCTGGAAAACAATATATCAAAGCATCGTATGCATCTATTTGTGAATTTATGTCCAAAAAAGAATATACTGGTAATCGAGAATCTGAAATGCACGAAAGATTTTGTGATTTTGCATTTTCAGATTGGAAAGAAATGCTAGAAAAAGCAGGATTTACTTTACATTCCGATAGTACATCTTATACTAATCCTCGACTGATAGATAATGTACGAAAAGGAAAAGTAGAGATTTTCGAAGAAAATGTAGAGGAGAATGGAAAAGAAAACCTTGTTGCATTAGAGTATCCTCCTACCAATGTTTTCTTAATCGCAGAAAAACCTTTATTATAATTACTTTTTCTTCTTGTTTGTATTACTATATAATATTTTAATAAGTTTGTGAATATTTTCTATTGATTTTGTATTATTATTAGTTATACTATATTCCTTATAAATAAAAAAAAGGAAAGCTGATGCCTTAATTAAGTAAGCAAAATTAAAGTTTTATAAAAATGAAAAAAGTGTTTTCAAAACAAAGAAATGTTTTCTTTCTATTCTGTCCATCTCCCATCACGATAGACAAATCAAGTGAATGGGGTCCAGGAAATTTTCAGAATGCTCCTGATGGGGCTTTTCTTAAAGTAAATGAGGAAGAAGAGTTGTCTGTTTCCCATTTGGTTCAGCCAAATAAGGAGAAAAAGGCTCCTATTGGATGGAGTAAAGTTGGACCTAATTTGTTTGATAAGGTTCCAATTTGGGTTGATGAAGAGTTATTGCCGATTGGCAAGATAATCTCTATCAAAACAAAAGATGGGGTTATGGACTATTATGTTAAGGAAGCAGCTTATCGTTGCTATAATGAAAAAGCTGGTGAAGCTGACCTTGACGATTGCTGGGTTCAAACAGAACGAGAGTTAAAGAAAAATTATGAATTCTAATTTTCTTTAACGTAATGAAAAAGGGTATAGGAAAATTTCTTATACCTTTTTTGTATTGTTTCTTACTTCTTACCTACTAAATGTAAAAAATACATTTTCTCTTGAAATTAACAACTTATTGTGTATAATACAATTGTTCCAGAAAGAGAAAGAATATGTGAATGGATGGAGGTGATTCCGACGGACTGAGAACACGCCGTTCATCAAGTAAAAGTTTCTTTCTCAGACGAGAACATTGCGGAGAATTCCGTATAAGATGGTCTTTAACAGCTATATCATAAATGAAGAGAAATTTTTTTACTCATTGTATATTGTGCAATATTTTAGTAGTGATAAAAAAATGAAAAAAGTCATCTAAAAGTTGCTTTTTATTGTTATATCGTTATACTATTATAATAAATTTTATCTTTTATCTTAATTCATTATGTGAAAAAAAATATTTACTCACCAAAATTCTATACAAGAAAAACACTCTGGTTGAGCAGCGGAGCAAATAGCAGATATAGAAAAACACTTACGTGAAAGAGATGCCAGAAATGCAAAAATCATGGAACACTATCGTAAACGTGTTTCTGATTTATTAGAAAGTGCTCCTGTCATATCTTTGGTATCAAAAGATGCAGCTACAAAGATAAATAAGAAATTTGTATGAAGAACTGAATGTATAGATTTCTCTATAAAAATTGCACGTATTGCAGAAAAAATATTAAATGAGATGGAAAAATTCACTAAAGAAGATGTTATATGTATATTTAATGAAACTTGTAAAGAAATCATTCCACCAGATAAAGATTTAGAACATTATACATGGATAACTATAGAGGTACTATATGATACGTGGTCATATGGTAACGTAATACGTGAATGGCGGAATAAAAAATATCTTTGAGGAGAAGAGGGAGAAGTATATAACGGTGTTGTTGATTATAGACAAGGCACCAATTCTCTATCCTATAGAATAAAATCACCTTTTCCTTGAACAAAAAAATAAGGGATTGCTAATATAGATATTACAACTTAAAATTCTAATTTTTTCTAACACAATGAAGAAAGGTATAGGAAAATTTCTTATACCTTTTTTGTATTATTTTACAATTCTTACCTACTAAATGTAAAAAATACATTTTCTCTTGAAATTAACTACTTATTGTGTATAATACAATTGTTCTAGAAAGAGAAAGAATATGTGAATGGATGGAGGTGATTCCGACGGACAGAGAACACGCCGTTCATCAAGTAAAGGTTTCTTTCTTAGACGAGAACATTGCGGAAAATTCCGTATAAGATGGTCTTTAACAGTTATATCATAAATGAAGAGAATTTTTTTTACTCACTACTTATTGTATATAGTACAATATTTTAGTAGTGATAAAAAATAAAAAAAAGTCAAAATTGACTTGACTTTGTACTACTACTACTACGTTATAATAAAACCCGTCAGATGAAAATCTGGGATGAGATCTTTAACATAAAAGTCAATTATAAATTGGTAAAATTAATATAAATAAAATATGGAGATAATGAAAAAATTTGAAATTGCCGGTGCTTCAGTTGCTGGCACTACTCACGTGAAACGTGGAATAAATAATCAAGATTTCTTTCACTGGCTTTTTACGGAGGAGTTTGTGGTTGCTATCGTTTCAGACGGTTGTGGATCTACAAAGCATTCTGAAGTGGGAAGCAGGATTCTTTCGACGATTTTTGCTCATTGTGTAGCAGAATATCTTAAACGAGGGAAAAAAATAGAAAGCGAAAAATTATTCCATTGTGCACAATGGTGGGAAGAAATTCGCCACGATGTGTTAGCTAGAATTCGCTTAATTGCCCAGACAATGGGGGAAGATTGGTGGAGTGTCCTGCGGGATTATTTTCTAGCAACCTTAGTTGGTGTAGTGGTACGGGAAGATACTACGTGTATCTTTTCCTGTGGAGATGGGTTTTTTGCCATCAATGGCGGACTCCAAGAAATTGGTCCCTTTGAGGACAATAAACCCCCGTATCTGGTGTATGGTTTGACCGGTAGCGAGATTACGGATAGTGATGCCACGTTGTTACAGATTCAACGCAATCTGATTATCCCGACTTCAGAGGTACATTCTCTGATGATAGGGACGGATGGAGTTGGTGATTTAGTGAATTTGGCAGAGAGACCTTTGCCAGCTCAAGAAACATTGATTGGATCAATTGATCAGTTTTGGTCAGAGGATATTTATTTTACTAATCCTATTTGGATGCGAAATAAACTTACTGTGATCAATACAGAAAAAAGGCGTATTGATTGGGAGGGAAGAAATATCCAACGTTTCCCTGGATTACTTCCTGATGATACGACATTAATTACACTAAAGGAGGTTAAAGTATGAAACAAGTGTTTTGTAATGGAAAGCCTCTCACTTCGCTCCAAGAAATTGGAGCAGGTCAAGAGGCAGTTGTGTATGCCATTGGTGGCGGGTTAGTTGCAAAACTCTATCGTCAGCCCAATGACCCGTATTATGCGGGTTCCTCTTCGGAGCAACAGGCGGCAAAAATCAGATTATCATTAATCAGACAAAAGCTTTCAGCTTTTCCCTCTGGTTTACCAGCTAATGTGATTGGACCCAAAGCGTTGTTGACAGATAGTCAAGGAGAAATTGTTGGCTATGTAATGTCATTTATCAAAGCGGAAACTCTGTTAACCTACGGAGACTTACAGTTTCGGGAAAGCAAAAATATTTCCAATAATGAGATTAGAGATATTTTTATTCATCTTCATCAGACTTTAAAGGCTGTTCATCAGCACGGAGTTGTGATTGGAGATTTTAATGATATGAATATTCTCGTGAAAGGAAATGAAGCATACTGGATAGATACTGACAGTTGGCAATTTGAAGGGTTTCTGTCCACGATGTATACAGAAAAATTTGTTGACCCGCTTTTGTGTGGTCTTCAAAATGGGATTTGGACAATGACTAAGCCGCATAATCCTTTCGGGGATTGGTATGCATTCAATGCTTTATTATTCAAAACCTTGCTCTTCGTGGATCCGTATGGAGGTGTTTATAAACCTAATGACACTTCAAAAAGGGTGAAACAGCAATTGCGACCTAAAAATCGCATTACGGTATTTCATCCGGAAGTCATTTATCCTAAGCACGCTTATGACTATAAAGTCTTGCCGGAGAAACTGATGCAGCATTTTGAAGAAGTATTTATTCACGATAGACGTGGAGAATTTCCTCTACAACTCTTATCTTCAATGCATTGGCAAACTTGTCCCAAATGTGGGATACAGCACGCAAGAATGCATTGTCCGATATGTAGTGTGGGAATAATTATTCCTATCGCGGTAAGTAGTGGAAATATACAAGTACACGAAGTATTCAAAACAGTTGGCGTCATTATGAGTGTCGCCTTCCACAATGGAAAATTATGTTATTTGTACCACGAAAACGGTGAATACAAAAGAGAAACGTCTGAAATAATTTGTACAGGAGAATTGGATAGAGAGTTGCATTTTGCGTTGCAAGGGTCGGCTACGGTTTTTGCCAAAGCCACTACGGTGCAATATTGCAAAAATGGCACGATGTCCAAACTTTCTGTGGATTGTGTCGGAAATGTTCCCATCTTTTCCACTACAGAAAATGACCTTTTCTGGGTTGTAAATGGGGTAATTCAGCACGCTAATCCTTTGGGGTTAGAATACACCCCCACAAAAGTTGGGGAAGGTATCGCTGATCAAACCTTGATTTGGTCAGGAGCCAGTTTCGGTTTTGGGATGTACAAAGCAGGGCACATTTTGCAAGGGTTTATCTTTGAAAAAGGACGTAGAGTTATCAATGATAGCTTGCAACTTCCTTTCATCAAGGGAGAAATTATTGATGCAAAATGTTATCTTAGTGAGACAAGAGCTTGGCTTTTGCTCTCTACTAAATATCAGGCAAAATATATCAATCATTGCATTATTCTTAATGCACAGGGGAAAGTTTTGCTTGATATAACTAATGAACAGGGTGATACTTCTTGGCTTGATCAGATTAAAGGAAAATCTGCAGTAGGTGGATTTCTTTTCTGTCCAAGTAATGATGGTGTTATCCGTCTTAGCATAGATGCTAGTGGAAATTTGGAAACGAAAGTTTTTAGTGATACAGCATCTTATGTTAATCAGTATTCTCAGCTCATAGTATCCCCACAAGGTATCTATGTAGTGAGTAAACAAAAAATAAATCTTATTTCAATAAAGTAAATGTTAAATTTTTTAAAACAAATTCAAAATGAAAGAATTTAAAATTCCGGGTCATTATGACCCTAGTAAGGCTGGCCTAGTTTACAGAGTAGACTATGCAGGGTTAGCAAACCAAGCAACAGCTTTTAAAAAAGCTGAAGGCATAACGAATGCGGCTACAGACAAATACAAAATTGCTGTGATGCCTATCGATATGCAGATAACATTTGGTATTCCGGGACATGAACTTTATGTTCAAAATGCACCGGAAGATACCAAACGTTTTTCAGAGTTTATCTATCGTAATTTGGGATATATCACCAAGATTTTCCCGACGATGGATACACATACGTCAATGCAGATTTTTCATTCTTTATTTTTTATTGATGAAAATGGTGATTTGGTAAAACCAAATACAGTGATTTCATCTGCAGACTTGAAGAGTGGAAAATATGCTGTTAATCCGGCGGTGGCTGGTGCTCTAAATGTGAGCTATACTTCTTTAAAAAGACACGTTATCCATTACACGGAAACGCTTGAAAAAAACGGAAAGTATAGTCTCATTATTTGGGACTATCACGCAATGCTTGGTGGAATTGGACACGCTTTAATTCCACTATTTGAAGAAGCAATCTTCTTTCATACCATTGCTCGCAATTCGCAGCCAGGTATTGAAATAAAGGGTGGAAATCCGCTGACGGAAAATTACTCGGTACTGAGTCCCGAGGTGTTAAATACTGCGGATGGATCATCTATCGCCCAAAAGAATGCTCGTTTTATAGAGACGCTTTTAAATTATGACATTGTGATAATTGGTGGACAAGCCAAGTCGCATTGTGTAGCGTTTTCTATTGAAGATTTGCTTACAGAAATTCAGGCGAAAGATCCGGCGTTAGCATCCAAAGTCTATCTTTTGGAAGATTGCACGTCTCCGGTAATCATACCGAACGTTATTGATTTTACCCAACAAGGTAATCAGGCTTTTAAGAGCTTTGAAAGTGCAGGAATGCATTTAGTTAAGTCAATCACTCCCATCGACCAATGGCCGGGAGTGGATACAGGTAAATTAATGTAATAAAAATTTTAATAAAGGAGGATAAATTATGTCAATAGATTTATTAAAGAATGCTTTCAATGAGGGAGATATTTCCCAAGGTTCATTGGATGCATTGACAAAAATTCCCGATTTGGGACAAACAATCCAAGAGGGATTAGGGATTCCAGTGGATTCGATACGATCTAGTGAAGTCATCTTACTCAATGTGTTGGTTGATGATTCAGGTTCAATTCGATTTGCTGGGAATGCTCAGGCGGTTCGTGATGGTCATAATCTTTTGATTAAGTCTCTCAAAGAAAGTAAACAGCAGGACAATATTGAAGTAGTGAATCGCTACTTAAATGGTACGGTGCTGTATCCTTACACGCCGTTGAGTTTAGTACCTGAGATGACTTCTCAGAATTATGACCCAAATGGTGGTACTCCACTATTTGATGAAACTGCAAAATTACTTGCGACTGTTATTTCGAAGTCTCAGGACTTCAAAAATAATGGTATTCAGGTGCGTACAATTACGCTGATTTTGACTGATGGTGAAGATTGTCATTCTCGAACTTCAACAGCCAATGATGTAAAGAAAATTGTGTCTGATATGCTTCGGACAGAAGAACACATCATTTCAGCTATGGGATTTGATAATGGAGATTGTGATTTCCGTAAAATATTTGCTGAAATGGGAATTCCTGATCAGTGGGTATTAACAGCAGCTTCAAATCCATCTGATATTAGAAAGGCCTTTCAGGTTTTTAGTCAGTCAGCAGTGAGAGCTTCACAGAGTGTTGCTCTGTTTAGCCAAACCAGCCTCGGTGGGTTTGGTGGATAAAAGAGGAATTTTTTTCCTCAAGTATATTGTTTAATTTAAAGCCCGTGGTTAACTACTTACGGGCTTTTGTTTATTTTTAATTTTTTCCAGAAAAAAGTCTTGAAATTGAAAAGTAATTGTGTATAATACAATTACTAAAGATGAGAGAAGAAATTATTTCGATGGATGGAGGTGATTCCGACGGACTGTGAATACGCCGTTCATCAACTATCAGCTTTCTTTTATTCTTTAGATATTGTATATAATACAATATAAAAATAACAAAACATTCTTTATCTTTTAATCTTTTCTATTATGAAAAATCTAATATTGGAAATTTGCAATACTCCACAGGATATTGCAGTAGTGAGTGTAGATAATACTCAAACTTTTGAAGATAAACGTCTCAATGAGCTTTATGTTCCAGAAGGAGAACAAGTAGCTCAAGCTACCAAACAGCTTATCAATCTTTGTAAACCGTATGGAATTATGATTATCAATGTATTGGAAGAACATCCAAGGGGACACCTTTCTTTAGCTACGAGCTACAAAAATAAACACCCTTATGATGTACTTACCTATGACGAAGTGAAACAATGGACATCATATCAGAATGGAATTTCTGATAAAGCAACCTTTGATGTAAGAGAAGTACAACGTTTTCTGGCAGAAGTTCAACAACAAGTACTTCGACCAAATCATTCCCTTGTAGGAACTGAAGGGATACAGTTGATGCCACCTTTGCAGGAATCAGACTTTAATGTTAAAATTTTAAAAGGGCAAGAAGCTGATAGAGAAGCCTATAGTGGATTTGATAGAACCGTGTTGGACGAGACTTTAAGGAAACAAAAGAAAAAAATTCTACTGATTGGTGGAGTAGCTATTGATTACTGTGTGGGACAAACTGCACTTGATGCAAAAGATTTAGGCTATGAACCTTATCTTATTCAAGAGGCAATAAGAGGAGTAGCTCTACAAACTACCCAAGCTATACTGAAAGAGTTTGATAGAAGACATATAGATATTATTACTTTATCTGAACTTGCTACTCTGCTTTCAAAAAAATTTACTCAATAATTATTGTATAAATAACATTATTTATTTCTTATTACTATTCCAATGAATACACCAACCTTTGATGTCCAAGCCTATGAAAGGAAAATGCAAATGTTCCCTACTCTTACGTATGAGGAATATCAAGCTATTACCAATGAGTCAGTAAGGCAAGATATTTCCCAAAGAAATAAAATCATTCAAACAGATACCTACAATAGACCAATGACATACATTAAAGGAGAAAGAGCAAAACAACAAGAAACCTTTACCTTATCAATGAGAAAATCTCCTGATATATATATCATTATAGATGGGATTAGGTCAGCATTAAAGAAAATGTTGTCGTATCCCATTACTCAACAAGAATTGGATTTTGCAAAAGATTTTTATGCAGACCAGACCAAAAAAGGAGCAACTGGTTATTTTAACACTGATATGCGACAAGGCGTAGTAGATGGGGGAGGCTATTTACCTTTAACCATCTATGCGGTAGCAGATGGAACAGCATTAAAGCCCAAAGAACCAGCAATGGTAGTGACTTGACCTGCTGAATTAGCTGCGATTTTTGAACCAGATTGGATTAGACCTTTTTTCAAAAGTAAAGTAGCTACAGATGCTCATAGATTAGAAGAAATATTACCAGATGGAAATGCAACCTTTGCTACGAAAGTGTGTGAACAAGGTAAAAGAGCAGCCATCAATGAAAAAGCTCATTTAGATGCGGTAAGCTCTCTTATTGTAGGAGCGTGACTCAAATATACTTCTAATGATGCAGCTGCTTTGGTATATCCACAACTCCTTTGTTGAGGGACTACTGCTCATAGATTTTATGCTTCATATCCGAGTGAAGATGAAGCGATGCAGGATGCAGTCAAAAAAACGGACAAAATAACGTTGTTGACAGATTTCGTAGATACGCATAGTGGGATTGATAAAGTTCTTGATTTGAAAGAGCAGTATAGAAATACAAATAAAAATATTACACTAAGACTTGATAGTGGCGATATTCCTACGCTTTTGTTGGAAGCTCTCCAAAAGCAAAAAGAACGTTGAATGCTTGATACGACCAGAGATACGATTACGGTTTCAGAAGGTTTATCTAGTATTGAGGACATCCAAGCTTTAGAAAATCAGGTAAAAGAAGCTGGTTTTTCCACTGAATTACTAAAATATGGTATTGGAGGATTACTTGTTTCCAAAGATAAGACGAGAGATTCGCTTTCAGCAGCCTACAAATTAACAGCTACCGAATATTGACCTACTGGAAAACTTTCTAATGATATTGATAAAGAACCTGTTCCCGGAATCCTCAATATTGAAATTAGAGATGGAGTAAGATATCTTGTCCAAGAAGATGAAGAAGTCAGAGGAGAAAGATTGCTCCACAAAGTATATGAAAATGGGAAACTTTTCTATGATGATAATGATATTGCTGCGATTGATGAAGCGAGAAATAGACTTTTAATAACACTTCCCTTGACAGCATTTCCGACAGTGGAGAGTCCGATTACTCAGCAAATGCACCAAGAAGTGAGAACAAAATTATTATCAAATCTTAATATGTGAACCTGTAAAACAGAATTACCGAACGTGCCTAATGAAAAATTAAAAGTTCCTGATGAAAAATTATTAATGGTAGGATAATTCAGCATTTTATTTCTTACTTATCTATATAATGAAATGAACAATGAAACCAGAAGGGAAAACCTGACTTTTTATTACGCGTGCTCAACCGTGATTGCATAAAGGACATCTAGATGGATTACAACAAGCAATTGAACAAGGAATTACGAATGTATTGATTTGAGTGGGATCTTCCAATAAAGAATTTACTGCAGAAAATCCCTTTACCTATGAGGAAAGAAAGCAAATGATAGAAATCTCATCACACCATCTTTTGCAGAGTTTGCAAGTGGAAGTTTTCCCGGTGCCTGATATTGGAGACAATCAGCGTCGAAGAGATTATATCCTCAAAGAACTTCCTGAGTTTCAATATGTTATTTCAGGGAATGTACGAGTGCAAGAAATTTTCAAATGAACAGGAAAAGAGATTATCCCCTTGCAGGTCAGAGAAATGGTAAAAGGTTCTACGATTAGAGAATGGTTGGCTCGTAATCATCATCAATGATTGGTACAAGTACTTTCCGAAGATACGGTCAGCTTTTTAGATACCATTCACGCTTCCCAGAGATTAAAAGAAATTTTTCAACACGAAAGAAAAGTTCCGTGAATTACTGCGGATATTGTACTTTTTGATAAAGCAGGGAAATTGGTGCTTATAGAAAGGAAAAATTACCCTCAGGGTATTGCTTTACCGGGAGGATTTATTGATGTTGGTGAAAGAATTGAAGACGCTGCAAAAAGAGAAGCACAAGAGGAGATAGGTGCAGAGGTTCAAATAGAAAAATATTTGGGATATTGGGATAATCCAGACAGAGATCCCCGTGCTCATAACATTGCTCACGCATTTTTGTGTAGTATTCTTTCCGGAGATTTACAAGCAGGCGATGATGCCAAAACTATTGTCAAAGTGGCTCCACAGGATATAGATACAATTCCATTTGCTTTCCCTGACCATAAAGAAATGATTGTAAAAGCACTACAAGGAGAAATCAATTAGCCTATCATCCCCTCCAGTATCAATTCATTAAACGGTTGCAAAAGCTGAAATCCTTTCATCACATTTTGTGCAAAATCAGTTTGAAGGACTTCTTTATCACTCACTGGATGTCGCACGCAGAAACGAGGATACAGGAGGAGTTCTAATGCTTCTTTATTGTTGAGTATCTGCTTGGCTTTGGTTTTTCCAAGCTGTTCCAATAGTTGTTGAGTTTTATGGCTTTTCAATCTTCTTTCCAAGCTTACTTCTGCTTGTTTATCGACTAAGGTACCAAATTGTTTATTAAATGGGGGATTTGTTATGATACGCTGTCGTTTAGTTCGATTATTCCAAATATGGAGGATGATTGCTTCTCTCTGAGGAATGCTAGGACATCGCGAACCTCACGAAATGCCACTCTGATTTCCGGGTTGAATATGCAGATAGTATCACGGGAGTGGTGATTTTCTGCCTCCGGACGAAATAAATGCTCCAAAATGGGTTTTGTAAGGGGATTTATCTTTGGAAAAGCGGATATCTTTATTAAATCTGAAGATACAGTCTTTGGTGGTGATGTCTTCCAAGTTGGAGTCCAGCTTTTTCAACTGTTCCAAAAGGCTGTCTACAAACGTGAAAAATCTTTCTTTTTCTTGGAGATAGAGGTCACGGTGGAGGTGCATTCGTTTGACGTTATTATTGAGCTTTACTGCTTCGAGGAATTTGAGGGTGATGGGGTGCATAGGAGCATTTGGGAGCATATAAATGAGGAGAATGTAGGAGAATTTCAGAGAATGAAACCAGAGAATTTCAGAGAATGGTAAGATATTTATAAGGGGAGTATAGTGATTTACGGGAAGCTTGCAATTGAAAAAAGTTCGCCCCCAAAAAAGTCAAATTTTTGTGGACTTTTTTTTTCATATTCGTATACTGACTCCACGCCATAAAATTCTTACATATTTCCTTATTTATTCTTTGATTACGAAAACACTATGGAAAACACAGAAAACACACTTCATTTGGAAAGTATTGTTCCAAACTTTGGCTTTGACTTCTACGACGTTGCAACAGATGCTGTGGTAAATACCACACTTGCCGACTACAAAGGAAAATGGGTCATCCTTTTCTTTTATCCAGCAGATTTTACCTTTGTTTGTCCGACCGAGCTCAAAGACTTGATGACTATTGCTCCAGAGCTCAAAAATCTGAATGCAGAACTTTTTGTGGTGAGTACGGATACCGTTTTCTCTCACAAAAGGTGGGTAGAAACCGAACATCTGCTTCAGCAGTTCACGCTTCCTATGATAAGTGATAGAAAAGGAGAAATCTCCAAACTCTTCGGCGTATGGAATGCGACTACAGGAAATAGCGAAAGAGGTACCTTCATTATCTCTCCAGATGGAGAAATCAAATCAGTAGAAATTGTCACTGAACCTATTGGAAGAGCCTCCAATGAATTGCTGAGAAAAATTCATTCTTTGGATTTTGTAAGGAATAATCCGGGACACGCTTGCCCAGCGAGCTGGAATGTTGGACTCAAAACCCTCAATCCTTCTATCAAAATTGCTGGACACGTTGCAGAAAGTTTAGAAGACAAATAAAGCTGACAACCTTTCTAGGACTTTACTTAGCATTGTGAAATGGATACCTTACTTACGCAGATTATGAACCTTCCTCCATCAATTATCCAAACCTTTGGGTATATTATCCTTTTTTTGGCGACGATTTGTGAAGGAATTCCCCCATTAGGAATTTTAGTACCCGGTCAAAATTTGGTGATTGCTGGAGGATTTTTTGCTAATATTGGGCTAATGTCTCCTCTGATAGCATTTATATATATATTTATAGGTGCTTGGATAGGAGAACTGTTTGCTTATGCAATAGGGAAAAAATATGGGATGGGATTTCTAAAGAAATATGGAAAATATATCAAAATTACGGATGATGTCCTAGAGAGTACTGAGAAAATTCTTAAAAAAAAATTATTGGGAGGAATGATTTTATCTAAATTTTATGGATGGACGAGGGGAGTTTTTCCGTTTATGGCGGGAGTTATCAGACTTCCTTTACCCAAAATCGTATTGTTTACAGGAATTAGCAATATGCTGTGGGGAGCCGTATTTTTTCTGATAGGTTACTGTTTGTGAGAAAGTTATGAACTCCTGGCGGGATATATTGGAAAGTTTATTACGCGAGGCATTATTCTCAGTATTGCGATTGCTGTGCTATTTCGATATTTCAAGAGTGAGTATCATATTTTCAGAAAAGGATTTTCTCTTTTGATGTTGGGGAATATTCTTTCTGTGATTATCTTTTCTCTGATTGCACAACATCTTTACGCAGTCAGTGCATTCTTTGCCCATATGGATATCCGAATGCAACAGTTTTTTGCTCGTTTTCCGTTTTGGGAAGTGCTAATGCCTCAGATTTATCGTCTCTTTACTATTCAGGGAATAGGGATTTTGGGGCTTATTATTATTGTATATTTATATCGTAAAAGATTATTATATCATCTTACAGTGTTTATTTCTAGTATGTTGTCTACGTTGTTGCTGTTTCCGATTGTCAAAGTGCTTCTCCAAAGGTCTAGCCCAGACCCTTCGTTTCTTCCTCTCAATGATTTTAATTTTCCGAGTGGATATGCGATGATGAGTTTGGTAGTATGTTTACTCTGTTGGTATGTGTTTCACGGGCAAATAAAGGCTCTACGAATGAGGCACGTACTATTGGCAATAATGATGGTGAGTGCATTAGGGATAGGAATGAGTAGAATGGTGTTGTATTCCTATTGAATGATAGAGGTATTGGGAGGATTTTTATTGGGATTTTGTATTTTGGCAACCAATGTACTTGTCCGAAAAATCTTGTTTCAAACTCATATAGAAAAGCAAAAAATTGTAAAGAAAAAGTCTAAAAAGCAGTTGATTGATGTACTGCTGTAATCGTTTATTTCCACCCAATGAGCAATGCAAATACGAGATGTGGTGATTATCGGAGCAGGTCCTAGTGGGCTGTTTTGTGCGGCACATTTGCCCAAAAATAAGCGTGTTCTTTTGCTCGAAAAATCTTCGATTTCCGCATCCAAACTTTTGATGTCAGCCCAAGGGAGAGGAAATTTGACCAATACTTTGCTTCATCCGTTATCTGATTATCAGACTTCTCATCCCGCATTTGTTGCAAAGATATTTCAATCCTATACGGTTCGTGATTTTCTCGCATTCTTGACTGCACACGATATTGCATTTCACGAAGAAGACAACGGGAGAATACTGCTTACTTCAAGAAAAGTCTCATTATTTCGTGATTTCCTGCTCCATCAAGTGAGTGAACAGGGCGGAGAAATCCTTTATCATCAAGACTTTCAACGTCTCGAAAAAACCAAGCAAGGATATTTTATTTTACATACACTTTCTGATGTCTTTTATGCCAAACAGGTAGTTCTGGCTACAGGAAGTCCGAGTTTTCCTCAGTTAGGTTCTAGTGAAATTGCTCTGCAAGTTGCCAAGGATTTTCAGCTGACGTTTATTCCCTTTTATCCTGCATTAGTAGGAGTAGAAACTGAAAAAAATCTGTCTTTTCTCGCTGGTTCGTCGGTGGTAGGGAAGGGAGCTTTGTTTCATCGCAATACATTAGTATATCAGCAGGTTTGACCGGTGCTGTTTACGCATTGGGGATTGTCGGGACCGGTAATTTTTAATTCCACGCTTGCAATGCAAGGACTTCCTCCTGAGCAGTTTACTTTCAAACTTTCTCTTCCCAAAGCAGCAATAACCAAAAGATTACTCGCTTATTTAGGATTTTCTGCTCCTAAATTAGCTCATTATACGTTGACAACGAAACTTCATCGTCTCAGACCGCTCACCGAAGCAAAAGTGTGTGGTGGGGGCATTTGTGGAGAACAGCTTACAGAACAGTTGGAAGTAAAAACTGTCCCGGGGCTTTTCATCACGGGAGAATGTTTGGATGTTACAGGCAAAACAGGAGGATATAATTTACAGCGATGTTGGACGAGTGGAAAAGTAGTTGCTCAAGCGTTGATTGCAAACTCTTAGTTATCAATTTATCATCAACATTCCTCAAAGTAAAGTATAAAAAAGTCTGATTTCTCTTTCGCAAGAGGTAAGGAAGTCAGACTTTTTGCTTTTTTTGCTTTTTTTGGATATTTGGAGTATACTTATTTCAGGCAAAAAAGATTTCTTTTATTCTTTATACCTTATTAGTATGGAAAATCTCACTCTTCAATCTACTGTTACTACCAAAGTTTCTCATCTGGTAGAACAGATTACCACCACTTGTGATGCACTGATTTCTGCTTTGGAAGTAAATGCACAGTCAGTAGGAAGTTATGGGGGCGGTGTGCTCCAACAGTTTGATAGCGAATTTGTGGATAGAGTTGTGCAATCACTCTTGAAAATTAAGTATCATACGTTCAGGCTTGCACAAGAAATCAACAAAGGATTGATTACTGATGAACAAGCATTGCGTGCTATCGTGGGAGGACTTTTGCAGACGACGGACGCATTGGATACGTTGCTGTTGGAGGATGGATTTATGAGAAACCAGTTTTCTTTTTTCATTGACGAACTCAAAGAGGGGATAAGGCAGATTTTGGAAGAACTGGAGATAAAGTAATGGCAGTATTTTAAATAACCTACTGTTGTTATTTCATCACTTCTTCAATAATTTTTTGTGCATATTCTCTCTGTTCTAAGTCAGCAATTTTTGGCAAGACAATACGGTTTATAGACTTGTGAATATCTTTGGAAGTATTATAATCTTGGATAATTTGTATACTTTCTCTAGGAGAAAATAACCATTCCAATTCTTCACCAATCTCAGCTTTTCATCTCTGGGTTTTCATTCTTATGTCTCTGAGTTTATTTGCTATATTCACTACTTTTTGCATTGCTTTGAACAGATGATACAGGGTTTTATTATTAGGTTTTTCATCTCTGATATTGTAGTTTTCCCGATATGTTTTAAATTCTTCCCACGTTAAGCTACTTACTGCTCCTGCTAGATGTTTGCTTATCATAAATGCTTCTTCCTCAGCAGGGAGATAGTCATCATTTACAAACGTTGCACGGGAAACTTGTTCCTGAGGCAGAGGATTAGTTCCTAGATAATCTCTAGGGTTCATCGCACCGATAATAATCACAGAAGGGTGTACGTGTATCTTTCAAAGCTGAGGGTCATTGATATATCTACGTCCATCTAGGAGAGGATTTAATAATTTTGCTACTCCGGGTTTTAGGGTATTAACTTCATCTAGCAGGATAATGGCTCCAGGAGTCTGAATTCCTCTAATGAGTTCACTAGGTTGGCGGTAGGTACCATCAGTATTGATTTCTGGAGAAAAAAGCAGGTCTTCTTTTTCCATATGAGCATTACAAGAAATATCAAAAATTTCTCTATTGGTGAGCTTTCCGATGAGGTCAACTTTGAAGTTTTTTCCCGTTCCAGCATCACTTTCGATAATCATATATCCTTGATGATTCACCAATTGCTGGGTCATCCTATTTCCTCGTTCACCTAATCTTCCTTGAATGCTTGGGGTAATTACGGTTTTGGAGTCCATATGGGGC
The DNA here is from genome assembly GCA_031276875.1 of Candidatus Peribacteria bacterium. Lineage (GTDB taxonomy): Bacteria > Patescibacteriota > Gracilibacteria > Absconditabacterales > Absconditicoccaceae > UBA3291. The sequence continues at coordinate 38,593 of JAISMG010000038.1, read as the reverse complement.
AGATTTTTTCTCTGATGGAGATTTCGTAATTTACCTTCTCCGGTAATGGTATTCATAATGTCTATCATTCTGGGGATATAATATTTTTGTTCCATTTGAGCAAATGTTTGTTGTTCTTCGTCAGATTTATTAGGTTTTTTCAAGAGTTCGTAAAAAGTTTTTTTTGTTCCATTGGTAGTTCGTTGATGGATGGTATTTTTCAAATCAATAAATTCTTCTTCCGTATATACAAATTTGTAATTTCCGAGTATTTTTTTGTTGAGATTAGGTTCGATGATATTTCCTGCAGAAGAATGAAATTGTAGTCTATATTTTTCATCTGGAAGAGGTTTTGCATAGATATCTCGTTTTACTTTTTTTTCAATTTCTGGAACAAAGTAGAGTGCTTTGGGGATGCCGTATTGGTCTAGCGTTTTGAACGAAGTAGTATTTTCTTCTTTGGAAAATTTGATACTCAAAGCTCTTTCTTTAAACATTTGTTCCAATTTGAGTGAGAGCTCTTGAACTTTCTGAGTGGCAGGGAGTGTTTCTAGCTCTTGTTTAGTAGCTAGTACGAGAGGGTCAGATTTTTCTACCTGTTCCAAAGTTTCTTCTTCATTGATACTCAGGATAACATCTTTGATTTCTTTAAGACTATTTTCTAGTTCCAAAAGTTTTTTAGCCTGTGCTTGTTGTTGGTCTTTGAATTCGTTGTGAGCAAGTGCTTTCAGCACATTTTGTCTCTGCTTTTTTATCTGCTGGAGTTTTTCTTCTAGCTTATTTTTCTCTTCATCAGGGAGATAGGTAAGAAGTTTTTTAGTTTGTTCTCGTACAGGATGTCTTATGATTTCATTGATGTGAGGAAGATGGTCTATATCTGCCAAAGCTTTCTGAATGGTTTTTAGGTTTTCTTCCACCATTTGCATTATTTCTTCTTGGTGAGTCGTTTGATATTCTTTGATTTTTTCTTCGATACTTTGCATAGTTTCTTTGAGGAGGACATCAAATGCTTTATCAGCAACCAGTATCTGACTTCTTTCTTTTTTAATCTCAGCAAGCTGTTGTTTGATAGTTAAAAAGTCAGAGAAATCTGAAGCAGTTGGGAGATGTTCTACGATATGTTGAAGGCTCTGAGAGATAGTTTCCAATCTGATTTTTGCTTTTTTTTCTGAGATTTCTTGGATGATAGGGTCAATGAGTCCTTTTACTGCTGCAACTTTTGGATTGAGTTTGAGCTGTTGGGCGAGCGTATAGACTTGGTTAATGTCTGGGAGGCTAGTGGCAGAAATGAAGAGTTGTTTGAGGGTGATTTGTTTATTATTTTCAGATTTCTTATTCTCGTCTTCATTTCATTCTGTTGCGTCCTCAGGATGATGAGGAATAGTGATTTTTGTATCTCGGAGTTTTTGTCTGAGAACTTCATCAGTATGGGCGTCTTCGGACAGGGGAGTTGTTCCATTTTCATTAAGTTCCAGAGTAAGTCCTGTTTCGATAGTTTGTTTGAGGTCGCTACGAGCTTTGTCTTCGATTTTTATGACGGTTTGTTTCTGAGTTTCTGCATTGATAGGGTTGTGGTCTACATAGCCTCTCGGGAGCTGTTTGGTATTGATAGTGATAATTCTCAGGTAGCCGTCTTTGTCCATACACAAGAGTTTCCCTTGTTCATTACTGAGGTGGACAATTTTTGTGAGGTCAACGAACTGCATCACTTCTTCCAAAGAGTTTCTATTGAGTATTCTGAGCTGGGATTTTTCATCCTGTTCGGTGATGATAAAGTAGAAGTTATTATTGATGTCGGTTCTTATCTGTTTGACGGTTCCATAATTACTGAGGTCATAGTAATCTGAGAGGTTGTTGATAGCGTCATCGGTGTAGTTGTAGGTAGCTATTGTATTGTCTTTGAGGACACAGAATTCTTTTTGCTCTTCACTGGTAATGCAGTAATCATCTGCTCAGGTGTTTAGTGTTTTCTTTGAAGTTTTGATGGTAAGTAGTGGCTTTTGAAAATTATAGGTTTGTTCTTTTTTTTTTGTTATCAGATATTCTTTGATTTTATTATCAGTTCATTCCATTAAACTTTGTAATCAATTTAAAAGGTATGATTCAATATTTCCATAAAATTTTAGATTATCAGTTGTTGTGATAATCAATATTCATGTATCTATTTCTATTTCTTTTGCTTGGAAAAGTAGAACATGAGAATTCATAAAATCCTCTATTTTTATAGAGGGTAAAGTTTTGTGTTTATTTCCTATTCCTATAAGATTTTGTTTTAAAACTAAGAATGTTTTTCGATTATCTGTTGTTATGAAATCATTTTTATCATTTAATTTTAGTCAGAGGTTTTTTAACTCTGTTACTGTAAGATTTTTTATTAAAGATAAATTCGTGAGATAGGAAAACTTATCTTTCTTATCTTTTATCGGGAGTAGTTCAATAAAAAATTTTGCAGGAGTTTCTTTTTTCTCAAGTGTTGATGACTCTGTGCTGTGTGAAGCGTTGATGTCTGTGTTGGTCATAGTGTGGTATAGGTAAGTGATAAAAAGTAGATTATTTTTTATTGTTGTTTGAGGTATTTTTTGATAAGTAAAGATAGTTTTGACCTGTGGTTATTGATGATTTTCTGTGATAAATCGGGACTATCTTTTGCGTAGATGGTAGTTCCTTCATCTGGAGATCAAAAGTAATATTCTATCAATGGCATTTTTTCTTTACTTTGATTGATATAATATGCAGTGATACCCATTCCTTGTTTTTTCAGTTCGTTAATCATTGCTTTGAGTGGAGGGACTTGGTTAAAATTATACAGGTCGCCATCTCCGATGAAGGAAATATTTCCAAATGATTTTCATCAGCTTTCTTTCAGCTTTTTTTTCATATTGGTATACACAAAGCTGATAGGTTCTTGACTATTCCCTCCGCTTCTCGTGGTGGCTGCTCTCATCAGTTTGGAAGGAATATGGGTTTTACGTTCCGAAAAGGTTTCTCCAAATTGCATTACTTCGTCAATACTATCATCAAACACCACAATACTCATCTGGACTTTGAACTGTTCCAAAACTTTAGCTCTGGTGATGGCTGCTTTGATAGATTGATAAAAGGGAGAAGTAGTATCACTAAAGCTTCCCATACTCCCAGAACGGTCAATGATGATGGTTTCAAACATATTGATTTCTTGGAGTTCTTCTTTGATTTCTGACCTCTGAAAGAGTTTGGTATTTCCTTCTAGTTTCCAGTTTACCAGTTTATTTCTATCAAGTTTAGAACCGCTATGATACCTATTTTCTTCATCTCTCTGGAAGATATAATTTGGTGGGAGAATTTTTTGGAGTTCTGCAACCTGTTTTTTTACTTCTGGTCGGACTTCTTTTTCCAATTCTTTATATTTTTTATAGAGAGTCAGTTCTTGTTCTTTAAATCAAAATCTTTCCATTTCGGTTTTTAGTTTCTTTTTTTGCTCCTCAATATTTTTTCTGATGATGTCTGCGTATGCTTCCAGTTTCTTTTTGTATTCTGGGTCGAGAAGGGAATCTTTGAGTTTCTCTTCCAGTTCCTTTTCATCTTCTATGTTTTTTAATGCTTCTTTTTCTTGTTCTAGGATGCCTTTATTTCCGAGTTCATCTAGGAGTTCTTTTGCAAAGTCGTTCAGCTGTGCATTATCCAGAATTTCTCTCATCTGTTCTTTGGTGTCAGCTTGTTCTAATTGTTCTAGTGCTTTTTTGAGTTGTTCTCCTTGTTTGGTGAGGGAATCTTCTTTGGCTTTTTGGATGAATTCGTCGAGCATTTCATCAGGACTTTTAGGAGTGGACTTTTCGAACTGTTCAGCCTTTTCAGAGTGTTCGGAGTTCTCGGAGTGTTCAGAGTTCTCAGAGTGTTCAGAGTTCTCGGAGTGTTCGGAGTTCTCAGAGTGTTCAGAGTTCTCGGAGTGTTCAGAGTTCTCGGAGTGTTCAGAGTTCTCGGAGTGTTCGGAGTTCTCAGAGTGTTCGGAATTCTCTGTGTCCCCAGGGCGTTGCCCTGGGTTATGTTCTGTCGCCCCTTCGGGGCTTTGTGGTTTTTGGTTTCATTGGTTTCATTGGCTTCATTTGTCTCATTCTCCAGATGGTTTTGCTTGGTTTTCTGCTAGGTCTTCCCCGTTTTCGCCAGCATTTTCTCCATTTTCTTTTTGTTTGGGAGTAGCATCAAATCTTATTCGCTGATTTCCATCTCGAATTTCCGTTCGGGCGTGTCCATTATTAGTACTGAGATGAGCTTTTCCATCTTTGCTTGCGGATTGTACTAGGTGTCCTACCACCAATCTTGCAGGAATTCCTAGTTCTCTACACAGAGCTACTAAAAGGCTGTTTGCACTAAAACATTCCAAAATAGGAGATTTATCCAGATTGGTAATATAATTTTTGCTGTGAGATTGGTTTCGGAGCGTTCCCTGTTTGGTAGTTGCATATTTTTTCGCGGTATTGATGTAGGTTGCGAGAGTATATCAGATTTGTTGAGCTGTTGAAGTTCCACGTAATCTTGCGAGGAGGTCTTGTGTTGCTTTGGTAAGTGAAGAAAAAATGACTTTTTCACTATCGGCAGAAAGGGGAGGTTGTTTAAAATCTTTTTCCTTCAAGGCAAATTGAAAACTGATAATTTGTTTTGATTTGCTCGTTATATAAATGCAATAATTTTGGTCTCTCTGAAAAAGTGGCATATCTTTCCCGTGATATACGAGAGAAAACGTGTCGGGCATTGCTGTTTCGGGCAAAGGAATAGCGGTAATCCCAGACTGAACATAGCCAACATAAGAAAAAAGCTGTTTTCCGTTTTCGGTTTTGTGTTCCAAAGGGACAAGCTGTTTCTTTTTGGACCAAAGATTTGTTTTGGGGTCGAAATAGGATTTTTTACCGATAGGATAGTATCCACGGTATACCGGATAAATTTCTCAAAAATGTTCTGCTTCTCCGTTTGTTTCTCCTACTTCCATATCTTGAGGGAGATATTCATCGCTATCTTCAGGAGGAAATTTTAAATTATCTGGATATATATATCATTTATTAGAAGTATTTTGTGCTTTTTCTTTTTCAAAGAGCTTTTTTTTCATTTTTTCTCGAAAGTTTTGCTCTTGTTTTTGTTGTAATGCTTCTTTACTTTCACTATTCAACGTGTCTTCTAGTTCTTTTGTGGTTTCGTGGAATGATTGCTTTTTTTTCAATAATGACAAAATATATTCTTTTATTGCTTGTAGGGATGTTTTTCGCTCATTGGGGTATAGAGGATTTTCTTGCATAAGATACTGGAAGTAAAATAAAGAGACAACGTAAGTATACTCAAAATTGAAAAAAAAGCAAAAAATCTGTCTAGAATTTTATTTTCAACGACCACTTGCACTTTTGAACGACTTGTGTATAGTTCTGGGAGTGGCAGTCGTTTTATCTATTTTTGTGCTGTGATGTATCTCTTTTCGTTCACCAAATTTGCAGGACAGGATAGAGTATTTCAAGCTAACTTTCCTGTGGGGCAGAGCGGTGATTTACTCAAAACTTCAGATGATATTCTGCTTAATCTGGGCGAGGAAATCGCTTTTGCAGAAACTTATACACAGTTTTATCCTGAGCAGTCCGTCAACGTGCTTATTCCCGCATTTTTTCCTCAGCATTTTCTTTCTTTTCTTCATCGAATGGTGTATTGGTGGTATTCTAGCTACAAATCCGTCATCAGGTACTTTGTTTCCACAGAGATTACTGATTTGCTGATGAGAGAGCATAAAGTAAAAGTGAAAAAAAAATCTGATGTGACAATGGTGGGGGAGTTCCCTTTGTCGCCTGCGGGACAGCATTTGTTCATTTTCCCTGACAATTGGACGAGGTACAATACGCTTTCTTCCGACTTATTATCTTCTCCAGAAGTGCTTCATTTGGCATCTACCGATACGCAACTCAGAAAAGACCTTCATTGGCGAGCTATCAAAAAAGGTACGGTTTGACCTATTGTTGTGACGCATTCGGAAGTGTTTCAGCCTTATGCTTGTTTAAAAAAGATTGTAGTATTTGACCCGCATAAATGGTATTATCACAATCAGCAAGACCCGCGTTATGCGTTAGCGACTGTTGTTCGTAAAATGGGAGAGATATATGGTGCAGAAGTAGTGTTTAATGCTGTATAGGAGCATTGATTGCGATGAGTATTAAGGTGTACTAGACTCTGAACCCATTACTCCTTGTAAGAAATTTGGGAAGGGTTCAGTATAGATTGCTTCCAATCCAACGTCGGTATCTCCATAATGAGCTTGAACGTTGATATGGGTATCAGCTATTGCAAAAGGCTGAGAAGTAGCAGTTAAAGTTATGGATACTGTAGGATTAGATGTAGGATTTACAATCGTCAAATATTTTCTTAGAGCAGTATTTGCGAGTACGGCTTTTACTTCTCCATCTCCCAAAAAAGTAGCTAAAGTTTTTCCAGTTTTGGAGACCATTCCGACCATTTCATCGCTCTGTTCCCCTGAAAAAGCAAAAATCCCAAAAAATAAGTCAGCATTTTTCTCATTTGTTAAAGAAATGTTTTGCGTGTACTTTTCAAGCTCTTCTGCTTTAACGCCAGTCAACCATCCAGAATGTCCCAACTCTTTGTTGTCCAGAAAAAGCGGAATTACGATACTTTCTCCTGGTGTCAAATCTTTACGATATTCTTTTTTCCTTGCTTCCATATGTACTGTGAAATATGGTGCAAATGCTTCATATTCTGACCAAACATTTTCAGAGACGATAGCATCACCGGAGGCAATTCCCTGTTTAGCTCCCATTTGAAATCCTGCGTCGCGAAGGTGAGTTTCCGTCAAAGCAAGTTCCAGTCCCGCTCTCGCCAAATAATGAGCCCTGAAATAATTGTAGGTGGTCGCTCCATAGGTCATCAGATTTCTGATTTGGTGCATTGCCAAAAGTGCAATCAGCGACGAAGCCAACAGCACAAAAATCACGAGCAGAGAAATATTCCCTTGTTTTCGTCAATGTGAGGGATTAGTTCAGAGAAAAGAGCGAAGGAAGTGGGGCATTGAGATTGAAAAAAAGTTGTAAAGGCTGAGCAATATTATTTTGTCCGACTGGCTGATAAAAAGGCGAATACAGATGAAGAAAGACTCGAAAAGCAGGTTTAGCGATTTCATTTATCAGCATTTGTCCCTTATAATTTTCACTGAAATAGTGTTCTTCACTATCAAATGGAATGACTTTAAAGAGTGCTTTGGAGGGAATGAGTTTTTGAGTAGCGAGGAGGGGAGTATGGGTTCCATTTTGAGAGAGTAGCAGTTGACACCCTGAATGTGCAAAAATAATTGCGGAAGCGTCAGGATAGACACCGTTTTGCATTGCAAATGCATTCCCTGATAAACACGTTCCCGTTGAATATATGCTCGCTCCTGTTCGTTGTCCTCCCGTCAAATACAACGTATTTACAAATCCGTTTTCTCCCGATAGATTGATATTATTTTCTGTGTATTTCTCATAATCAATCGTTGCAGTATCGGCAATAGATTGAAAAATCTGCGTAATCATCAGGGCTTCTTCAGACAGATTTTTTTCCTGTTCGATTTTAAAAGCAATTTTGGTAATCGTCAAATACGACTCTATCAGCACTGCTGCCAAAATCCCAATAATGATAATGACGATGAGGGTTTCTACGAGAGTAAAGGCTTTACGCATTTAGAATTCATAATTTCAGATAAAACTTTCCATCACTTTTTCACCGGTGAGTGCACCTTTCTGAAAGAGGACGTGAGATTCAATTTTGAGAATATGGTCGGTGGGAAGTGCTGTTCCATTTTCATACACAGGTAAGAGAAGCAGGTATCTGGCGTATCGGAGCGATTGTTCGTCGGAAGTATCAGCATGTTGTTTCTTTTGTACATACTGAAAAGGAGGAATATCTCCTGTCGCATAAGAGAGCTGAAATTTGGTGAAATTTTCTTCAAACGATGGGGAAAGTTCTTCTGTGGTGATTTTCACATACTGTTCTGGGTCCATTGCTACCGTGAGTACCATTCCTGATGTGAAATACTTAGGACAAAAAGGGTTCGTTTCTGGATTTATTGGCTCACCTCCTCATCCATTCCAAGGTTGAAATACACAATTTCGAGGCAAGGATTTGCGGTAATTACTGTCTCTGAGATGATACATCAGTTCTATGCCTTCTCTAGCGAGAAAAGAAGAGGTGATTTGCGTTTTGATTTTGTCTTGATTGCCAAGGGTCTGCGTAATACCATACAGCACTGCCAAAATCCCTGTCCCAAAGACAGCAATCACGATTAAGGTTTCTACGAGAGTAAAAGCTTTACGCATAGGAGGAGCAACAAAGTAAAGAGGATGATGATGGTATACGTATTTTCTCACCAAAAACAAGTTATTCTGCGAAATCAGGAAGATATTCTGGGTCTCGTCTTGAAGTACATACGACTTCTCTCATTCTACAGCTCTTATGGGAAATACTAAAGCAATACTTTTTCTGCTTTTTCATTTTGATAATAAGAATGATTTCCGGAAGATTGTTTCCTTTGTTCTCTAACGTGCAAGGGATTTCATAAGGCTTGAGCGTGAGAGTGAGTGTGTCTGTGGTTTGCACATTCCCAACAACATTGGGATTGGTGATAATTTGTTCGATTTGAAAGTCTCCTTGAATGCTGTCGGTGAAAAAGGGCTGTTCTTCCCCGGTAAAATAGGCGATTGCGATATTATTTGCTCCTGTCGCAAAGGTCATTTGCATCATTGCATATGTTGTTCCAAGAAAAAGAGAAGAAGTCAGATTTTTGGAATAACGGTTTTGGTAGGCAGTGAGGAGGGTGTCTTTTTCAGTTTTTCGTTGGAGTTTTTGGAGTTGGCTGCCCGTCAATCTCATAATCATTAGACTGATAATGCCGACAATAACGATGACCAGTATCATTTCAAAGAGGGTGAAGGATTTTTTCATAGAAAGCAAAAGTTGAAAGGAATAAAAAGGGGAGTATTTCTGTATACTAGGGATTTGGAGGGTAAATGTCCAGAGCAAGATAAAAAAAAGCTGATACCCATTTTATGGAATATAATTTTTTCCTATCATTTTTTCTTGCAATTCATTTTTTTTTTCGTATAACATAGCACGTAAGCGTTTCTTGTGATACACCAAGCGTTTACGTTCAGCCTTTTTATCTTTTATACTTTTATGCTATGGCAACATTACAACCTTTAGAAGACCACGTGTTGATTAAACCTCTCGTGGAAGAGAACACCACAAAAAGTGGCATCATTCTCCCAGACAGCAAAGAGAAACCCCATAAAGGGAAAGTCATTGCTGTAGGAGCTGGGAAAATCCTCGAAACAGGACAAAGAAGTCCTATGGACGTACAAATTGGGGATACCGTGTATTTCACCCAATACGCTCCTGACGAAATCGAAGTGTCAGAAGGCGACGAAAAAGTGAAATACCTCGTCATCAAACACTCCTCTTTACTTGCTAAAGAATAAGCAGATGAAAAAACTGAATGCAACCCTCGTTATGTTAGGGGTGACAATGCTAGGATTTGGGATTGTTCCGCACTACTGCGGAGCTGCTGTACTAGAAGACGCTGTTCAATGGGGATATGACAAAGGCCTCACTTCCTTTAGTATCACAAACTCTTTTAGGGCATATGATACGCTGAGAAGAGATGAAGCAGCAAAATTCTTTGTAGAATTCGCCAGAGTTAACGGGAATATGAATTATTCCTATGGAAATAACTGCTCATTCTACGATTTGAATGCTGCACGGTCAGATTTAAAAACCTATGTCACCGACGCTTGTAGCTATGGATTTCTCAAAGGGAACGGTAACTACATCTACCCTAGCCAAAACCTCACGAACGCCCAAAGCATTACAGTAGTAGTAAGAATGATTGATGGTTATCAGTCTGAAAGCTGACTTTCCCATCGAGCAGATAACTATTACAAAAGAGCGATGGAACTTGGGCTGGATATCAGCAAATTCTGGAACAAAGATGGAGTAGCCTCCAGAGGAAATGTGATGATGCTTCTGTACAATGCCTACAACGGAGGAAAAGGGACCACTGGAAAAGGAAACGTAGAAGACATTTTACAGCAGATTGTGGACATTTTGGAAGAGTAACCATTGCTATCAAAAAATCTCTTGAAATTTAGTAATGTTTGTTTATAAGCAAAGAAGTTTTAATACTTTTATAGCTTATAATGAAACAACAAACCAGTCTTTTCACCCCTACTAATGCTGACTTTACACTCTTTAATGAACAGTCTGGCATTAGAAAACAATGGCATCAAGATGAGCGATACTTTTCCGTGGTAGATATTGTTGGGATTTTATCGGGAAGTGTAGATGGGAGAAAATATCGAAACAAGCTAAAACAGAGGTTGAAAGAGGAATGAAATGAGATGGTGACAAATTGTCACCAACTGAAATTTATGGCAGCAGATGGGAAAAGGTATACATCAGATGCAGCCAATACCCAAATCGCACTCCGTATCATTCAATCCATCCCCTCTCCCAATGCAGAACCTCTCAAACAACGACTTGCCTCGCTTGGAAATGAAAGGTTAGAAGAAATAAATAATCCAGAACTTGGCATTGAAAGAGCGAGAGCCAGAGCTATTCGTATGTATCAACATAAAGGAATGACGGAAGATTGGATAAAAAAGAGAATACAAGGAATAGCAACCAGAAATACCTTTACGGATGAACTTCGAATGAGAGGAATTGAAAATGGCATAGAATATGCTATTATCACAAATAAAACCTATAAAATCTTTGGTGATGAGATAGATGCTTCAGACATTAGAACACTCAAAGGGCTTGCTCCCAATGATAATATCAGAGATAATATGACAGCAATGGAAATCCAATTAACCCAAATGGCAGAAGCAGGAGCAAAAGAAATTATGGAAGGAAATAATGCAAAAGGATTTAACGAAGTAGGAGCGTGTGTAGACCAATCTGTAGAAATTGTGAGAGAGACCAAAGAAAAATTTGAAATCGCTGCTAAAAAGCCTCTCCTTTCCCCAGAAAATAACCTTTCAAAACAACAAAAACAGAAAAGAAAGCTAAGGAAAAAATAACCCTTTTATTCACTTATGATTATTCAATGGAAAATCCAAAAATACCTGAGAGAGAAATCTCTACTCCACCTGCTAATCAATTAGAATTATTACTAAAAGAACTTTCAACAGAAATAGAATATATGTCTTCAGCAGAACTTCGTAAATATGAAGAAGCTATTAGAAGATTTTACACTCAAGAACATTCCGAAAATTCTAGTATTGAAATTAACGAAAAAGTTAAAAATGATGTTCTAGAAATGGAAGAACGATTACAAAACAATACTATTGATAGGAAAATTTGGGAAGTTATCTTGAACCATACAGTTGATGGGTGGAGGCTTATTGAAGCACAACCTGAAGATGCACCAACTTCATTACAATTTGATAAACCAGACGGAGCAATAAAAAAAATCACATTGTAAAAAAACAAAAGGAACAACTAACATAACACAGCCCCAAAGGGGCGAGACACAATTGTTACTTAAAAAAATCCTCGCCTAAAAGCAAGGATTAGTTAGACTTAAATCTTGTGTTTACTAGTCTAGTACTGAATATCCTTTCGTACAATAGCTCTTCCATAGAAGAATGCTATTGATAATGTGCTAAAGACTCCAGTAAGAACTGCTTCTTTCAAAGTATCAAAAATATGATACCTTCCCAAGAAATATCCTGTGAGAATAAGACATAGGGGTGCACAGACTGTAAACACATAAAGAATTATTTTATTCATAATATTTATTTTTGTTTCCCCTCTAACTGCTTCAGGGATTGCAGTCAATAAATAGAAAACTACTCATTGACATTTAATATTATACATAATAATAATACAAAATCAAGAGAAAATTACTATTCAGCCTTTAAAACTTTTTTACTCTTTATATTACAAACACCTATGAAAAAAGACATCCATTATGCGGAAAACGCAAGAAAACTCCTTTTAGAAGGACTAGAAATCGTTAACAACGTCGTAAAAGTGACAATGGGACCCAAAGGAAGAAACGTCATTCTCGAAAAATCCTATGGAGCACCTACCGTTACCAATGACGGAGTCAGCGTAGCCAAAGAAATCGAACTCGAAAACAAAGTACACAACGTCGGAGCAAGTATGGTCAAAGAAGCTGCCGAAAAAACCAATAAAGAAGCGGGAGATGGAACCACTTCTACCGTAGTCCTCGCTCACGCTATCGCCAAAGAAGGGCTCAGATACATTGATAGCGGTATCAATCCATTCGCACTTGGTCGCGGACTGCACAAAACCGTAAATAAACTCGTGGAAGAAATCCAGAAATCTGCTCAACAAATCGGTGATAGCAAAGAACTCATCAAACAAGTTGCTACTCTTTCCGCTCAAGATGAAGAGGTAGGAAATCTGATTGCTGATGTCTTTGAAGAAATCGGAAAAGACGGAACAATTACCGTTGAAGAAGGCAACACTATCGGACTGACCAAAGAAATCAAAACCGGAATGCAATTTGACCAAGGATACTTGAGTCCTTACTTTGTCAGCGATACGCAGAGAATGGAAAGCATTATCGATAAGCCATACATTTTGATAACAGATAAAAAAATCAGCTCGCTCAAAGACATTTTGCCAGTATTGGAAGCAATGGCTCAGACTGGAAGAAAAGATATGCTTATTATCGCAGAAGACGTGGAAGGAGAAGCCCTTGCATCTCTCATTCTCAATAGATTGAAAGGGGCGTTGAATGCCGTGCCTGTAAAAGCTCCGGGATTTGGAGACAGAAAAAAGGAGATTTTGAAAGATATTGCTGCGGTAACCGGAGCGACATTGATTACCGAAGATGTAGGGATTAAACTTGAAGACGCTACACTGGAAATGCTCGGAAAAGCCGACAAAGTCATCGTAAACAAAGACGAAACCATTATCGTTGCTGGAAAAGGTGATGAAGCAGAAATTGAAGCGAGAGCAAATCAGATTAGAAGTCAGATTGAAAACAGCAAATCCGATTACGACAAAGAAAAATTCGCTGAAAGGTTAGCAAAACTCGTGGGAGGTATTGCCGTTATCAAAGTAGGAGCAGCCACAGAAATGGAAATGAAAAATAAGAAATTCAAAATTGAAGACGCCTTGAATGCGACCAGAGCAGCGATTGAAGAAGGAATTGTAGCAGGAGGAGGAAGCGTTTTGGTGCAGCTTTCTAAAACTCTTGGAACCTTCACCTTGGAAGATGAAGACGAACAGGTAGCGGTAGAAATTTTGCAACAAGCCATCCAATATCCTGTGAAACAGATTGCCGATAATGCAGGGTTTAAAGGTGATTATGTAGTCGAAGAGGTAAAAAAATCTGACGATATGCATTACGGATTTGACGCTAGAACCGGAGAATTCAAAGATTTGAAAGCAGCTGGAATTATCGACCCAGCGAAAGTACTGCGTGTTAGTCTGGAAAATGCGGTTTCGACTGCTGCGATGATTTTGACTACTGAAGCGGTAGTAGTTGATGGAAAAGAAGAAAAAGGATGTTGTTCTCACAACGCAGGAGCTGGAGCTGGTGCAGGAATGGGTGGAATGTGAGGAATGGATATGTACTAGAAGAATTTCGGAGAATGTATTCCGAGAATTCCCAAGAATTTTAAAAAGACATCACAAACGGTGTCTTTTTATTCATACCACACAAAAACCCTTGACGTGTTCTCCTCTTGCATATCACGTCCAAGTATCGTACTTGAACTATCCCTCCAATACACGTTTGCCTGTTGTTGATGGGTTCCAGCCAATTGATGAACTACATACAAACACGCTGGACAATCCACATCCAATCAGCGGAAATCTATCCATTCTCACGTTCAGCTTTGTAAAGTGCTAATACTCACGGTATCATTTGCTTGTGCGACAGCCTCAGGCAGATAATGAGAAAAATCTACCGACGCAATCACCAGCGTATGGTCAGGCAATACAACCTCCTGTGGCAACATAGGGCGTTGATGAGTAGGAAGCACCAATGGTATAATCGTTTTCGTCATTGGAAAATAGCGTTTAATCCGCGGAAGATGTTCACCGATACCGTGTTCCTTGGTCGTAATAGCATTTCCAAACGGGAAAAAAATCTGTTTATCACACGCAATCTCTGGATACGGAGTGAGGAAATACTTTTGTTGTCTGAAATAGATTTCGCTGGACGTGCAAAGCGTTTGTGGGGTGGTAGAGGAAGGGTGAAAATGGTTGGGAGAAAGCAGAATAATCGTCATCGGGTCAGTATCAGCGTATCGTTTTGCTTTGAGGAAGGCGTAAAATGCGTCTACTTTCTCGGAAGCAAGCATAAAATGCGGGAGTATCGCGAAATGGAGTCAGCTTTTTTGACTTGATTTTGACTCGTTAAAGTACCGAAAAAGGACAATCAGAAGCAAAATGCTGATACCGAGGACAACAGAAGAGACAAGAGAGCGAGAAGAGATTTTCATCTTATTGCCATAGTGGTAATAAATCTTCAATGAGCAACTCGCTTAAGAATTCTTTACTCACAATAGAAAGTCCTTGCTGAGAATTGAGAGCTGGTTGGAATTCTCCCATTTCTGGATAATATTGATAATACTCTTCGCCACGACTTTCTGAATGAAGAAGGTCTTGTCGGTCTTCATCCGTATATCTTGTTGCACTATCAGACGGGATAATCTCATCACTTTGGTAAAACTCGTAATGCGTGAAGACAGGTCAAAGCACTACTCTCGCCCCATTCACATCATTGACCATCAGCACCATCAACGCAGGACGACCAATCGCTTCATACAGAGGATTTCCTCCTTCAGAAGTGAAGATATCCGCAATCAACGCTCCTCTCATTTCTTTTTGAGTAGGTTCGCCAATGGTTTTGGTCGGGAGAAGGAGCTTAGAGAGGGTACCTTGATAACTTGCCAAAAGTCTGAGCCATTCAAAGTCTTCATCACTGATAATTTCGTTGTGCAGTTGTTTGAGCAGCATTTCCTTGAATTTTTGGAGGATGTTTCAGAATTCAACGAATTTTTCTTGTTCATAGGTTTCATCAAAGTATTGAGCAGTTTTGGCGTTCAGTTGTATCAATTGGTCTAAAAAGTTTGGTTGAACATCAAGATAGCCTTTGGGAACAGGTAGAGCAGGATTTGGGATTTCAATAACACACGGTTCACCACCTCCAGCTCCCAGTTCAGCATAAGCCTGTTTGACGTACAGAAGTGTGTCGTGCTTGAGTTCTGTATAAGAACCCAGATAGGTAATCAGATTTTTGAGCTGATAGAGCGGGTCTAGCTGAAAGTATGGAGCATTTTCCAGAGGAGCTTTCACAAGCAATCCGAGAAGAGAAAGCCAGTTGTGGTAGATATTGTTGACTATTGGAGAAGTCTCTGGTCATTCCTTGTTTCGTAATGCGGAAAGAGCAGCTTTTGCTTCCTCTTTTACCTTTTCATAACTGGAATATTGCGTGAATCCTGACGCAGCATCTTCTCTAATTTTGTTCTCATCAGCTTTTTCGGAAAGTCGGAGTTTCACGAGCTGATGAGCCAAAGCGTTATCTTCCAAGATGTCGGGAACGATGAGAGCAGTTTGGATATTGGGTTTGTAAGCAAATTCTTTTTCAGCACTTCCGGCCGTTGTGAGGTCAAACAGATAACTATCCAACGTGAATTTCTCCCCGAAAAAGACAAATCCATCGGTCGCCTGTTTGGCTTCCGTTTCGGTGGTCATCATTACAGTATCGGTACTATAAGCAGTTGATTGGATGTTCTGAGGATGAAGCGAAGCAAGTTCGGTGCGAAGTTGTTCGTTGAAGTTTGCAAGCATCGTTGAAGGTGTGGTGAAGTTTTTGGTTGCTTGCCATTGCAGAAGTTCGTTTAAGGTCAAGTCATCGTCGGTTCCTATCAATTGGCTTATTTGCTGAGAAAGCTGGTTGAGTTTCTGTAAATCTTGCTCATCAATGGTACTTCCCAAGATAAGAGCAGCTTTGGTCAGTGTAGGACTTTGGAAGTAAAATTTTTCTCTCATCAACCATTTCATCGCCATAAAATACGTTTTGAGTAATGAAGAGTCCGTATAATGTGCTCTAGGTCTGAATTGGGTGTAATCTTGTTGCAATTGCATTCCGTTTTGGAGGAGTTCGTCCTCAGCAAGCACCGCGAGAAATTCATCCATCGCTTTTGGTTCGTCAGCTTTCAGGATTTTTTCTACGATTTGAGGAAGGAGCGTTTGATAGGGAGCAGGGAGCGTGGAAGTAATCGTTTGCATTCTCTGCTGAAGGAAGGTTGCAAGGGCTTCATCGCCAATATTAGGAGAACTATCATAGTCATTATTTTCTCGGGCACGGTTCATCGCTTGTTGGGAAAGTGCAATGAGCTGGTCATTGGAAGGCAAAAAGATATGAGGAACTGCCCAATACGCCGCGAGAAACGCATAGAAAGATTGTAATTCAGGATTTTTTTCCTGCTGGGAAGCGGTGAGATACTGCTGATAAAGTGTTTCAGAAAGGGTAGTAAGCGTGGGTCTCGCGATTTGTTCTTCGTAATATTTGAGTCCATTATCAAAGAGTTTGTGATAAATGTGCAACAACAAATCATTGGTAATCAGCATCGTATTGAAGGGGTACCTTCTATTTTCTTCAGTTGAACCTCAGATTTTATCATAGATAGTTGCCCATTCTTCACTATATGCCATGTCAGAAGAATCTTCTTTCGCATAACTAATAGGGTATCGACTGTTTAATCTATCAATTCCAACAATAGTTCGTCCTCTAGTTGCAACTTGCTGTTTCTCGGTATCGGATAAGTTTATCATACTTTTAGCGTTCCAGTATCCCGTAAGTGGAATAGTCGCACCAGCAACTAATTTTGAAGAAGAAAGCACGGTAGCCAGAGAGGGAGAATCTTTTGGAGTAGAAAGTCCCTCTGTGAGTATCGTTATCTCAGGACATTCTGCTTTTCGTCTGTCAACTTCTCCTGTACTCAAAACATATCCCGTTGTTCGTTGCTCGTGAAAGCCTTCATTCATCGCGGTTCGATTGGTCATATCAATAACAGAAGGCTGAAGCATTTTCCACGTATACGCGTAAGAGGAAGCCACAGTTCCTGACGCTGGAACAGCGACGGAAGAAGCAGTAATTTCACTCTGAGGCTGCGGTCCACAGGCAGTCAGGAATAAAAAACAAGTAAAGAGAACAAACAAAGCAGGTTTTTTCATAATGATAATAAGAAAAGAGTAAAAATCAAAAAGCATCTCTATCAGAGATACTTACTCTTTTTATTGGGAATTGCAAGTCCTATTAAAAAGGAAGTCAACTTTTGGTGTGTATTTCCTTGATTTTTACTTTTTCTTTTCTAAATGGAGTATAACGATTTCACCTTCAGTTCCAATACGAAATGGTATCCCTGCTCCCAATCCTTGAGAAACGATTGCCGTCCTATCTTTTCGTGTGTATTTCCCATAATTATAATCAAATACCATATGAGAAATAAAATGCACTCCTCGAATTTGTCCATTGTGCGTATGTCCCGCAAGCTCCAAATCAATAGGATAATTTCTTACCTTGGAAAGATGGATAGGTCTATGGGTCAGGAAAATGGTAAATAATCCTTGACGTTGAATATTGCACGCGTTCATCGTGTCTATGAGGGTTTTCTTTCCTCGAAGTTTGCAGTCATCAATACCTACAATTTGGATGCCATCTTGGATAATGCTTTTATTTCTCAGAGGAAGCATCTTGGCAGTACGAAACACTGCTGAAATAACTTCCGTAAAGGGACCAAAATAAACGTCGTGATTGCCGATGACGGCATACATTGGTACCTTAATTCTTTGAAATTCATTAAATGCAGCAACGTAGGTAGCTTGTGGCGTATTGACAATATCACCGCCTACCAACACCATATCTGGCTGTTCTGCGATGATTTGGTCTACAATTTTTTTGAGATGTCGTTTTCCGTAGACCAAATCGGAATGAATATCACTAATGAAAATGATTTTCAGATTTTTTTTGATTTTATCTGAAATGATAGTATAATGGGTATGGATAATGGTTCTACTTCTCAAAAATCCTCGCAGCGTGATAGCAGAAATGAGTAATACCGTTAAAATACTGGGAATTAAAAGGCTGAGCTTAAATAGATGTTCGGCTGCTAATACGACGGTTGCCGTAGTCAAAAGAGCAAAAATCCACATTGAAATAATGCCGATATAATCCCGCCATTTCCCTTTCCCTGCATATTCAAAACTGATGAGGACTCCTACTCCTGCAATAATCATTGAAGCGGTTGCCCATACTCCAATGGGGAGCGAAAAAACAAATGCAATTCTTGTTCCCACATAAAAGAGCATTCCTCGTACTATAAAAAACGCTATGGTCATTTCTATGAGTGCCATAGGAAGTTTTCAAATTTTTTTTCTGAGTTTGTCTAATGCGACACTATTCATTGGGTGGTTATTCTATTATTTATAAATATCTCCTCTGGAGTCAGAGTCATAAAAATAGATAAAGATTTTTTCTTCAAATACTTCATATAAAAATCTGTATTTTCCAATTCTCAATCTATACTTATTTTCTGTTCATTGAAGTTTTTTAATGTCTAGAAATATTGTATTATTTACTGCTATTTTTTCGAGAGCGAAGAAAAACCTATAAGAAATTTCCTCGTGTTTAGCTATAAATTTCTTTACCGTTTTACTGAGTTCAATTTGGTATTGCATTACTCGGTTTTTATTATTTTCATAAAATCTTCATAACTTTTTATGCTGTTCAAATCAAGATGAGTTGTTTCTCCGTTTGCAAGTTCCTGCATTGCTTGTTGATGAGCTTTGATATTTTCTGGTGTCACAATAGCTTCTCCATTTTCATCTATATCCCAATCCACTAATGGGTCAATTTCTATTATTTTTTCTCCTATCTTTACTCTAAGAGGTTTTGCTATACTCACCAATCGTTCTGCAATCAAAGATTGCCTTTCTAAAGTTATTGTATCAGTAGACATTATTATAGTAATGATATAAATATTGCATATAGTGTAATGAAGCAATACTTGAAGTCAAGAAAAGATTGAGTTTATCTTTTCTGGAGATGAATTATGACAATTTCACTTCTTGTTCCTAATCTCACAGGAAGTCCTCGTGTTCAAATTCCTTGCGTGACGAAAGCAGTTTTGTTTTTCTCAGTGTATTTCCCGTATCCGTAGTCATTCACCAATGCCACCAAATAGCTCACTCCTCGAATTTGTCCTCTGTGGGTGTGTCCTGCTACTTCCAAGTCGATGGGAACATTGGTCAGCTTTTTTAAACTGATGGGTTGATGGGTCATCAAAATGTTGAAGGTTGCTCCTGTTTGAATATTGCTGGTGGCAAGCACGTTGTCCAGCGTTGAATTTCTCCATTGTCCTGCTTCTTTCAGTCCTATAAGTTGGAGGTTCAACTCTGGAAGTATGACACTTTCATTGTAGAGAAATTTGATGGGAGTGAGGTCTTCAATGTGGCGAAGTGCAAGCTGTTTCCCCATTGTGTCGTGATTACCTTCTACAGCATACATTGGAACTTGTATTCCCGAAAGCACTGCATAATAATTCGCTTGTCTGACATCAGCTTTATTGAAAAAGTCACCTGCGATAAGCACGATATCGGGACTTTGGAGTGCAATCTGCTTTTTCAGCTCTTGTAAATGTAACGTAGCAATCAGGTCATCAACGTGAAAATCAGCGACCAGCATTATCTTCAAATCGTGAGGAATGTTGTCAGTGATGATGGTGGTTTCGGTGAGTTTGGTGGTGAGTGCTTGATGGACGCCATAAGCAAACAATAAGAGAAAAATGCTGAAGGTTATTCGTCCTCTTGCTGGTCCTTGCGGGAGGTTCAAAGGAGTAAAGCTGACTAAAAAGCTGAGAAGCTGTTCCAGTGCCAATAATAGCGTCACAATGAGTATGAGCATTAGCAGTCGAGAACCGATACTTGACAGGAGAGAAAAAAGTTTGTGTTCATTAAATTGACTTATCATCATTCCCAGGACTAGCAAGGTGATGAGAAAGCTGATGAGAAAGGTGAATTTGCTGGTGAAGGAGGCATTAAAGAGATGACTTCGTCTGGTGATGATGTAGTAGAGAGCGGTAGTAAGAAGGAGGGTCATTAAGGTTAATGCACCGAGCATTCAAAAGGAGTTGAACATTACAAGAATGGAAAATAAAATGAGAAAATAAGCATATGATGAACATATCAATAATGAGCGATTTTGCAAGGGGATTTTTTTTATTTCAAAGGGGTTTGCTGTTGCATTACTTTTCTATATCCCCAAATTCCTCCCACAATGAACAGTCCCATCAATACATATTTCGCTACCACATTTTTTGCTTGCACTACAATTGCGTACTCTTTCCCAAATTTCGACAACCCGTATACCAATTTCATCATCAGGACTTCTCCCCATATTCGCCCCTCTCGTTGCACAAGAGCAGAAAGCAACAATGAAGCAAATCCGTAGATAGTAAGCACTGGAATAAGCGGAACGATTACGATATTCAGCACAATTCCTACTACATTGACCCCATTCATAAAAAAGAGTAACACAGGAGCCGTTCCCAAACTCGCTCCAATCGTTGGCACTACATATTCTTTCCAAAACTTACTCTGGAGCAAGCCAGCTTTTTTTCCTTGTTGGATATTTCCTGAACGCGTTGCCAGAGGTTGCAAATGGAGAGCATACTGTTCTGAAAGTTTCTGCACCAACACAATCCCCATAATCGCACTAAAACTTAACAATAATCCCACATCATACACCAGACTAAAAGGACTAAAAAGCAAAATGCCTCCCAAAGCATATTTCATCGTTCTTCGTATCGAAATTTCACGTCCCCAAAACAGAGCAATCAACGTCAAACTTCCCATTAGAGCGGCTCTGATGACGCTACTATCCCCTCCACAAATCATTGCATATCCGCCAATCATTACAATGATAAGCCCATTCCTCACATATAACGGTATCCATTTCAATAGAAAAGAAAGCAGAATGACGACCATTGCAATATTCCCACCGCTTACCGCGATAATATGCACCAATCCACTTTCCACAAAGGTGTCATACTGTTCTGTAGGTATCAACGATTTATCACCAATCAATAGTCCCAATAGTAGTCCTGCATATTGATTTTGTCCGTAGATATGCTCTACATAGGTTTGCATTCAGGCACGGATACGCTCCAGTCATCAGAGTTTTCTTTCTGGTGGAAACGTTCCGTTAATCGTTCAGGGGTGCTGCGGATTTACGAGGATTGATTGCTTTTCATATGCGGTTCCCGCGATGCCTTTCATAAAAATTCGTTTATCGTAGTTGAATTGATAGTCCCAAAATTCCGCTGTTCGTGGCGGAATGAAATTCGCATTAAACACCTTCTGGAGTTGTAAACGCAAAAGACTAGCAGACAAAAAAAGCTGGTCTCCGATATGGTAGGTTTGCTTTGAGCTTAAACGTCGGACATTTCCTTTTTCGTCTTCAAACAGATACACGTGATATTTCTGTGTATCAATGATAGTTCCAAATCCATTGAAGGTCTCTCGTTGAGTTGGAGTTGGCTTGTCCTCAAACGTTGGAGATGAAGATACTGGAGGGGTTATTCCGTATCGAAAACTATGCAAATCATCTTTACTGCCATCATCGGTATTTCTTCGCAAAAGATTTCCACTGATGAGGAGGAGAGCGAGCAGATTTCCTGCAAATATTCGTCCACACTGTTTTCGTTGACGTTTCCATCCACACACCAACAGCAATATTCCCAATACCCCTGCTGAAATCATCATTCCCAAGGGAGCATTCAGCCAAATCGTGTAAATGGCAAGTGAAAGAGTAAAAGAGAGGAGAAACATTATTTTTAATCAATATCAGCTAAATTAATCTGATTTTTATGACTATTGTAGAGCACTTCATACGGTACTCCAAAAAATTTTAACGGATAGAGAAAATGCAATCTCGCTCCAATGCCTCCTTGTGCAAAATAGAAAAGTTTCATCGTTGTGGCTACTCCTGCTTTCGTCCAGTCAAAAAGTTCCAGCGGAGGAAGATGTTCTTGGAGTTTCTCAAAATATTGCAAATCTTCTCCCCAATGAGCAGGGAAATAGAGCGGTTGGGCGTGAGGAAACTTTCTCAGGAAATTCTTTATCTTTTTCACAGCTTGGTCAAACGAGCATAATGGGGAACTATTTATCAGTACATAAGGGTCTCTGGTGGTTTTTGTTTTTTCTTTTTCAAAGAGCTTTTTACTCTCTTCCAAAATCGGTAACGACAAATCTCCCACCGTTTGCACTTTGTGCCGTTCTGCTTCTGGCAAGAGTTTTTCTGATAATCCTTCCGAAAAACTGTCTCTGAGTATCACGATTTTTGCTCTTTCCAACAACATTTTTTGGAGTGCTGCTGTTCCGTCTTTGTTCTGTGTTCCAATACCTCCTATGAGAGCAAAGGTTCCTTTGTGGATGGTTCGTCAGTAGAGGAGCGGGAGATTTCGTCCGTTGTAGGGAAATTTTCTTTCCTCGTCCAGCACTTGTCCTCCTCCAAAGACGATAAAATCATAGGTTCCTCTTTCTTTGCCCAAAAAGGTTCGCAAATGGTCAGTGAAACTTGGCTTGGGAAGAAAGGTCAGCTTTTTGAAAATCGGTGGAAAAAATGCTTTATGCATGGAAAGTCGATGTTCTAGCCATTGAGGGTCTCCGGAAATCAGAGAGATTTTTTTGGGGTGGAGGGTTTCTTCTATTCGTTGAAGTACTGCAAAAAGGATGAGTTCATCACCCAGATTTTTAAATCCGTAGTAGCCTTTTATGAGAACGTGCATTGAGACAGAAGAGATAAACAATGTGTATTGTATGTATTTTCTCGTGGACTACAAGAGCAATGCTATTTTTGAACTTATTTTTTCGGTTTACTAAAATGTACAAAAAAGTATACAAATCTCTTGTAAAAAGTATACAAATTTGTATACTACCATTGTTGTTTATTTTATCCAATTACTATGATACAACTTATATTCAAACATAAAGAATTAGAGTATCTTTATAGGGACGAAGATTATCGTCATAGAAAAATGTCCTATGAAATTCAAAGAAGTTATGTTAAGAAATGTAGATATCTTGAACATATGAATTCCATCCAAGAACTCTATGACCTTAAAAGTCTTCACTATGAAAAATATAAAGCATATCATAGTATTAGAATAAATCAACAATGGAGGATTGTATTTGATGTTGATAATGTCGGGAAGATAACTGTTATAGAGATAATAGACGTAAATAACCATTACCAACCAAATTTTTAATCTTAAACTTACAACAATGACTGAAATGATTATTCATCCAGGGGAATTTATTGCTGATGAACTCAAAGCAAGAGGGCGAACACAAAAAAAATTTGCAAAAATCATTCAAAAATCTCCTGCAGAAGTAAATCATATTATTACAGGAAAGAGACATATTAATGCTGACCGAGCAATTAGGCTTTCCTTAGTTTTTGGTACTTCTGCTGAAATCTGGATGAAATTCCAGACCAAGTATGATTTACAAATGGTAGAACGTTCAAAGCAAGAACAAAATGTATTCAGTGTCATTAAAAAGACTGTATCTCAATATAACGAATTAGCAGTTGCTTAAATTATAGTTCAGTCAGCTTTATTTTTCTCTTTTCCCTGGATGTCTCACAACCAACAGCAACTCACCCATTACCTGCAACGTTCTGAAAAAGAACTCACCAAGCTAAAAAATACTCCCACACAACAGGATAGCTTTTTGGAGCATTTATTGAAAAAATTTGATGAACATATCGCTCAAAAAGGAAAAATCCTTTTGATTGCATTGACCAAAAAATCCTCTGAAGAAATCACCAATTTTCTCGTATCCAAAGGATATAAAGCCTTTTATCTGCATAGTGAAGTGGCGACAATGGACAGACGAGAGATTATCAAAAAGCTGAAGACAGGCGTGATTGATATTATCGTCGGAGTGAACTTGCTTCGTGAAGGGATTGATTTGCCAGAAGTGAGTTTGATTGCCGTGCTGGACGCAGATAAGGAGGGATTTTTGCGTTCGACGACTTCCTTAATCCAAATTATCGGTCGTGCTGCCAGAAATCCCAAAAGTGAAGTGATTTTGTATGCGGATACGTTTACTGAATCAATGTTGAAGGCCTTGCGAGAAACGTATCGTCGTCGCAACATTCAGGAGAAATTCAATCAAAAGCACGGTATCACGCCCAAAGCAGCTACTTCCAACGTCAAGGATTTGGAAATCGTGAAAACGGATGAAGAACTCACGCAACAATTTTCGTCTCTCACGCGTGGAAAAGTCAAACGTCTCAAGAGAATGACCAAAGCAGAAAAAATGCTGATTGCAAAGGATTTAAAGTCTCAGCTAGATGTGGCTATCAAGGAATGGAGATTTGAAGATGCGGCAGTCATTCGCGACCAATTGAAGGAATTGGAAGGGGATTAGGAGCAAGGAAAATTATTAGGAAAAATATATTATAAAATTATCCATACTTACTTTTCATAAACTTTTTTCATCCCTGATTGATAGCCTTGTTCAAATACTTTTTTCCGCTTTTTCTTGTCCGTTTCCAATACTCTACAGTCAATATCTTCATAAAAAGCAATAGCAATATCTTTGCTCCTTTTTACCAAATCTTTTCTCATCATCACTTCCAGAGCAAGTAAGAGTGTTTCTATAGCATTTTTGGGTTTTTGATGTTCTTTAAATTTATTGAGTGCGACACCGATAATATGGTGCTGGGGATAAGCTTTTTTTGCAATAGTAGTAGGAAAATTATCAATAATTCCTCCATCATTGAGTAAATACTGCTGATATTTCACGCTCGGAAATACTCCCGGTAATGCTGTACTTCCCAAAAGTGGAGGAATAATCTCGCCTTGGTCAAACAAAATAAAATTTGCAGTATACATATCTGTAGTTCACACATATGTTTTAATAGAAAGTTCTTCAAAGGTTTTTGGCAAATCTTCTTCAAAATATTTTTTAGGTAACGTAGATTTGAGGAGATGTGCAGTAGGTGGAAGATGTATCCATTTTGTAGGCGAAATATCCAGACTAAATAGCCTTTCAAAAATATCTTGAGCTTTTCGTCCTGCGGCTCGATAGGTTGCCGCTATAGCTCCTGCACTCACTCCGTAAATGGCATCAATTTGCTGTTTGAGTCAGCTTTCTTCTATTGCTTTTAAAATTCCCAACGTATAAAATCCTCTCATTCCTCCACCAGACAACACAAGCACAAAACGTCCTTTTCTCGGTGGTTTACGAGAGGAAGAAGGACTGCGAGAAAAAAGTTTACGAAAGAAATTTACCATCAGAAAATAAAACTGAAATAAAAGAACAACAATGGTTAAAACTCATTTTGCAATCTCTCAAAGTAGGCTTGGGGATGGTCGCAGGATGGACAAATCGTTGGAGCTTCTTCTCCCACTACCATATATCCACATTCACGACATACCCAAACTTGTACCCCTCTTCCCTTGAAATACGTTCAGCTTTCCACTAATGCTAATAGTTTTTCAAAATTCATTCTGTGGTGCTCTTCTGCGTGAGCGATAGCTCTAAATTTGGCTGCAATGTCGGGATAGCCTTCCGCTTCCGCTTCATCAGCAAATTTAGGATACAGACTAGCAAATTCATCATTTTCCAGTGCAATAGAGGATTTGAGATTTTCCGCAGTTGTTCAGAGGACAATTTCAATATTCATCTCCATCGTAAGGTCAATTTTGGTAGGAGTTTCATTTTCTTTATTGAGCTTTACCAAAAATTCATAAAAGGTTTTTCCGTGTTTCTTTTCCTGTTCTGCGGTAGTGGTCATAATTTCGGCGATTTGTTCGTACCCTTCTTTTTTCGCAGCAGAAGCATAGAAGGTGTATCTGTTTCTGGCTTGGCATTCTCCGAGGAATGCGGTAATGAGGTTGTTGATAGTTTTTGACATAGTACTCTACATAAAGAATAAAAAGCTGAATACATCGGAAGATTAGGGATTCGAACCCTAGACACGCAGAGCGTGTACACGTACTCCAAACGTGCGCCTTCAGCCACTCGGCCAATCTTCCATCTTTTCCTTACGATACGAAACTCCAGAGCTTTTTCAATTGATTTTTTACTCAAATTTACATATAGTTGCATATCTTTACTTGAAAAACGCATTGAACAGAATGGAATTAGAAGCATATCAACATACCTCAATAGCAATTCTGTGATATGGAGCGGAAGGGCAATCTACGCTCAGATTTTTATTACGTTCTGGGATAGCTCCTGAACAAATTACCATTCTCGACCGTAAAGACATACAAGAGATACCTGATAAACATATTCGTATCGTTTCTGGAGAACAGTATCTGGAACACTTGCAGGCATATGATGTGATTTTTAAGACGTCGGGAATTCCTTATCTTCCTGCGTTGCAAGCGGTTGCAGATAAACTGATTACGCAGGCACAATTTTTCTTTGACCACTATCGCGGGAATGTCATTGCTATCACTGCGAGTAAAGGCAAAACCACGATGAGTTCGCTTGCCTACGCACTGCTCCACAATGCCGGAAAACGTGTAAAATTGGTGGGAAATATCGGTGTTCCTATTTTTGATGAAATAGATTTTTCTACGTTGTACGATTATGTCGTGATAGAGCTTTCAAGTTATATGTTGCAAACGTTGAAAAAGCAGAATTTTATTTCTCTTTTGGGCTCGCTTTTTCCAGAACATCTAGACCGACACGGAAGCAAAGAAGCCTACGAACAAAGCAAATTGCGTATTTTGCAGGGAAGCGACATCAATATCGTGTTCAATTCCACACTTTCTTTGTTGCATTCCTTGTGAAAAGACAGCTTGCCTTCATCTGCCAAATTGGTGAACTGTGGGAAATGAACCGCATATGATTGGAATACGGATTTTTTCCTTATCAGGGGAGAACCTGTGTTTCCTTTACGTGATGTGCAATTACTGTGAGAACATAATTTGTGGAATATTAGTGCAATTGTAGCATTAGCCGATGTGTTGGAAGTGAACCGTAGCATTCTTCATCAGACGATTAAACAGTTTCAGCCGGTACGTCATAGATTGCAATATGTGGGAACCTTTCAAGGGATTGAGTTTTATGATGACGCAATTTCTACCACGCCAGAGTCAACGATAGCAGCATTGGAGGCTTTAGGGGAAAAGGTAGAAACGCTTTTGCTGGGTGGATTGGATAGAGGATACGATTTTTTGCCCTTAGTAGAAAAGATAAAAAAAAGTCAGATTAAACAGCTCGTATTTTTTCCAGACAGTGGAGAAAAAATTAAAATAATGCTCAACTGAGAAACTACACATTATACAATGCTTTCTACTGCAAATATGGAAGAAGCAGTGAAATTTTCATATGCACATACTTCACCGTGAAAGATTTGTTTATTGTCTACTGCATCGCCAAGTTATAGTGTTTGGAAAAACTTTGAAGAAAAAGGGGACTTATTTCAACAATGGATTAGGGTTATGGGGGAGAAGTAAGGTGTTTTGATGGAGGGAGTGAATTTTCTGATTTTTCTTCTTTTTTTAGTTGCAATCGTATCTAAAATGCATATATTGCAATTGCATTAACTTCATATAAATCAGTAACGGAAATTTCCGAACTGCTTTAATGATAGATATTTTTTAGTCAGAATAAACGACACTGTAGTTCGTGAGATTTCTGACTGTAATATTTATCGTTAAAGTTACTGTTATGAAGTTAATGCACCACGTTCTATGGTGTCTTTTTAGTTATAAAAGGCATTGAGTGGTGCTTTTATTCTTTCTTTTCTATTTCAATGAAAAAAACAATGCTTTTTCAACAATTCAAACAATGGAGTTTGAAATCTCTGGTCAGTGTGATTATTTTTGTGTCAGTTGTGCTTTTAGGAGGTACCATTATCACGTTAGCTTTGCCTTCGTCATTGGATGCAGTGAAATCTATCAATGCTAATAACCAACTTACCGCACAGAATCGGGATTATTTAGTGGATAAAGTAAAGTCTACTATAAGTGATATTTCAACTGTAAATAGTCGTATCAATACCCTCAGTGGGACTGCCGCTTCTAATTATACTGATTTGACCAATCGTATAACTACCGTGAGTGGAAACGTAAATACAAATACAACTGCTATCTCTACTTTAACAATTCGTGTAAATACTTTGAGTGAAAGTACAAGTACAAATACAACTACTATTACCAATTTGACTAATCTACTAAATGCTCTCAATAATACCATAAGTAATCAAGCAGGAGACAGTATCCCAGCAGGGGCAGTAATGGCATTTGACTTGTCCGCCTGTCCGAGTGGATGGACAAGATTTGCTGATGCAGATAATAGGTTTATTATGGGAGCAAACACTAATTCTAAAGAAAAAGGAGGGAATAGTTCTATTACATTAGCTTGGAATCAATTGCCCCCACATTCTCATTATGTGGAAGATACCGCATATTTGGAGAATGGAAGAGCAGTATTAAATTTGGAGAGGGGAGCTAGTAATGGATATTATCGTAATGATTGGCAACTTCCATGAAATCTTTATGGGTCAAATAAGACAGACGAAGATAATATGGCAATTACTTTTTTACGTAGGACGAGTAGTAATTTAAGCAATAGCCAATGATGACCCAGGTATGGAGCTATTAAATGGTCAGAATATGATAATAGTAATATGAGTTCATATTCTCAAACATCAACTAACATCCAAAATCCTTATATTAAACTCATCTACTGTAAAAAGAACTAAATTTTATCTTAATTTTTCTCCTCATAATAGTATACTTATTTTCACTCGACTTTACTTTTTTTCTATGGAAAGAATGCTTAAATCTCTTCAAATTTTCTTTTTGTTGCTCCTCATAGGTGCGTGCATTCCTTTTTAATGCCTATCAAGAAATCCTTGTTGAAGAGAGAGGAGGAAAAACTATCAGAGGAATTTGTGAATTTCAAAAAGATGGAACGCCTTTATTGATACAAAATAAAATCACTAACCATATCTATGGTTATTATGTTAATTCACAACAATATTCATAATCTTTCCCGGTACATAAATGACTTTCTTCATTTCTCCACTAGTTAGATAAGCATTCAGCTTTTCATTACTTTTTATCAAGGTCAAAACTTCCTCTTCATTCGCAGTTGGAGAAACATCAAGTGTTCCGCGAACTTTTCCGTTAAATTGGATAGCGAGCGTTATCGTGCTGGAAGTCAGCTTTGTTTCATCTCGTTGAGGTCGCTGGGCGGTGGTGAAGATACTGAAGGGATGACCGAGCAGATTTCGGAATTCCTCCGCGATATGCGGTGCAAAGGGTGCCAGCAAAATGATAAACGTTTCAAAAAGCTGAGCATCAATTGTTTCCAGTTCACTTAACGCATTCGCCAAAATCATAAACTGGGAAATGGTGGTGTTGAACCTGAAATTGTCGATGTCTTCTGTGGTTTTTTTGATGGTTTGGTGAAGGAGGGTTTCGATGGGTTTGGGGATGGGAATTGTTGATGTTGAATGGTTCGTTGAATTAACGGCTTTGCCGTTCGGACTCCCTATTATAGCGTCCCTACGTGGTTCGTTGGGGTCTACTTTGTCCCACAATGCAACGACTTTATCCAAAAACTTTTTTACCCCTTTCAAACCGTTCGTGTTTCGGGAAATGGATTGGTCAAAGGGTCCCATAAACATTTCATACATTCTGAAGGCGTCTGCTCCATATTCTGCAATGACGTCATCGGGATTGACGACATTTCATCGTCTTTTCGACATTTTGCGTCCATCTTCCGCCATTATGAGTCAGACTTTTTCATATTTTTGGAAAGGTTCTTGTTGGCTGACTATGCCGATATCATAGAGGAATTTCTGCCAAAATCTCGCGTAAATCATATGTCTGGTCACGTGTTCTGCACCACCAACATATACATCAACATTTCCTCGATAGGCTTCTTTATCTTTATCCACCAATGCTTGGTCGTTTTTGGTATCCATATATCTTATTCGATACCAGCTGGAACCTGCCCAACCCGGCATTGTGTTACTTTCTCTTTTGGCGGGTTTTCCACAGATGGGGCAAGGGGTTTCTATTCGCCATTTCACGTCGTCCAATGGTCATTCTTCTCTGCCTGTGGGTTCGTAATTTTCCACATCAGGCAAGGTGAGAGGTAAAGCTGATTCATCCATCGCTACCGTTCCGTGTTCAGGGCAGAAGACAATCGGAAACGGCTCTCCTCGGTATCTTTGGCGAGAAAACACCCAATCTTGGATTTTGTAATTGTGCTTTTCTCCTCCGAGATTTCTTTCTTGCAACCAAGTTTGCATTGCTTTGATAGCTTCGTCGCTGGTGAGTCAAGAGAATGCTCCTGAGTTTACAAGCACTCCTTTTTCACAATAGGCACTTTCTCCCTCAAGGTATGCTTTCCAAAAATACGTCTGATTTCCGAAACGAATATTTATTTCGTTTTGATTAAGTCGTAAAAGTTCGTGTCTGTTTCTTTCCTTTTCGTTTATGTCTGTTTGGGTTTCATCTTCTAATTCATAGAGATGAGCAACAGCTTTTGCGTATCTATTTTCATCTTTGTGAATAGCATAAAAGTTTGCGTGTACTTCACCATCAATTTTTCTAATATGTTTGAGGTGTTGGTATCCAGTTTCTTCTTGAATTTCACGAATACCACATTCAATACTATCTTCTCCTGTTTCAATTCCTCCAACAATAAAGGATTGTCCGGCTTCACCAGTTAGATTATTCAAAATTAAATACTTATCTGTTTCAGGATTATAAATGATAGCATAAACAACATCTCTTGTAATGGTAGGTTTATCTTTTCTTATATTTGCTTCAGAGTGAGTAGCGGAATAGAAAGGGGCAATGCTCTGTACAATCGGAATATCATATTTCTTTGCAAATTCAAAATCTCTTTCATCGTGGGCGGGTACTGCCATCACTACTCCTGTTCCATAATTTGCAAGGACATAATCGCCAATAAAAATCGGAACTTCTTCTCAGTTAAAGGGATTGATGGCGTATGCTCCCGTAAATTGTCCGGTTTTCTCCTTTTGAAGTTCTGTTCTTTCCAGTTGGGTTTTGTATTTGGCTTGCTGTTGGTAAGCTTTCACTTTTTCGCGATATTCGTCTGTGGTGATTTGGTCTACAAGGGGATGTTCTGGTGCCATCACGACGAATGACATTCCAAACACTGTATCAATTCTGGTGGTGAAAACCTCAAATGATAATCTTTCGTTATTAACGGCTTCGCCGTTCGGACGGTTTCAAGAACCGTCCCTACGTGATATATCCATTTTGAATTGGGTTCAGGATGATTTTCCAATCCGATTTCTCTCCAATTCTTTCATACTTTCATCCCAATCTAATTGCTCCAATCCTTCCAATAATCTGTCTGCATAGGTGGTAATTCTCAAAACTCGTTGTCTCATCGGTCTTTGTTCTACTTCGCTTCCACATCTTTCACATCTTCCGTCTTCCAAGTCTTCATTTGCCAATCCGGTTTTGCAATGAGGACATCGATTGATGGGTTTATAATCAATGTAGGCGAGTCTGTGTTTATCCAAATACGAGCTTATACTTCAGAGTTTTTCTTTCAATAGTTCATACCTTTGCAATGCTTCTTCATCAAAAATCATTGTTCTTTTTATACCAACCGTATAATCAAGTTCGTAGTTAAACTGGTCTTTAGTCAAATCAACTATCTCCCCATTTATTACATTATAATAGTGATTGTCTTGTTCCAGTTTGTAAACTTCCCCACCAAAAAGCGATTGCACTAAAAGAGCAGTTGGAATACATTGACCATAAGTTGGATTGTCTTTGCTTCGTCCAGACTTGTATTCTTTTTTTATTGTAGCAATATCGTAAATTTCTAATAATCTTTTCTTCAAGAGTTCATACAAAGGTCTTGCCTGCTTTTTTTCCTCATCGTAATAATGCGTATACAGTTGCAAAAAAATTCGCTGAGTTCGTCTATAATAGTCGGGGTCGGCGGTGCTGAATGACCTTTCCCAGTCATAGGAAAATCCCATTTTTGCAAGTTGTTTTTTGAAATTATCAATATTGGTTTTGGCAACGTCTTGGGGTTTCATTTTATTGTCAATCGCGTATTGCTCAGTTCCTAGTCCGAATGTGTCAAATCCCATTGGATGGAGGACAGAAAACCCTTCCAGCATTTTTTTCCTCGCTAAGGTATCTGTGGCGATATAGCCTTTGGGATGTCCGACGTGCAATCCTGCTCCGGAAGGGTAAGGAAACATATCCAATACGTAAAATTTTTCTTTTTGCGGGTCTTCGCTGGTGTGATAAATATGTTCGCTTTCCCGCTTGGTTTGCCGTTTTTTCTCCATTTCTGCCCAATTGATGTGCATTGTCCTTGTTGTAAAAAGATAAAAAATCTGTTGTAAAAATAATGTTTATGTATCAGAAATCAAGGAATAAATTTTACCATGCCTTTTATACCAATTTCAAATCGTGTAACATCTTTTCATATGCTTCATATTGTTCTGGATATTGTTTCCTCAAAAATCTTTTGAGCAAGTCAATCCATCATCCAAATCCTTGTTTTAGGGTGGTGCTATCAGGTTTTTGTAATCTTTCGAGCAGGTCATCCACGGTTGCTTGTTGTTTTTTGAGTTTCACGTCAGCGAGTTGGGTTTGTGCTTCGGGAGTGATGAATTTGTCCATTTGCTGATAATCCAAACGTTCTACACTCAGAGCAAGCACGAGCGACTTCAAATCTAGATGCGGTAGGAAATGATAGGTAATGCGTTCTTCATCAGCATTATTTGTATGTTGTTTTCAAGGCAAAGAAAGAGAAGAAAAAAGCTGATTAAACTGTTGCTGAAGCTGAAGATGGTGCTGGTGAATATCGGCAAGTGTCAGAGGCGTTTCTGTTGCAAAAAGTCCAGCATTCGTTTGCTCTTTCCTTTGGATGGAAAAATAAAAGTTAATCCCTAACTGATAAAAAGACCGTTTCCCTTGGGCGTATTTCCGTATACCTTTCAGTTGGTTTTCTTCCAGAGGAGAAGTTGCTCGGACACTTCCAGTGCAGAAATAATTTTTGTAAGAAAACGGTTGGTGCAAATGCCCAGAAATAAACTGTATTTCCGTGTCATCCAACCGTTGACTACTCAGAGCGACATCACGAAAGGAAAATTTGGACTTTTGACCGGGAAATGCCACATTATCAAAGTAATAATGATGCACTATTGTTAATGCTGGTTGGTGCTGTTTGAAATATTGGAGCAGAAGGTGTAATTTCGCGGAGAGTATCAGATTTTTATTTCCTGTTTGCAGTTGGGCTTCATAGTGGTGGTCTTGCAACTGCTCGATACCGGGATATACTGCCAAATTGATATCCAACATATAAGGAAGAAAGCAGAATGGTTTTCCTTCAATCGTCGTCAGCAATGGCGTGGTAATAAACTGAATACTGCCACTTTTCCCCTGTGCTGTTTGTTCTTTGGGAAAGAGCTGACTGAACATCTGAAAAGCTTTTTTCGCTTCCTCAAACACAAAATTATTGCCCAGTCGGTCGTGATTTCCTGCCAGAATATACAAGGATTTTCCCTGTTGATACAGCTCCAAAAACAAATCGTAGAGTGCCAAAAGGGAACTTCTATCATAACTAAAATGATACACAAAGTCACCGAGAAAAATCAAATGCTGTTCTTCCGGATGGTTTGCGATACGCTCTTTGAGGGCAGTCAGAATTTTATCTTTATATTTGGCATTGATATGAATATCACCAATCAACAGCATATCATAAGACATAGAGGGTAAAATCATTGGGTAGCATAGTATGCTTCATTATGTTTCGTTATGTTTCCAACTTATGCTTCCAAAAATCTTTCCACTTCCAGAGCAGCAATGGCTCCACTTCCCGCAGAAGTAATCGCTTGTCTGTATTTTTTGTCTTGCACATCTCCCGCAGCAAATACTCACGGAATATTGGTTTTCCCTGTTCCGGGTTCGGTAATAATATATCTATCAGTATCTAGGGTAATTTGTCCTTGCACGATTTCTGTATTGGGATGATGACCTATTGCATAAAATAGTCCTTTACATTCCAGCAGACTTTCTTCTCCGCTTGTGTTGTTTTTGATTTTTATGCTCTGTAAGGTGGTGTCTCCGAGACATTCTATCGCTTCCGTATTCCGCATAATGTGGATTTTCTGATTTTTAAGCACTTTTTCTTGCATTGCTTTGGATGCTCTAAAGACATCTCTTCTTACCAACATTATAATTTCACTTCCAAAATTACTCAGAAAGAGAGCTTCTTCCAACGCGACGTCTCCGCCTCCCACTACTACTAAACGCTGATTTCTATAGAGGGGAAGTCCACCATCACAGGTAGCACACGCACTAATGCCTCTCTGCCAAAATTTATTTTCTCCCGGTAGTCTCAATCTTTTGGCACTGGCTCCCATTGCGAGAATGAGGGTTTTGGCGTGAAATTCCTCTGTCCCTGCAAAAAGTTTAAAAGGATGCTGGGAAAGGTCAACTTTATCAATCGTTTTGGTTTCAATTCTGGTGCCGTATTTTTTGCTTTGTTCTTTCATTTTGTTCATCAGTGCAAGTCCACTAATTTCTTCAGGAAATCCGGGAAAGTTTTCTATTTCCGTGGTAGTAGTCAATTGTCCTCCGGGAGGCATTCCTCCAGCCATAAATCCTTCAAATAAGAGGGGTTGCAAAAGTGCTCTAGCGGTATAAATGGCTGCGGTATGTCCAGCCGGTCCTCATCAAATAATAATCACATTTTCTGTTGTAGGCATTATGTTTCATAGAAGAGAATAAAGAAGTATGTAGGTTCTTAAAAGCAAGGTAGTGTTGATAGCTCTTGCACTATAGGAGTATGGCGGGAGAAATCAAGTCTAAATGAAAAAGCTGTTGGAATGTCTTGTAGGATGATGAGGGTGGTAAACATAAAAAAACATTTGCATTCCACATTCAAAAACATATACCTTTCAGCGAACAGCAACTACTTTACGTGAAATTTTATCTCATACACCAAATAGCAATGCAGAACATGAACAGCGAATAATTTTTATTTCTGCATTTCGTTAGAGTAATGTCCTTTCCAAATGGAACCATCTCAATAACTCTCGATATATATATCACTATTTTATAATTTTTTCAACACTTCGTAATACGTTTCATTCCTTTTTGTCAATGCAAAAGGAGGTTTTTTATAAAAAAGTTTTTATCAAACTATCAAATAATATGATGAAAAAAACAATACTAATACGAACGTTAAGCGTTCTAGCCATAGGAGGAATAGTGTTATGGTGAGCCAAAAGTTTAGCAGGCGGGGGGATGCATATTGAGTATAAAGCGGTGTGTAGAGCCATACTTCCTGCCAATGCTGTTTGGAATACAGCTCTTAATGAGACAGGAGACATAGCACTTGTCACACAAACAGAGACGAGCCATAATGTTTGGGAACCAGACGCAGGAGTAGCTACTTTTAGTAGTGGATACTTATCTTGAGCTTGTAGTTTTAGTTGTAGAGCAGAATATGTGCGAGATGCAGTGGATGAAGAATGTAAATTAGATGTACCACCAGCAGTATATCACGATACTGGTGCAGGAACTATTACCGTAACTGATGGAAGTACTACCTATACGATTATGGATAAAAACTTGGGAGCAACCGTAGCAGGAACTGGAAAAATAAACGATCAGGATGGATGTATAACCTCTACTAATGGTACTACTTGTCGGAGTGAAAGTATAGGAGACTATTATCAGTGGTGAAATAATTATGGATTTGCAAATAGTGGTACACTTCCTAGTACGAGTAGTACCAAGCTAGATGCTTCAGGATATGGTCCTACAAATCGATACAATAGTGGCACTTTTATCACAGCAGGTTCTGATTGGTCAAGTGTAAAGAATCACCATTTGCGATGAGGAAGTGGGGATAATCAAGCTAGTGGACGAGATAGTGGAAATGAGAGAATCGAAAGACAATGACCATGTCCAGTAGGCTATCACGTGCCAAGTGCCGGAGAATGGTGAGGATTGATTACTGCACGATGGAATGCAGTAGGAAGTGGAGGAATTTCTATAGACATAATTCTTGGATTGCCTTACTTTAGTGATTCAATCCCAAAAACTACACAATTTATGAATGATTTTCGTCTACCGCTGGCTGGCTACCGTATGTACTCGTCTGCGTCGGTCTACAATCAGGGTGACAACGGCGCCTACTGGTCGTCTAGTCCCGATGGCACCTACGCCCGCTATCTGGGCTTGGGTACGTCCTACGTGTACGTGTATGACAACAATGATCGTGGTTACGGCTTCTCGGTTCGCTGCTTTCAGAATTCCTAGTGGATTTTTCCCCTGCAATCCTGCGGGGTCAGAATGACTGATCAATGGAAGTGCAATATAAGTTGTAGAAGAGTAGGCTACTCTGACTGATTAGTGGTGCATTTTGAATTATAATTTTCTCCAACTAACATTCTCTTGCATTTTTTATCCATAAAACATACTATCACTATATTGCATTTTTATTTTTCCCCATTTCCATGTTGGTATATTTATTACCTATTCTAGGATTTATCCTTATTACCTTTATTATTACCTTGGTCTGTTATCCTTGGTATATCGCTTTACTCAAAAAATTAAAAGCCTGAAAAACTATCCGCAATCACACTGCCACCGGAGAAAAGTCTGAAATTTTCGTTAGACTTCACGAACATAAAGCAGGTACTCCCACAATGGGAGGCGGACTTTTTCTCGTAGTAATGCTGGTAATGATTTTGGCTTCTCTCCTGTTACAAAAATTGCAACTTATCACACATTCTCTCCGAAATCAGCAGGAAACGTACATTATTCTGTTTGGGTTTTTTAGTATGGGGATTATTGGATTGATTGATGATATCCTCAATATCAAAAATATCGGCAAAGTAAAAGGCTTGAGCATTAGAGCCAAAATGATTGGAATGATCCTCTTTTCAGCGTGGATTTCTTATCGATTTTATGTCAAACTGGGCGTGGATTACGTCAATTTGCGACCGTTTGCAGGCAGACTAGAAATCTGATTTTTATCTCCGCTTTTAACATTCATTTCCACAATATTGATTGTTAATGCTATCAATATTTCTGATGGATTGGATGGATTGGCGAGTGGGATGAGTAGTATTGTGTTGGTGGTGCTGGCAGTGGCTACGTTTCTCAATCATACCTATATTGCCACTACGGTGCTTGGGGTTGCGGTGGCGATTTTAATCGCGTTTATGTTTTACAATATCAATCCTGCAAAGCTTTTTATGGGCGATAGTGGTGCGTTTGCTCTTGGAGGAATTATTGCCTCTACGCTGTATTTACTCAATATGAGAATAGGGGTTATCTTGCCGTTTGCGGTGCTGTTTCTGCTGTTTATCGTGGAATTGGGGAGTAGTGCTTTGCAAATGTTTTGGAAAAAATGTTTCAAAAAAAAGCTGTTTCCTATCGCACCTTTCCATCATTATTTAGAGCATAAAGGAATGAAAGAAGGTACAATAGTAATGAAACTGTGGCTTATTCAAGGGATTTTGGGATTAACAGCCATAGCGATTTTATTGGGACAATATCTTCCACAGTTCAGACCATAAACTTTATTTTTTCCTATTCGTCCTTATGCACCAACCTCTCGCTTACGCTCTTCGTCCTACCAGCCTAGACCAGATGGTCGGTCAAGAACCTCTTCGCCAAACTATTACCTCTTTCCTCGAAAAAGGACAAGTGCCATCAATGATTTTCTGGGGAGCACCGTGATGTGGAAAAACCACCTTGGCACACATTCTTTCTCACGTTTTGCAGGCAGATTTTTTTGAACTTTCGGGAGTAAAAAGTAAAAAAGAGGATTTAACCCTCATTCTCGAACACGCAGAAACCAATAAAGCCTATGGGAAAAAAACTTTGCTCTTCCTCGACGAAATTCACCGCTGGAATAAAGCCCAACAAGACGCTTTGCTTCCGTTTGTAGAAAGTGGATTGATTACGTTGATAGGTGCAACGACAGAAAATCCCAGTTTTACTATCAATAACGCGTTGCTTTCCCGCACCAAAGTGCTGGTTTTTGAGCCATTGCGTGAAGCGGATATCGTACAGTTTTTTCAGCAAAATCAGAAAAAAATTCAGACTTTTTTTCCTAATGTTCAGCTTACTGATGAAGTATTGACTGCGATTGCGAGTTTAGCCAATGGCGACCTGCGTAGTGCTTGCAATCTTTTAGAAGCAGCGATGATGATGTCGCCTGATGGCGTGCTGAGTTCTGAGATTATCCAGAAAGCGTTTGGCAAGCCGATGTATTATGACCGCGACGGCGAGGAGCATTACAATATCATTTCAGCCGTGCATAAATCCCTCCGTGATAGCGACCCTCACGCAGCGTGTTATCGGATACAGAGGATGTTAGTGGCTGGTGAAGACCCACGTTATCTAGCACGTCGTTTGTTGCGTTTTGCTTCAGAAGATATTGGACCAGCAGACAATAATGCTCTCTTGTTAGCCAATCAGGTATATGATGCAGTGGTGAAAATCTGAATGCCAGAGTGTAAAGTGTTTTTGTTTCAGCTTGCTGTGTATTTAGCGAAAGCCCCTAA